>NCEJ01000087.1 GCA_002280615.1 Micrococcales bacterium 32-70-13 | reverse complement strand
CGACGGCACGACGGGCCAGAACGGCCTCGCGCAGGCCGAGGCGTTCATCGAGAGCGCGGGGGTGACCGGGCTCGTCGTCACGAAGCTCGACGGCTCGGCCAAGGGCGGCTTCGTGCTGCGCGTTCAGCAGCAGACGGGCATCCCGATCAAGCTCATCGGTCAGGGCGAGGGCATCGCCGACCTGACGGGCTTCACGCCCCACGTCTTCGCCGCGAGCCTGGTTCCCTGACCGCGCCTTTTCAAGCCAGATCTGGGCCACAACGGCGTATCAGCGTCGACGTAACGCCCTTTTGCCCCAGATCTGGGGCCGCGGGTGTCTAGTCGAGGGCGCGGTGCTCCGCCGAGAGCATGAGGTACGTCTCGGCGTTGCGCCGGATGCCCGCCACCTCGTCGTCGGTCAGCTCGCGTCGCACCTTCGCGGGCACGCCGGCCACGAGCGACCGGGGCGGCACGATCGTGCCCTCGAGCACGACCGCTCCCGCGGCGACGAGCGACTCGCGCCCGATGACCGCGCCGTTGAGCACCGTCGCGCTCATGCCGATGAGGCAGTCGTCGTCGACGGTGCAGCCGTGCAGCACCGCGGCGTGCCCGACGCTCACGCCGCGGCCGACGATCGTGGGCTTACCCG
Organism: Micrococcales bacterium 32-70-13; assembly: GCA_002280615.1. Lineage (GTDB taxonomy): Bacteria > Actinomycetota > Actinomycetes > Actinomycetales > Microbacteriaceae > Microcella. The sequence continues at coordinate 10,099 of NCEJ01000087.1, read as the reverse complement.
GGTCGCCATGCACGGTCACGTTGTCCTGCAGGTTCGAGCCCTCGCCGAGCTCGATGAGGTCGCGGTCGCCGCGCAGCACCGCCCCGTAGAACACCGATGCGCGCGGGTGGATGCGCACCTGCCCGATGAGGGTCGCGGTCGGGGCGACCCAGGCGGCGGCATCCACCTGGGGTTCATGACCGAAGATCGCGCGTCGCATGGTTCCTCCTGAGGGCCGGTGCCCACAGTCAACCAGAGCCCGCCGCCTAGAATGGGGCCACTATGGCGACCTTCGGCACCCTCTCCGACCGGCTCACTGCGACCTTCACCGCCCTGCGCACGAAGGGCAAGCTGAGCCCGGCCGACGTCGACGGCACCGTGCGCGAGATCCGCCGCGCGCTGCTCGATGCCGATGTGGCCCTGCCGGTGGTCAAAGACTTCACGGCGGCGGTGCGTGAGCGCGCGCTCGGCGACGAGGTCAACAAGGCGCTCAACCCCGCCCAGCAGGTCGTGCAGATCGTCAACGATGAGCTCATCACGATCCTCGGCGGCCAGCAGCGTCGCCTCGAGTTCGCGAAGACCCCGCCGACCGTCATCATGCTCGCGGGCCTCCAGGGCGCGGGGAAGACGACCCTCGCGGGCAAGCTCGCGAAGTGGCTCAAGGCCGATGGCCACACGCCCCTGCTCGTGGCCGCCGACCTGCAGCGCCCCAACGCCGTGCAGCAGCTGCAGGTCGTGGCCGAGCAGGCCGGGGTCGCCGTGTTCGCGCCCGAGCCTCGGCGTCGATGCCGAGCTCATGAAGCAGGCCGCCGACATCCGGAAGGCCGTCGACCCCGACGAGGTGCTCTTCGTCATCGACGCCATGATCGGGCAAGACGCGGTCGCGACGGCGAAGGCCTTCCAAGACGGCGTCGACTTCACGGGCGTCGTGCTCTCGAAGCTGGATGGCGACGCGCGCGGCGGTGCCGCGCTCAGCGTCGCGAGCATCACGGGCCGCCCCATCATGTTCGCGAGCACGGGCGAGGGCCTCGACGACTTCGAGCCCTTCCACCCCGACCGCATGGCGAGCCGCATCCTCGACCTCGGCGACATCCTGACCCTCATCGAGCAGGCGCAGAAGGCCTTCGACGAGGAGGATGCACGCAAGACCGCCGAGAAGTTCGCGACCGACAGCTTCACGCTCGAGGACTTCCTCGCCCAGATGCAGCAGCTCAAGCAGATGGGCTCGCTCAAGGGCATGCTCGGCATGCTGCCGGGCGCCCGCGGCATGCGCGAGCAGCTCGACAACTTCGACGAGCGCGAGCTCGTGCGCACGGAGGCGATCATCCAGTCGATGACGCCCGCCGAGCGCCGCCTGCCCAAGCTGCTGAACGGTTCGCGGCGCCTGCGCATCGCGAAGGGCGCGGGCACGACCGTCACCGAGGTCAACTCGCTCGTCACGCGCTTCGAGCAGGCGGCGAAGATGATGAAGACGGTCGCGAAGGGCGGCATGCCGCAGATCCCCGGCATGGGTCCCATGCCCGGCATGGGCGGGGGCGGGGGAGCCGCGACGGCGCGCAAGGCGGCGGCCAAGAAGAAGGGCAAGGGCGCATCGAAGTCGGGCAACCCGGCCAAGCGCGCGGCCGAGGAGGCCGCTCGCGCGCAAGGGCTCAAGCCCGGGGCGGGGGCGGGCGCATCCGGTGCCGGATTCGGTCTCGGCGGGGGTGCCGCGACCGGCGCGCAGCCGAGCGCGGAGGACCTCGCGACCATCCAGAAGCTGCTCGGCCGCTGAGGCCCGCGCGCCCCGAGCGCGCGACGTAGGGTGATGCCATGACTCTCCTCACCGCCGCGGAGACCGCCGCCGCCGTGCGCGCCGGCACCACGACCGCCGTCGCCGAGACCCGCGCCGCCCTCGACCGCATCGCTGCGCTCGACCCCGCGCTCGGGGCCTTCCAGGTCGTGCGCGGCGAGCGCGCTCTGGCCGAGGCCGCCGACGTGGATGCGCGCGTCGCCGCGGGCGAGCAGCTGCCGCTCGCGGGCGTGCCCATCGCGATCAAAGACAACATCCCCGTCGCGGGTGAACCGATGCGCGAGGGCAGCGCCGCGACGAGCGCCGAGTCGCAGCCGGCCGACCACGCGGTCGTCGCGCGGCTGCGCGCCGCGGGCGCGGTCGTCGTCGGCATCACGCGCGTGCCCGAGCTGTGCGTCTTCGGCACGACCGACTCCGTCTACGGCACGACCCGCAACCCGCACAACCCGGACCGCACCTCGGGCGGCTCCTCAGGCGGCTCGGCCGCCGCGGTCGCGGGCGGCATGGTCGCCGTCGCGCACGCCGCCGACGGCATGGGATCGATCCGCATCCCCGCCGCCAACTGCGGGCTCGTCGGGCTCAAACCCGGCTCGGGGCTCGTGCCCGCTGACATGGGCGCCCACAGCTGGTTCGGCATGAGCGAGAACGGTCCGCTCGCGACCACGGTGCAGGATGCCGCGCTCATGCTCGCGGTCATGGCGGGCCGCCCGGCGCTCGCCGAGGTGGCGGCGCCGCGCGCGCTGCGCATCGGGCTCGCCACGGACATCCCGACCCCGCTGGCGACACTCGACCCCGCGTGGAAGGCGGCCGCCGATCGTGCTGCCGAAACCCTGCGGGCCGCCGGCCACGAGGTCGTCGAGCTGACGATCCCGTACCCGGCCGACCCGCTGCCGGTGCTCGCGCGCTGGTTCGCGGGAGTGGCCGACGACGTCGCCCACGAGGGGCTCGACGTGCGCCGCCTCGAGCCGCGCGTGCGCGCCCACGCTCGCGCGGGCCACGTGCTGCGGCGCCTCGGCGGGTTGCGCCCTGGGCCCGTGAACCGCCTGCGCACGCGGGTCGAGGCGGCGACGGCCGACGTCGACGTCATCCTCACCCCGGGCCTCGCACAGCCGGGGCCGCTCGCCGATGGCACCGGCGCGGCTGGGTCACCAACCTGCGCGCGAACATCGGCTACGCGCCCTTTGCGGCCCTGTGGAACCTGCTCGGGTGGCCCGCCGCCGCGGTTCCGGCCGGGTGGCACGATGGCGCGCAGGTGCCGCTGAGCGTGCAGCTCGTGGCGCATCCGGCGCCCGATGGTGCGGGGGAGGCGCTGCTGCTCGGCGTCGCGGCGCAGCTCGAGGCCGCGAGCCCCTGGACCCGCACCGCCGCGGCGCCCGCGACCGTAGGCTGAGAGGCATGACGATTCGACCCGTGCGCCTCGGCGTGCAGCTGCGGCCCCAGCACACGTCCTACGAGCGCATCCGCGACGCGGCCGCCGAGCTCGACGCCCTCGGCGTCGACGTGATCTTCAACTGGGACCACTTCTTCCCGCTGTACGGCGAGCCCGACGGCAAGCACTTCGAGTCGTGGACGATGCTCGCCGCGATCGCCGAGCAGACCACGCACGCCGAGCTCGGCGCGCTCGTCAACTGCAACAGCTACCGCAACGCCAACCTGCAGGCCGACATGGCGCGCACGATCGACCACATCAGCGCCAAGGGCGGAACGGGCCGGTTCATCTTCGGCACGGGCTCGGGCTGGTTCGAGCGCGACTACGACGAGTACGGCTACGAGTTCGGCACCGTCGGTGGCCGGCTGGATGCCCTGGCCGACAATCTGCCGATCATCCGCGATCGCTGGTCGCGCCTCAACCCCGCGCCCACGCGCGACATCCCCATCCTCATCGGGGGCGGCGGCGAGAAGAAGACCCTGCGGATCGTCGCCCAGCACGCCGACATCTGGCACTCGTTCGCCGACGTGCCGACGCTCGAGCGCAAGCTCGGCATCCTCGCCGAGCACGGGGCCGCGGTCGGTCGCGACGTGAGCGAGGTCGAGGTCTCGGTCGAGATCCGCGATCGCACGATGCAGCAGGCCGACGAGCTGCACGCCGTCGGGGCGACGCTCTTCACGCTCGGGCTCGATGGCCCCGAGTTCGACATGGCGCCCGTGCGCGAGTGGCTCAGCTGGCGCGACGGGCACCGCTGAACCCGATCGCGGGAGCGCGGCGGCGGAGCCGTCGAAAATCTGCCAGAATGGGGGGTCGAGTGCTCGCGCGCCCGACCCTCTAATCAGGCGGCGCGAGCATCCATCACGAGCTTTCGCGCCGAGTGTGCCCCACGCAGCCGGTCGCAACTCATCCCCTTCACACACTTCGGAGAAACGTGGCTGTCAAGATTCGCCTCAAGCGCATGGGCAAGATCCGTGCACCGTACTACCGCATCGTCGTCGCCGACTCGCGCACCAAGCGCGACGGTCGTGCGATCGAGGAGATCGGCAAGTACCACCCCACGGAGGAGCCCTCGGTCATCGAGGTCAACTCCGAGCGCGCCCAGTACTGGCTGAGCGTCGGCGCCCAGCCGAGCCCGCAGGTGCTCGCGCTGCTCAAGCTCACGGGCGACTGGGGGATGTTCAAGGGCGAGAAGGGTGCCAAGAGCACCGTCAAGGTCGCCGAGCCCAAGGCCGCGTTCGTCATGGACGAGAAGAAGAAGCCGGTGCTCAAGCCCAAGGCCGAGAAGCCCGTCGCCGCCGAGAAGGCCCCCGTGGCCGAGGAAGCCCCGGCTGCTGAGGAGGCCGCCGAGGCTCCCGCCGAGGTCGTCGAGGAGGCCGCTGTCGAGGCTCCCGCCGAGGCCGCAGCGGAGGAGGCTCCTGCTGAGGAGGCCGCCGCTGAGGCTCCCGCCGCTGACGACGCCGAGGCTGAGAAGGCCTGACGCACGTGCTCGCTGACACGCTCGAACATCTCGTCAAGGGGATCGTCGATCACCCGGACGATGTCGCCGTGGTCGCGCAGAGCTCCGCTCGCGGCGAGGTCCTCGAGGTGCGCGTGCACCCCGAGGACCTCGGCCGCGTGATCGGCCGCGGCGGTCGCACCGCCAAGGCCCTCCGCACGGTCATCTCGTCGCTCGCCGACGGGCGCCGCGTGCGCGTCGACGTCGTCGACACCGACCAGCTGTGAGCACGACGCCTCAGCAGCTGAGGGTCGGGCGACTCACGAAGGCTCACGGTCTCAAGGGCGCGCTCAAGCTCGAGCTGTTCACCGACGACCCCGACAAGCGCTTCACGCCCGGATCCGTCTTCACCCTCCAGGTGCCGACGAGCTCGCCCTGGCACGGCAAGACCCTGACCCTCGCCGAGCTGCGCTGGTACAACGGCCAGCCGGTGGGCTTCTTCGAGGGCGTCGCCGATCGCACGGGGGCCGAGAGCCTTGTCAAGGCGATCCTCTGGATCGACCAGGATGCCGACGAGCCCGATGAGCCCGACGCCTGGTACGACTTCCAGCTCGTGGGCCTGCGCGCGCTGCGCGACGGCGCCGAGGTCGGCACGGTCGCCCGCGTCGAGCACTTCCCCGCGCAAGACCTGCTCGTCATCCGCGCCGGCGAGCGGGAGGTGCTGGTTCCCTTCGTGAGCGCGATCGTTCCCGCGGTCGACATCGCGGCGGGCACCGTCACGATCACGCCCCCCGTGGGCCTCTTCGAAGAGCTGCCCGACGACGAGCCTGCCGCTGCGCACCCGACCGCCGAGCCCGAGGCCGACGTCACCCCCTCTGCCTAGACTGCACAGCGTGCGCCTCGACATCGTCACGATCTTCCCCGAGTTCTTCGGGGTGCTCGACGTGTCGCTGCTCGGCCGCGCGCGCGCCGCGGGCGTCATCGACGTCGGTGTGCACGACCTGCGCGATCACGCGCACGACCGCCATCGCACGGTCGACGACACCCCCTACGGCGGGGGAGCGGGCATGGTCATGAAGCCCGAACCGTGGGGCGAGGCGCTGGATGCGCTGATCACCCCGGGCAGCGTGCTCATCGTTCCCAGCCCTGCCGGGCATCCGTTCACCCAGTCGATGGCGCGCGAGCTCGCGCTGCGCGAGCACCTCGTCTTCGCCTGCGGTCGTTACGAGGGCATCGACCAGCGCGTCGTCGACCACTACTCTGGGCGCACGGAGGTTCGCGTGCTCAGCATCGGCGACTACGTGCTCAACGGCGGGGAGGTGGCGACGATGGCGATGATCGAGGCGATCGGCCGACTCGTGCCCGGCGTCGTGGGCAACCCCGAGAGCCTCACCGAAGAGAGCCACGAAGCCGGCCTGCTCGAGTACCCGAGCTACACCAAGCCCGCCGAATGGCGCGGTCTCGCGGTGCCGCCGGTGCTGCTGAGCGGCAACCACGGTGCCGTCGCCGCCTGGCGCCACGAGCAGCAGCTCGAGCGCACGCGCGCAATCCGGCCCGACCTGATCGAGGAACGATGACCGCCGGCGAGCGCATGTGGCTCTGGTCGCAGCCGCTCGTCGCCGTGCTCGCCGGCCTCGCCGGCATCGTCTCGTGGTACTGGCAGCTCACGGGCGACCTCAGCGCCCTGCCCACGCTGCAGAGCCTCATCACGGGCTCGTTCGTGCTCCCCGGCCTCGCGCTCTCGCTCATCATCAACCACGTCGCCGTCTCGCTGCGTCGGCCCCCCATGCTCACGGTCGGCGAGAAGCTGCTGCTCATCGTCGAGTTCGCGCTCGTCATCGCGATCGTCGCGATCTCGTCGAGCCCCGACCTGCTCTTCCTCGGCTACCTGCTGTGGCCGCTGCTCATCGCGGCCGCCGCCACGGCCTTCGCGACGATGGTCTCCACGACGATCCGCTCGCGCCGGGGCGCGTCCACCGATGACGACGGGGTCGACGACGACGAACGCGCTCCCGCACCGGCAGAGCAGGTCGCACCGAGCCGCTGAGCGCGCCGCTCGACGCAGAGCAGCGGGTTCAGTCGCGCGCGGTGAGCACGATCGGGCCGTCGGCCGTGATCGCGACGGTGTGCTCGGCGTGGGCGGCGCGCGTGCCCGTGCGGCTGCGCAGGGTCCAGCCGTCGGCGTCGGTGTAGATCTCGTCGGTGTCGGGGATGAACCACGGCTCGATCGCGATCACGAGCCCGGCCCGCAGCTTGAGCCCGCGCCCCGGCCGGCCGTCGTTGGGCACGTGCGGGTCGCCGTGCATGGTGCGCCCCACCCCGTGGCCGCCGAAGTCGAGGTTGACCGGATAGTCGGCGTCGGCGGCGACATCACCGATGGCCGCCGAGATGTCGCCCATGCGATTGCCGACCGTCGCCTGCCGGATGCCCGCCGCGAGCGCGCGCTCGACGCGGTCGATCAGCGCGAGGTCGTCGGGCCGCGGCGTGCCGACGACGATCGACAGGGCCGAGTCGCACACCCAGCCGTCGACCGAGGCCGCGAAGTCGAGCGACAGCAGGTCGCCGTCACGCAGCCGGTAGTCGTGCGGCAGGCCGTGCAGCGCGGCGTCGTTGACCGAGGTGCAGATCACCTTGCCGAAAGGCGAGCCGCCGAAGGAGGGGTGGTAGTCGATGTAGCAGCTCTCCGCGCCCTCGGCGCGGATCATCTCGTGCGCGAGAGCATCGAGGTCGAGCAGGTTCACGCCGACGTCGGCGGCGGCGCTCGTCGCCCGCAGAACGCTCGCGACGAAGCGGCCCGCCGGTCGCATCTGCTCGATCTCGGCGGGCGTTCGCAGTTCGATCACGTCATGTCCTCGGCAGGGGGATGTGGGTGCGCAGGTAGGTGCCGCACAGCTCGCGCGTCGCCTCGATGAAGCGCGCATCCCCATTCTTGTCGAGTTGGAAAGCCCGCGTGAGCAGCCCGCTCGCGATCTCGATCGCGACCTCGAGGTGGAAGACGATGTCGTCGTCGGGCTCGAAGTCGTAGGTGCGCCCGACCTGCGTCGCGAACTCGCGGGCGAGGATCGCGTTGTTGCTGAGCTCGGGGCTGATGAAGCGCTGGTCGATGACGTCGCCGAAGCGCAGGGCGCGGAAGCCCGGCTCGTGGCGGGTCATGTCGATGAACGCGTCGAGCGTCGCGTCGAACGACGACCACGGCTCGGGCGGCGAGTTCTCGACCCCCTCCCAGACGCGCTCGAGGTAGCGCTCCATGTTGCGGGCGGCGAGTCGAGCAGCAGCGTGATGCGCTCGGCGCTGCGCTGCTGCACCGGCTCGGTTCGCATGACGACCTTGTCGGTCGCCAGCGCTGGTTGTGCATTCATGGTGTACCCCCCAGGATCGTCCCCCGACGACCGTCGTGCTTGAGCCCCTATCCTTCCACTGATTGGGCCGCGGCCGCACAATGTGGCATCATTTCTCTTTGTGCCTCGGCACGGTTCTGCCACAGGGGAGCCGTGGATCTGCGAGTGCCGCGCAAACCTTCGAATATCCCCGAAGCCGCGATCGACCTGTGGCGGTTGCAGAGAGCGAAACACCATGCACATCCTCGACCACGTCGACGCCGCCTCGCTGCGCACCGACATCCCCGAGTTCCGCCCCGGTGACACCGTCAAGGTGCACGTGAACATCGTCGAGGGCAGCCGCTCGCGTATCCAGGTGTTCCAGGGCGTCGTCATCGGCCGCTCGAACGAGGGCATCCGCGAGACCTTCACCGTGCGCAAGGTCAGCTTCCAGGTGGGTGTCGAGCGCACCTTCCCCGTGCACTCGCCCGTGATCGACCACATCGCAGCCGCCTAGACTGGCGGGGAGCACCTGGGGAGTCATGACTGAGCACAACGCGCCCGCCGCCAGCGGAGCATCCACCGCGGCGGCATCGCCGGGCCGCACCACGAGCCGTCAGCGCAGCGTGCTGCTCTTCCTGCGCGACGTTCTGGTCATCGTGGTCGCCGCGCTCGTCATCTCCTTCCTCATCAAGACGTTCCTGATCCGCTCGTTCTACATCCCCTCCGAGTCGATGCAGCAGACCCTGCTCGTGAACGACCGCATCATCGTCAACCAGCTCGTACCCGACGTCGTGCCGATCGAGCGGGGCGACGTCGTCGTCTTCCGCGACCCGGGCGGATGGCTGCCGCCGCGCGTCGAGCCCGTGCAACCGCCCCTCGCCGCCGCGGGCGACTGGGTGCTCTCGCTCATCGGGCTCAGCACCTCCGACAGCGACGAGCACCTCGTCAAGCGCGTCATCGGGCTGCCGGGCGACCGCATCGTGTGCTGCAACGACCTGGGCCAGCTCAGCATCAACGGGGTGCCGCTCGACGAGCCGTACGTGCTGCTGCCGGCCGACACGACCGACGTCGCGGGGCAGGACTTCCAGGAGGACGTGCCCGAGGGCACCCTCTGGGTCATGGGCGACAACCGCTACGACTCCTCCGACTCGCGCTTCAACGGGGTCGTGCCGATCGACGACGTCGTCGGCCGCGCCTTCGTGATCAGCTGGCCCATCGATCGCTGGCAGTGGATCGACAGCTACCCGATCGTCTTCGACGGAGTCGAGCGCGCCGAGTGAGCCCCACCCCGTGAGAACGGCCCGATGAGCGCCGCACCCACGCTCGAGCTCGAGCAGTCGTTCTTCGCCGCCGGCGCCCCCGTCGTGATCGGCGTCGATGAGGTGGGCCGCGGGGCCATCGCCGGCGTCGTCGCTGTGGGCGTGTGCGCGATCCTCCCGGGGGTGGATGCTCCGCCCGTCCGCCTGCGCGACAGCAAGCTGCTCAGCCCGGCCCGGCGGGCCGAGGTCGAGCCCCTCGTGCACTCCTGGGCCGCCGCGGTCGCGGTCGGGGAGGCCGAGCCGGCCGAGATCGACGAGCACGGCATCGTCGCGGCGCTCGGCATGGCCGCGCGGCGCGGGCTCATCGCCCTGCACGCGGCGGGCGTCGATGTCGCCGCGGCGACGGTGCTGCTCGACGGCAGCCACGACTGGCTGACGCCCGCGCTGAGCTCGCCCCCGCGCATCCTGACCCGCGTCAAGGCCGACCGCGACTGCGCCTCGGTGGCGGGCGCCTCGGTCGTGGCGAAGCAGCACCGCGACGCCCTCATGGTGGCCGATCACGATCGGTGGCCGGTGTACGGCTGGAACGGCAACAAGGGCTACGGCAGTCCTGATCATCTGGCCGCAGTCGCCGAGCACGGCGCCTCACCGCGGCACCGGGTCACCTGGCTGCGGGCGCCCTCCCTCCTCGACGGTCTCGACGACGCCCCCGGCGCGACGGTCTAGACTCGACACGCCATGGACGACGAAGAATTCGACGACTACGACCGCGAGGTCGAGCTCGCCCTGTACCGCGAGTACCGCGATGTCGTCTCGCAGTTCCAGTACGTCGTCGAGACCGAGCGCCGCTTCTACCTCGCGAACGATGTCGAGCAGGTCGTGCGCGAC
>NCEJ01000246.1 GCA_002280615.1 Micrococcales bacterium 32-70-13 | reverse complement strand
CTTGTCGGCGCCGTCGTCCATGGTCGTGGCGAGCGTGACGAGCGGGTGCGCGGCCGCGGCGAGGATCGCCCGGCCCTCGTCGACCTGGTTGCCGTCGAGTCGCACCACGAGCGGCTTGGTCGCGGCGTCGCCGAGCATCTCGAGCGCCGCGACGATGCCGTTGGCGACCGCCACGCACGAGGTGATGCCGCCGAAGACGTTGACGAAGACGCTCTTGACCTGCGGGTCGCCGAGAATCACGTCGAGACCCGCGGCCATGACCTCGGCCGAGGCACCACCGCCGATGTCGAGGAAGTTCGCGGGCTTCACGCCCCCGTGGTTCTCGCCTGCGTAGGCGACGACGTCGAGCGTCGACATGACGAGCCCGGCACCGTTGCCGATGACGCCGACCTCGCCGTCGAGCTTCACGTAGTTGAGGTCGTGCTGCTTGGCCTTCGCCTCGAGCGGGTCAGCAGCATCCTTGTCTTCGAGGGCCTCGTGGCCGGGCTGCCGGAAGCCGGCGTTCTCGTCGAGGCTCACCTTGCCGTCGAGCGCGACGATGTCGCCGGCGCCCGTGAGCACGAGCGGGTTGACCTCGACGAGCGTCGCGTCTTCGGCGACGTAGACGCCGTAGAGGGCGACGAACACGGGGGCGACCTTGTCGACGAGCTCGGCCGGGAACTTCGCGGCGACCGCGATCTCGCGAGCCTTCTCGAGCGTGATGCCCACGGCGGGGTCGACCGCGACGCGCGCGAGCGCCTCGGGGCGCTCCTCGGCGAGCTGCTCGATCTCCATGCCGCCCTCGTAGCTGCACAGCGCGAGGTAGTTGCGGTTGGCGCGGTCGAGCAGCACCGAGAAGTAGTACTCCTCCGTGATGTCGGCACCCTTCGCCACCATTACGCGCTTCACGACGTGGCCCTTGATGTCGAGGCCCAGGATGTCGCGGGCCGCGGCCTCGGCGTCATCCGCCGTCTTGGCCACCTTGACGCCGCCGGCCTTGCCGCGGCCACCGACCTTGACCTGCGCCTTGACGACCGTCACGCCGCCGATCGACTCGGCGGCCGCACGGGCCTCCTCGGGGGTGTCGGCGATGATGCCCTGCAGCACGGGAACACCGTGCTTCTCGAAGAGGTCTCGGGCCTGATACTCGAAAAGATCCACGCTGCTCGTCCCATCC
>NCEJ01000086.1 GCA_002280615.1 Micrococcales bacterium 32-70-13 | reverse complement strand
GACAGCACGCAGGCCTTCGACCCGGCCGAGGCCGAGAAGTGGGCGCCCGTCGACCAGTACGTCGGCGGCGTCGAGCACGCCATCCTGCACCTGCTCTACGCGCGCTTCATCACGAAGGTGCTGTTCGACCTCGGCTACGTGAGCTTCACCGAGCCGTTCAGCGCTCTGCTGAATCAGGGCATGGTCATTCTCGACGGCGCCAAGATGTCGAAGTCGAAGGGCAACCTCGTCTACTTCACCGAAGAGCTCGACAGCTACGGCGTCGACGCCGTGCGGCTCACGATGGCGTTCGCGGGCCCGCCGGAGGACGACATCGACTGGCGCGACGTGTCGGTGACGGGCTCGCAGAAGTTCCTCGCGCGTGCCTGGCGGCTCTCGGGAGAGGTGTCGTCGCCGGTGGATGCCGACCCGGCTCTCGGCGACCAGGCCCTGCGCCGGGTGACGCACCGGTTCCTCGCCGAGGTGCCGGGGCTCATCGAGGCCTTCAAGTTCAACGTCGCCGTCGCGCGCACGATGGAGCTCGTCAACGCGATCCGCAAGGCCGTCGACAGCGGCCCCGGTGCGGGCGACCCCGCGGTGCGCGAGGCCGTCGAGGTCGTCGCCGTTGCGCTCTCGCTCTTCGCGCCCTACACGGCGGAGGACATGTGGGAGCGCCTCGGTCGTCGCGATGTCGCTGCCGGGCGCGACGGGCTCGTCGCGTTCGCCGGCTGGCGCAAGGCCGACCCGCTGCTGCTCATCGAGGAGTCGGTGACGGCGATCGTGCAGGTCGACGGCAAGGTGCGCGACAAGCTCGAGGTGAGCCCGACGATCGGCAACGACGAGCTCGAGGCGCTCGCCCTGGCCTCCGAGGCCGTGAAGCGGGCCGTCGGCGACCGCGCGATCGCGCAGGTCATCGCCCGCGCGCCGCGCGTCGTCAACATCGCGACCGTCAAGTAGGCGCTCCCGCGCGACGCTTCGCCCTGCTCAGGCGAGCGGCGCGAGGGCCTAGCCTGCGCGGGTGATCGAGCCCGCCGCACCGCTGGGTCCGCCCGGGCAGTCGGGGCCGCCCCGGCGGTCGCCGCGCGTGCGGGCGGCGCTCGGCGGTGTCGTCGTGCTCGCCCTGCTCGGGGTGGGGGCCGCCGTCGTCGGCGCGGTCGTGACGCCCGGCGGGCAGTCGGTCGTGGTCGATGCGGCGGAGCGTGCTCCCGCCACCGACGACGACGATTCGGTCGCGGTGCCCGTCTCGGTCGAGGTCGTCGTGCTGCACGTCGTCGGCGCCGTCGTCGAGCCCGGCATCGTCGAGCTGCCGCTCGGCTCGCGCGTCGTCGATGCGATCGCGACCGCCGGTGGGCCCACGGATGACGCCGACCTCGCAGGCGTCAACCTCGCGCGCGTCGTCGCCGACGGCGAGCAGCTGCACGTGCCGCACGTCGGCGAGGCGTCGCCCGCGGCGCCGGGCGGTGCGGCCCCCGCGGCCGACGGCCGTGTCAACCTCAACACGGCCGATGCCGTCGCGCTCGAGACCCTGCCGGGCGTCGGCCCGGCGATCGCCGCGCGCATCATCGCCTGGCGCGACGCGAACGGCCCGTTTCGCAGCGTCGACGAGCTCACGGCCGTGAGCGGCATCGGCGAGCGCACGCTCGAGGGTCTGCGCGACCGGGCGACGGTGTGACCGGCGATCCGGTTCGCCCGGCGGATGCCCGGCTCGCCCTGCCCGCCCTCGCCGGCTGGGTGGCCGCACTCGTGCTCGTGGGCGTTCCCAGCGCGGCGCTGCCCGTCGCGCTCGCCGCGCTCGGGGGCGCCGGGCTCGCGCTCGCCGTGGTGCGTCGCCGGGGCAGCGCGGCCCGGGGGAGCGCGGTGCTCGCGGCGGGCATCCCGAGCCTCGTGGCGATCGCGGTCGTCGCCGCGGCCGTCGCGCTCGCTGCCCCCGCCCGCACGCCGCCCGTGCTCGCCCCGGCGCTCGAGGAGGGCGGGGCGGTGCCGGTCGTGCTCGAGCTCGAGCAGTCGGTCGTGCCGCCGCGCGCGACGAGCGCGCCGGCCCTCGGCGGGTGGGGAGGGGTGAGCGCCGACGCCCTCATCGTTGCGGTCGAGGACGAGGCAGGGGTGATGGTCGCCGTGAGGGTTCCGGTGCGGATGCTCGGCCTCGAGCTCGACGAGCGACTGCCGCTCGGCACGCGGCTCGAGGGGCGCGTGCGGCTCATCCCGCTCGAGGCGGGCGACGATCGCGTGGCGCTCGTGCGGCCGGTCACCGGCCTCGAGCCGGCCGCGGCCGCGGCACCCCTGCTCGGGGCCGCCGACGGGCTGCGCGCGGGGTTCCTCGCCCTCATGGCGCCGTTCTCGGGCGACGGCGCCGCGCTGCTGCCGGGCCTCGCGATCGGCGACACCACGGCGGTGAGCGACGACCTCGATGCGGCCATGAAGGCGAGTGCGCTGAGCCACCTGACGGCGGTGTCGGGGGCGAACTGCGCCATCGTCGTCGGGCTCGTGCTCGGTCTCGGAGCGCTCGCGCGCTGGCCGCGCCCCGTGCGGGTGGGCGTCGCGCTGGCCGCGCTCGGCGGCTTCGTCGTGCTCGTCACGCCCGAGCCGAGCGTCGTGCGCGCGGCCGTCATGGCCGCGGTCGTGCTGCTCGCCCTCGCGAGCGGTCGCCCCGCGCGTGGGCTGCCCGTTCTCGGTCTCGCGGTGCTCGGCATCATCGTGCTCGACCCTTGGATCGCGCGCGAGTACGGCTTCGCGCTCTCGGTGCTCGCGACGGCCGCGCTGCTCGTGCTCGCGGCACCGCTCGCGGCCCTCCTCGGGCGCGTGCTGCCCGGATGGCTGGCCCTCGCGATCGCCGTGCCGCTGAGCGCGCAGCTCGCATGCCAGCCCGTGCTCATCCTGCTCGCGCCCGAGGTGCCGCTCACCGGGGTCGTCGCGAACGTGCTCGCGGCGCCCGCTGCCCCCGTCGCGACGATCGTGGGCATGGTCGCGTGCCTGCTCGCGCCGGTCATCCCGCCGCTGGCCATGCTCGTCGCGGGTATCGCGTGGCTGCCCGCGGCCTGGATCGCGGGCGTCGCGCGCGTGTGTGCGGGCCTGCCGGGCGCGCTGCTGCCGTGGCCCGAGGGCGTGCTCGGTGCGCTGCTGCTCGCGGGGCTCACGGTCGCGGGTCTCGCGGCGGCGGGGGTTCCCGCTCGCCTCGGCACCGCGCGGCTGCGGCGTCGGTTCGCCCTCGCGACCGCCGCCGTGCTCGTCATCATCATGGGAGCGACCGCGGGCACCGCCGCGCTGCGGGGTCTCGGCCGCCCGGGCGACTGGGTCGTCGCGCAGTGCGACATCGGGCAGGGCGACGCCGTGCTCGTGCGCAGCGCGGGCGAGGTCGCGCTCATCGACACGGGCGCCGAGCCCGAGCTGCTCGACGCCTGCCTCGGTTCGCTCGGTATCGATCGCCTCGACCTGCTCGTGCTCACGCACTTCGACCTCGACCACGCGGGCGGCGTGCCCGCGGTCGTCGGCCGCGTCGAGCGCGTGCTCGTCGGCCCGACCGGCCGGGAGCAGGATGAGGCGGTCGTCGCCGCCCTCGCCGCTGGCGGCGCTGTCATCGATCCCGTCGCCGAGGGCCGCTCCGGTCGGCTCGGGGCGCACGACTGGCGCGTGCTGTGGCCGCCCGCTCACCGCGGCGTCGAGCCCGGCAACGACGCGAGCATCGTGCTCGCGCTGCGCGGGGCGCCCGGGTGCGGCGACTGCCCCAGCATGCTCGCTCTCGGCGATCTGGGGGCGGATGCCCAGCGCCGGCTCGCCGCCACGGGCACCCTCGCGCCCGTCGACGTCGTCAAGGTGAGCCACCATGGCTCCGCCGACCAGTACGACGCGCTCTACACCGAGCTCGGCGCCCCGATCGCGCTCATCGGCGTCGGGGCCGACAACACCTACGGGCACCCGGCGCCGGCGCTCCTCGCACTGCTCGAGTCGGCTGGGTCGACCGTCGTGCGCAGCGACGTGCACGGGCTCGCGCTCCTCGCGCCCGCCGGGTCCGGGTCGAGCGCGCTGCAGCTCTGGACGGAGCGCGGCGGCGTCGGCGCGCCTCGGTAGGCTGGCCCCATGGCAGCGGCGAAGAAACCGGCGGGGTCCGCGCGGGCCGCGGCGAGCATCCCGCAGCTTGCGTGGCACCAGATCCGCGCGGCACCGGTGATCCTCGTCTCGGGGCCCGAAGACTTCCTGGCCGAGCGGGCGAGCCGCCTGCTGCGGGATGCCCTGCGCGAGCAGGACCCGAGCCTCGAGGTGCACGACCTGCGCGCCGACGCCTACGCGCCCGGCGAGCTCATCACCCTCGCGAGCCCCTCGCTCTTCGGCGAGCCGCGGCTGCTGCGCGTCGACGCCGCGGCGACCATGAACGACGCCTTCCTCGAGGAGGCCCTCGAATACATCGCGGCGCCCGCCGACGAGGTCGTCGTGCTCATCCGCCACGGCGGGGGAGTGCGTGGCAAAAAGCTGCTCGACGCCATCCGGCAGGGCACGGGCGGGGGCATCGAGATCGTGTGCGCCGCGCTCACGCGCGACAGCGACCGCGCCGACTTCGCCGCCGCCGAGTTCCGGCACGCGGGCCGCCCGATCGCGCCCGCCGCGCTGCGCGCGCTCGTGAGCGCCTTCACCGACGACCTCGCCGAGCTCGCCGGCGCGTGCCAGCAGCTGCTCGCCGACACCGACAGCGAGATCACCGAGCAGACGGTGCAGAAGTACTACGGCGGCCGTGTCGAGGTCAACTCGTTCGCCGTCGCCGATGCCGCCATCGCGGGCCAGCACGGCGAGGCCCTCGGCCTGCTGCGGCACGCGCTCGCGACGGGCGCCGACCCCGTGCCGATGGTCGCCGCGTTCGCGATGAAGCTGCGCACGATGGCGAAGGTCGGCGGAACCCGCGGCTCGGGCGGCCAGGTCGCCTCGCAGCTCGGCCTCGCACCCTGGCAGGTCGACCGCGCGCGCCGCGACCTGCAGGGCTGGACGGAGGAGGGGCTCGGCCGCGCCATCCTCATGGCCGCCGAGACCGACGCGGCCGTCAAGGGCGCGCAGCGCGAGACCTTCTTCGAGATCGACGACTTGCGGTTCGCCGCCTGGTTCTCGTGGATGACGCCCTTGCTCACGGCCTTGTCGAGCTTCTTGGTCGCCGTCTTGAGGGCGGCCTCGGCGGCGGCCTTGTCGCCCGAGGCGACGGCCTCGTTGGTGCGACGGATGGCGGTCTTGAGCTCGCTCTTGACGGCCTTGTTGCGCTCCTGCGCCTTGAGGTTGGTCTTGATGCGCTTGATCTGCGACTTGATGTTTGCCACGTGGATGCTTTCTTCGAGAGGAACGGTGTGTTTGTGCGGCCGGGGTGGGGTGCCGGTGCGATGCGAGCATCGCGGCGAAATTCCCAGCCGCATTCCGTGTCGAAAGAGAGAGGGCTTTCTGACACGCAAGCCAACCGCTTACGTTACCAGGTGCGGTGCGCGCTCGGCCACTCAGCGGTCTGCAGCCCGCCCGGCCGCATGGGAGAATGTCACCAAATGTCTCCTCGCGCCCTCACGCCGCTCGCCCCCGCCGCGACCGACCCGACGCTGATCCGCAACTTCTGCATCATCGCGCACATCGACCACGGCAAGTCGACCCTCGCCGACCGCATGCTCGGCATCACGGGCGTCGTCAGCGACCGCGACATGCGTGCGCAGTACCTCGACCGCATGGACATCGAGCGCGAGCGCGGCATCACCATCAAGAGCCAGGCGGTGCGGATGCCCTGGGCCCTCGCTCCCGAGGAGGGCGGCAAGCCCGTCACCTACGCGCTCAACATGATCGACACCCCCGGGCACGTCGACTTCACCTACGAGGTCAGCCGCTCGCTCGCCGCGTGCGAGGGCGCGATCCTGCTCGTCGATGCGGCGCAGGGCATCGAGGCCCAGACCCTGGCGAACCTGTACCTGGCGCTCGAGAACGATCTGACGATCATCCCCGTGCTCAACAAGATCGATCTGCCGGCGGCCGACCCCGAGAAGTATGCGAAAGAGCTCGCGGGCCTCATCGGCGGAGACCCCGACCAGGTGCTGCGCGTGAGCGGCAAGACGGGCATGGGGGTCGAGGGGCTGCTCGACGAGGTCGTTCGGCAGATCCCCGCGCCGCAGGGCGACCCCGACGCCCCCGCCCGGGCGATGATCTTCGACTCGGTCTACGACTCGTACCGCGGCGTCGTCACGTATGTGCGCATGGTGGATGGCCGGCTCAGCCCGCGCGAGCGCATCCAGATGATGTCGACGCGGGCCACGCACGAGCTGCTCGAGATCGGCGTGAGCGCGCCCGAGCCGACCCCCAGCAAGGGACTCGGCGTGGGCGAGGTGGGGTACCTCATCACGGGCGTGAAAGACGTGCGCCAGTCGAAGGTCGGCGACACCGTCACGAACGCGCAGAAGCCGGCGTCGACCGCGCTCGCCGGCTACACCGACCCGAAGCCGATGGTGTTCTCGGGGCTGTACCCGATCGACGGCAGCGATTACCCGGTGCTGCGCGAGGCGCTCGACAAGCTCAAGCTCTCTGACGCGAGCCTCAACTACGAGCCCGAGACCTCGGTCGCGCTCGGTTTCGGCTTCCGCTGCGGGTTCCTGGGGCTGCTGCACCTCGAGATCGTGACCGAGCGTCTCGAGCGCGAGTTCGGCCTCGATCTCATCTCGACGGCGCCGAGCGTGACGTACGAGGTGACGACCGATGACAAGAAGCAGTTCACGGTCACGAACCCGAGCGAGTTCCCGACCGGCGCGAAGATCGCCGCGGTGAGCGAGCCTATGGTGCGCGCGGCGATCCTGGCGCCGAAGGATTACGTCGGCACGATCATGGAGCTCTGCCAGAGCCGCCGCGGCTCGCTCATCGGCATGGACTACCTCGGTGAGGATCGCGTCGAGATCAAGTACACGATGCCGCTCGGCGAGATCGTGTTCGACTTCTTCGACCAGCTCAAGAGCAAGACGGCCGGCTACGCGAGCCTCGACTACGAGCCCGCGGGCGATCAGGAGGCCGACCTCGTCAAGGTCGACATCCTCCTGCAGGGCGAGGCGGTCGACGCGTTCAGCGCGATCGTGCACCGCGAGAAGGCCTACGCCTACGGCGTGCTCATGACCGAGCGGCTGAAGAAGCTCATCCCGCGCCAGCAGTTCGAGGTGCCCATCCAGGCCGCGATCGGCGCGCGCATCATCGCGCGCGAGTCGATCAGCGCCATGCGCAAAGACGTGCTCGCCAAGTGCTACGGCGGTGACATCACCCGCAAGCGCAAGCTGCTCGAGAAGCAGAAGGAGGGCAAGAAGCGCATGAAGATGGTGGGCCGCGTCGAGGTTCCGCAGGAGGCATTCATCGCCGCGCTCTCGGGCGACGTCGAGAAGGCGAAAGACAAGAAGTGACCGAGCGCACCCGCGCCGAGCTCGACGCCCTCATCGCCGAGGTCGTCGCGCAGGAGGAGCGCCTGCAGTTCACCGAGTTCAGCCATGAGCACGCGTGGATGCTCGGCGCACGCCTGCGCGAGCGCGCCCTCGAGCGGGGCCAGGCGATCACGATCGACATCGCCCTGGGCGAGCAGCGGCTGTTCCACTGCGCGCTGCCCGGCACCTCGGCCCACAACGACGTGTGGATCGAGCGCAAGAAGCGCACGGTGCGCGAGTTCGGTGCGTCGAGCTACCTCGTCGGACTGCGCTTCCCGATCCTCGACAACCACGTTCTCGAGCACGCGCCGTGGATGGACCCGATGCAGTTCTCGGGTCACGGCGGCGGGTTCCCCCTCCTACCCGCCGCCGGGGTACCGCCCGCTCGAGCAGCGGGGCCGCATCGGCCACGGCGACGAGCGCTGGGCCCACGCGGTCGACGAGCTGCTCACGGGCGGCGTCTACCGCGGTGCCGGCATGGGCGTGCGCATCACGCCCGTGACGGCGGGGGATGCCGAGCTCACCTACAGCCACGTCGAGTTCGACGCCGGGGGCGACCCGGTCGAGCCCGCCCAGTTCGGCACGGCCGACGAGGTCTATACCGCGAGCGGCGCGCGGCACCTGCGCCCGGGCGACATCGTCGTCGTGGGCCTCGAGGTGGGGCGGTCTTTGTGGCTGCCGCTGCCGGGCCGTGTCGTGCTGCTCGAGCAGGCCGAGCAGCGGGTCATGTACGCGGTCGGAACCCTGCCCGGGCATCCGTTCTCGGGCGAAGAGGCGTTCACGCTCGAGCAGACCGCCGACGGCTCCGTGTGGCTGACGGTGCGCAGCTTCGCGCGGCCCGCCACCTGGTGGGGCTGGCCCCTGCTGCCGGTGCTGCTGCTCGCGCGCATCCTCATCGCCCGGCGGTTCCTGCGGGCGCTCATGGGCGCGATCCCCTCCCAGCCGGCCTGACCTAGGCTGAGCACGATGAGCGACGAACCCCGCCCGACGAGCGCCGGCATCGGCCGCGTGCTGATCGCCGTCTACGGCATCCTGGCCCTGGCCGCGATCGGACGCTCGGCGTACCAGATCGCCACCAAGTTCGACGAGGCCCCCGTCGCCTACTCCCTCTCGGCACTCGCCGCCACCGTGTACGTGCTCGCGACCGTCGCGCTCATCGCGCGCGGCACGGTGTGGTTCCGCGTCGCCGTCATCGCGATCGCGTTCGAGCTCGCGGGCGTGCTCGTCGTGGGCACGCTCAGCATCATCGACCCCGCGCTCTTCCCCGACGACACCGTGTGGAGCCAGTTCGGCCGCGGCTACGCCTTCATCCCGCTCGTGCTGCCCGTG
>NCEJ01000245.1 GCA_002280615.1 Micrococcales bacterium 32-70-13 | reverse complement strand
AGCGAGACGGTGCCCTGGCGGTGGTCCATGACGATCAGCTCGCTCACGAACGCCATCGCGAGCTCGGGGCACGGGAAGTCGCTCGGGGGTGCGTCGGGCAGGTGCTCGACCTGCCGCACGGCGTCCCAGCCGATGAAGCCGACGAGCCCGCCCGTGAGCGGCGGGTGCTCGGGGTTCTCGGGGCTGCGCCACCGCGCGTAGAGCGCGTCGAGGGCCGCGAGGGTCGTGGCGGGCAGGGTGCCGCCGAAGGCGCGCTCGGCATCCAGCGAGTCCGGGATCCACACTGCCGCGCCGTCGCGCTCGGTGAGCACCCCGAAGGAGCGCACGCCGACGAACGAGTAGCGCGACCAGATGCCGCCCTGCTCGGCCGATTCGAGCAGGAACGTGCCCGTGCGCCCCTCCGCGAGCGAGCGGTAGAGCCCGACGGGCGTGAGTGCGTCGGCGAAGAGGGTGCGGATGACCGGCACGACGCGCGCCTCGCGCAGCTGCCGCGCGAACTCCTCGCGAGTCGTCGTCGTCACGCCGCCGCGCCGATCGCCGGGTCGAGCGGGTCGACGTCGAAGCACGAGCGCGCCCCGGTGTGGCACGCGACGCCGATCTGCTCCACCTGCACGAGCAGTGTGTCGCCGTCGCAGTCGAGCGCGGCGCCGCGCACGTACTGCACGTGGCCGCTCGTGTCGCCCTTGCGCCAGTACTCCTGCCGCGAGCGGCTCCAGAAGGTGACGCGCCCCTCGGTGAGAGTGCGGCGCAGCGCCTCGGCGTCCATCCAGCCGACCATGAGCACCTCGCGCGAGTCGTGCTGCTGGATCACCGCGGGCAGAAGGCCCGCCGTGTCGAACCGCACCCGGTCGAGGACCGCCGTCATCGAGGACCGCCGTCATGTCGAGCTCGCTCATCGCACGCTCATCCCCTCTGCGCGCAGCGCATCCTTGACCTGGCCGACCGTGAGCTCGGCGTTGTGGAACACGCTCGCGGCCAGCACGGCGTGCGCACCCGCAGCGACCGCGGGCGCGAAGTGCTCGAGCGCCCCCGCGCCGCCCGAGGCGATGACGGGCACCGTCGAGATGGCCGCGACGGCCGCGATGAGCTCGAGGTCGAACCCCGTCTTGGTGCCGTCGGCATCGATCGAGTTCACGAGCAGCTCGCCCGCGCCGCGCTCGATCGCCTCGCACGCCCACGCCACGGCATCGATCTCGGTGCGCTCGCGGCCGCCGTGGGTCGTGACGACGAAACCGCTCGGTGCCGCGGCGTCGCGCGTGACGTCGAGCGAGAGCACGCACACCTGGGCGCCGAAGCGGTCGGCGATCTCGCCGATCAGGTCGGGCCGTCGGATGGCCGCACTGTTGACGCCGATCTTGTCGGCCCCGTGGGCGAGGAGCCGCGCGACGTCGTCGACCGTCCGCACCCCTCCCCCGACGGTGAGCGGGATGAAGACCTGCTCTGCCGTGGCCTGCACGAGGTCGAACATCGTCTCGCGATTGTCGACCGTGGCCTTGACGTCGAGGAACGTGATCTCGTCGGCGTCCTGCTCGTAGTAGGTGCGGGCGAGCTCGATGGGGTCGCCGGCATCGCGCAGGTCGAGGAAGTTGACCCCCTTGACCACGCGGCCGGCCGCGACGTCGAGGCAGGGAATGACCCGGACGGAGACGGCCATCAGATGCGGGCGGCGTGGATCGAGCTGACGAGGATGGCGCGGGCGCCGAGGTCGTAGAGCGCGTCCATCACGTGGTTCGTCTCATCGCGCGGCACCATCGCCCGCACCGCGACCCACGAGCCGTCGGCGAGCGGTGAGACGGTCGGCTGGGCGCTGATCAGCACGGCCGTCGATTCGAGGATCACGGGGCCGACGATCTCGAGCCCCTGGGCGCGCAGGGTCGAGCCGGTCGAGACGACGTCGGCCACGGCATCCGCCACCCCGAGTCGAACCGCCGATTCGACGGCGCCGTCGAGGCGGATGAGCTGGGCCGTGATGCCGTGCTGGGCGAGGAAGCCCCCCACGAGGCCTGGGTAGCTCGTGGCCACGCGCACGCCCGCGAGGTCGGCGAGCGTCGACACGGTGCCGGGAGGGGCCGCGAAGCGGAAGGTCGAGTCGCCGAAGTCGAGCGGCTGGATCTCGACGGCGGCCGACCCCGAATCGAGCAGCAGGTCGCGGCCGGTGATGCCGACATCGAGCGCGCCCGAGCCGACGTAGGTCGCGATGTCGCGGGGCCGCAGGTAGAAGAACTCGACGCCGTTGCGCGGGTCGGCGACCGTGAGCGCGCGCGGGTCGCGCCGCCCGGCGTAGCCCGCCTCGACGAGCATCTCGACGGCGGTCTCGGAGAGCGAACCCTTGTTGGGTACCGCGATTCTCAGCATGGTCTGGTCTCTTCGGTGATGGCGCACCCGTGCCGGGTCGCGCAGTGGTCTAGAGGTGCTTGTAGACGTCGTCGAGCGTGAGGCCCTTCGCGACGAGCAGCACCTGCAGGTGGTACAGCAGCTGCGAGACCTCCTCGGCCGTCGCCTCGTCGCTCTCGTACTCGGCGGCCATCCACACCTCGGCGGCCTCCTCGACGATCTTCTTGCCGATCGCATGGATGCCCGCATCGAGCTGCGCGACGGTGCCCGAGCCCTCGGGGCGCAGGCGCGCCTTCTCGCTCAGCTCATCGAAGAGCGCGTCGAAAGTCTTCACCGGCCCAGGCTACCGGCCCGGCGCCGGGAGGACGGTCGTCTAGGAGACGCCGAGCAGGTCGATGACGAAGACGAGCGTCTTGCCCGAGAGGCGATGCCCGCCGCCCGCGGGGCCGTAGGCGAGGTGGGGCGGGCACAC
>NCEJ01000244.1 GCA_002280615.1 Micrococcales bacterium 32-70-13 | reverse complement strand
CGCCGGGCGACCTCGTCGCCGTGCCCGCGACGGGCGCCTACTGCTTCTCGCTCTCGAGCAACTACAACTACCTCGCCCGCCCGGCGGTCGTCGCCGTGCGCGATGGGGCCGCCCGCGTCATCGTGCGCGGCGAGACCGAGGCCGACCTGCTGCGCCGCGATGTGCTGGCGAACCCCCAAGGAGAGACCCCGTGATCGAATACCGCAACCTCCGCGTCGCCCTGCTGGGTGCCGGCAGCGTGGGAGCCCAGGTGGCGCACCAGTTGCTGACGCACCGCGACGAGCTCGCCGCGCGCATCGGCGCCGGCATCGAGCTCGCCGGCGTGGCCGTGCGCAGCCTCGACGCGCCGCGCGACACCGAGATCCCGCGCGAGCTGCTGACGACCGACGCCGAGTCGCTCATCACGGGCGCCGACATCGTCGTCGAGCTCATGGGCGGCCTCGAGCCCGCGCGCACGCTCATCCTGCAGGCGCTCTCCTCGGGCGCCGACGTCATCACCGCCAACAAGGCGCTGCTCGCCACGCACGGCCCCGAGCTCTTCGAGGCGGCCGAGCAGGTCGGCGCGCAGCTGTACTACGAGGCCGCCGTCGGCGGGGCCATCCCGATCATCCGCCCCCTGCGCGACTCGCTCGCGGGCGACCGCGTCACGCGCATCATGGGCATCGTCAACGGCACCACCAACTTCATCCTCGATCGCATGGATGCCCACGGCGAGTCGATGGAGGAGGCACTGGCCACGGCCACCGCGCTCGGGTACGCCGAGGCCGACCCCACCGCCGACGTCGGCGGCTACGACGCGGCCCAGAAGGCCGCGATCCTCGCGAGCCTCGCCTTCCACACGCTCGTCCCGGCCGACGCGGTGTACCGCGAGGGCATCACCGAGGTGACGCTCGAGCAGGTCGTCGCGGCGCGCAAGGCCGGCTACGTCGTGAAGCTGCTCGCCATTTGCGAGCGGCTCACCGACCCCGCGACCGGGGCCGATGGCGTGAGTGCGCGCGTGCACCCCGCGCTGATCCCGCTCACCCACCCGCTGGCCGCGGTTCACGGCGCCAACAACGCCGTGTTCGTCGAGGCCGAGGCGGCCGGGCCGCTCATGTTCTACGGGGCCGGCGCGGGGGGCATCCAGACGGCATCGGCGGTGCTCGGCGACGTCGTCTCGGCCGCCCGCCGGCACGT
>NCEJ01000243.1 GCA_002280615.1 Micrococcales bacterium 32-70-13 | reverse complement strand
GGCCTCGCGGCTCACGCTCGACTTGCCGCTGCCGGCGGGGCCGTCGACGGCCACGATGATGTCGCTCACGGAAGGTCCTTTCGAGGGTGTGAGGGGTGGATGCTCAGCTCGCGCCCGCGATGCGCCAGCCGCGCGCCGAGAGCTCGTCGATGAGCCGCTGCTCGACCTCGGGCAGCACCGAGACCTCGGCGAAGCCGATGGGGGCACCGGGCGAGTGCTCGAGCCGCAGGTCTTCCATGTTGATGCCGAGCTCGCCGATCTCGGTGAGCAGGCGCGCGAGCTGGCCCGGGGTGTCGTCGATCATGACGACGAGCTGCGCGAAGCGGCGGTCGTCGCCGTGCTTGCCGGGGATGCGGGCGACTCCGGCGTTGCCGGCGGCGATGAGCTCGGCGAGGGCACGGCGCGAGCCGGGCGCCTCGGGGTCGGCGAGGGCGGCGAGGAGGGCATCCACGTCGTCGCGCACGCCGCGCAGGATCTCGGCGACGGGCGCCGCGTTCGCGGAGAGGATCTGCACCCACAGCCCCGGGTCGCTCGAGGCGATGCGCGTGACATCGCGCACGCCCTGCCCGGCGAGACCGACGGCGCCGTTCGAGGCCGTGCGCAGCCGCGCCGCCATGGCGCTCGCGACGAGCTGCGGAACGTGGCTGACCATCGCGACCGAGCGGTCGTGCTCGTCGACGCTCATCTCGATCGGCACGGCGCCGACGTCGAGGATGAGGTCTTCGATCGCACCCGCGCGGCGGTAGCTGATGCCGTCGTGCCCGGCGAGCACCCACGGCCGGCCGAGGAAGAGGTCGGCGCGTGCCGAGATCGGCCCGCCGCGTTCGCGACCCGCCATGGGGTGCGAGCCGAGGTAGCGGCTGACGTCGGCGCCGAGCGCGTGTAGCTCGGCGAGCACGCTGCCCTTCACGCTCGCGACATCGGTGACGATGGCATCGGGATGCTCGGCCAGCGCCTGCGCGACCGTCGCCGCCGTGACATCCGGCGGCACCGCGACCACGACGAGGCCGGGTCGGTCGTCGGCGCGCGGAGCGCGGCCCGCCCCGTAGTCCACCGCGAGCCGCACGGCCGTCGGCGACTGATCGGCGAGCGTCACGTCGACGCCCTTCTCGCTCAGGGCGAGGCCGATGCTCGTGCCGAGGAGGCCCGCACCGATGATGTGCACCTGCTCCTGCAGGCGGCG
>NCEJ01000085.1 GCA_002280615.1 Micrococcales bacterium 32-70-13 | reverse complement strand
GAAGGCGACGGTGTGCCCCTCGACGTGCGCGAAGACCGCGCGCAGGGCCTCGACGAACGACTCCTCGGGCGGGTCGTCCGACCACAGGGCGAAGACTCCCCCGGGCCGCAGATGCGCGGCGAGCCGGCGCAGCCCCTCGACCGTGTACAGGTCGGCGTGCGAGGGGTCGAGCGTGAACGTCGGCGAGTGGTCGACATCGAGCAGGATGGCGTCGAGCGGCACGGGCAGCGGCCCGGCTGCATCCGGTGCCGCGCGCATCAGGGCGAAGAAGTCGGCGTGCACGAGCCGCGTGCGCTCGTCGTCGACGAGCGTCCCCGACACCGGCAGCAGTCGGCGCTCGTGCCAGGCGATGACGGCGGGCAGGGCATCCACGACCGTCATCGTCGCGACACGCGCATCGCGCAGGGCGGCCACGGCCGTGTAGCCGAGCCCGAGCCCGCCGACGACGACGTCGAGCGCGTCACGGCCCGCGGGCACGGCGGCGAGGCCGAGGTCGCTCAGGGCCTCCTCGGCAACCGTGAAGAGGCTCGACATGAGGTACTCGTCGCCGAGCTTGACCTCGAAGACGTCGCGCCCGACCACGGGCTCGTACCGACGCCGCAGAGTGAGCTCGCCCATGGGCGTCTGCTCATGGGCGAGCTCCTCGAAGCGGAGCATCAGGCGATGCGGATCATCTTCTTGTTGACGAACTCGTCGATGCCGAGCGTGCCGAGCTCGCGGCCCGAGCCCGAGCGCTTGATGCCGCCGAAGGGCAGCTCGGGGCTGTCGGCGAGCACGCAGTTGACGTAGACCATGCCCGCGTCGATCTTGTCGGCGACGCGCGCGGCCTGGGCCTCGTCGGTCGTGAACAGGTACGAGCCGAGGCCGAACGGGGTGTCGTTGGCGAGCTCGACCGCCTCGTCCTCATTGCGCACCTTGAAGACCTGCGCGACGGGGCCGAAGAACTCCTCGTAGTAGGCGTCGTTGCCGGGCTTCACGTCGGCGAGCACCGTCGAGGTGAAGAAGTTGCCCTCGCGCGTACCGCCGGTGAGCACCGTGGCGCCACCCGCGACGGCGCGCTTCACCTGGTCTTCCAGACCCTCGGCGGCGCTGCTCGACGAGAGCGGCCCGTAGGCGCCGCCCTCGACCATGGGGTCGCTCGCCTGCGTGCCCGACATGGCCGCGACGAACTTCTCGAGGAAGGCGTCGTAGAGCTCCTCCACCACGATGAAGCGCTTGGCGCCGTTGCACGACTGCCCGCTGTTGTCGAGGCGAGCGTTGGTGGCCATCTCGACGGTCGCATCGAGGTCGTCGGTGCTCAGCAGGATGAAGGGGTCGCTGCCGCCGAGCTCGAGCACGACCTTCTTGAGGTGGCGTCCGGCCTGCTCGGCCACGGCCGCTCCGGCGCGCTCCGAGCCGGTCAGCGAGACGCCCTGCACGCGGGGGTCGGCGATGATCGTCGAGACCTGGTCGGTCGTCGCGTAGATGTTCGTGTAGGCGCCCACCGGGAACCCGGCCTCGGCGAAGATCTCGTGGATCGCCATGGCCGACTCGGGGCACTGCGCGGCGTGCTTGAGCAGGATGGTGTTGCCGAGGATGAGGTTGGGGCCGGCGAACCGCGCCACCTGGTAGTACGGGAAGTTCCACGGCATGATGCCGAGCAGCACGCCCATGGCGCTCTTGCGGATGAACGCCGAGCCCTCGCTGCCCTCGGCGAGCGCGATGGGCTCGTCCTTCAGCAGCTCGGGGCCGTTGTCGGCGTAGTACTGGTAGATGTCGGCCGAGAAGTCGACCTCGCCGAGGGCGTCGCCGATCGGCTTGCCCATCTCGCGCACGATGATCTCGGCGAGGTGCTGACGGCGCTGGCGGTGCAGATCGGCGACCTTCGCGATGAGCTGGGCGCGCTCCTCGACGGTCGTCGAACGCGACCAGCCGCGGTAGGCGGTGAACGCGCCGTCGATCGCGGTGGCGACGTCGGCGTCGGTCGCGGTCGGGTACGACCGGAGCATCTCGCCGGTGGCGGGGTTGATCACTGCGTACTTGCTCATGGGGGCTCCTCGTTGACTCGATGGTGCACGCGGCGCTGCTCCTGATCGCGGTGGCCGCGGTGCGCACGTGCGCCCAGCCTAGGGTCAGGCGAGGGCCGCTCGCATCGCCACGGTGGAGATTCCCGGCGCTTTCTTCGCCAGACCGTACAGCGCATCGCCACGCCGTCTACAGTGACCCTCATGAAGCGGATGCGGAGGGTCGTGCGCGAGCTGCTCGCGGGCGCCGCGCTCGTGCCGCGGGGGTTCGGCTTCTGGCGCCGCCGACCCGGGGTCATGGCCCTCGGCATGCTGCCCGCGATCATCGCGGGCGCGCTCATCGCCGCCGTGCTCATCGCCCTCGGGCTCAACGTCGAGGCCCTCGCGCAGGCGATCACGCCCTTCGCCGACGACTGGGCCGAGCGCGATCGCGGCGTGCTGCGCACCCTTCTGGCGCTCGTGATCGTCGCGGGGGCGATCATCGGCACGGTCTACACCTTCACGACCCTCACGCTGCTCATCGGCGACCCGTTCTACGAGCGCATCTGGCGGGCGGCGGAGGCCGAGCTCGGCGACTTCACGCCCTCGCCCCTGCGGTTCTGGCGGTCGTTCGGCGACGGCCTGCTGCTCGTGCTGCGCGCGATGGGTTTCGCCCTCATCACCTGGCTCGTCGGACTCATCCCCGTGGTCGGCTCGGTGACCGCGGCCGTGCTCGGCCCGGTGCTCGCCGGGCACCTCATCGCGCGCGAGCTCACCACCCGGCCGTTCGAGGCGCGCGGCATCACGGCGTCGGAGCGCGCCCGCCTTCTGCGCGGGTCGCGCGCCCGCGAACTCGGCTTCGGCATCGCGACGCAGCTGTTCTTCCTCATCCCCGGCGGCGCGATCGCCGTCATGCCCGCCGCCGTCGTCGGGGCCACGCACCTCTCCCGCTCGGTGCTGGAGCGGGCCGCGCTCGACCACCCGGCCGTCGAGCCGCCCGCGCCACCACCGGTCTAGTCGGCGGGCGCGCGCAGCCAGGCGCGCAGCGCCGCGCCGTGCTCGTCGAGCGCGGGTGGCGCCGTCGGCGGGGCCGGTGCGAAGGCCGAGTAGCGCACGGGGTGCGCAAGCTGCTCCGGATGCTCCGGCCCCACCCCCACGGTCGGCTCGAGCCCGAGCCTCCGCGCGAGCGCGAGCGCCCCGTCGATGCCGTTCACGGTGCCCGCGGGCACCCCGGCCTCGAGCATCCGCGCCGCCCAGACCGCGGCGTCGTCGGCGGCCAGCAGCGCCTCGAGCGCGCCCTGCAGGGCGTCGCGGTGCCCGACCCGCGCGGGGTTGGTCGCGAAGCGCGGGTCGCTCGCGAGCCCGGGATCGCCCAGCACGGCGCACAGGGCCGCGAACTGCGCGTCGTTGCCCACCGCCACGGCGATGAGCTCGTCGCGACAGCGCAGCGTCTCGTAGGGGGCGATCGAGGGGTGCCGGTTGCCGAGGGCGCGCGGGGCGGCACCGGTGGCGAGGAACGAGCCGGCCTGGTTGGCGAGCGAGGCGATGAGGCTCGAGAGCAGCGCCACCTCGACGTGCTGGCCGATGCCCGAGCGCTCGCGGTGCAGCAGCGCGGCGAGCACGCCCATGACGGCGTGGTTGGCGGCGAGCAGGTCGACCATGGCCACGCCGACCTTGCGGGGCTCGCCCCCGGGGTCGCCCGTGATGCTCATGAGCCCGCCGAGCGCCTGCACGAGGAAGTCGTACCCGGGCATGGCCGCGCCCTCCCCCGTCGACCCGAACCCGGTGATCGAGCAGTAGACGACCCGGGGGTTGCGGGCGAGCACGCTCGCGGCGTCGAGGCCGAAGCGCTCGAGGGCGCCGGTGCGGTAGTTCTCGAGCACGATGTCGGCGCGGTCGACGAGCTCGCGCGCGAGGGCGAGATCGGCCGGGTCGCCGAAGTCGAGGGCGATCGACTGCTTCGAGCGGTTCGCGGCCTCGAAGTAGGCGCTCGACGATCCCGCCCAGGGCGGGCCCCAGGTACGGGTCTCGTCGCCCGCGCCGGGGCGCTCGACCTTGATGACGCGCGCGCCCAGGTCGGCGAGCATGACGGCGGCGGTCGGGCCGGCGAGCACGCGGCTGAGGTCGGCCACGAGCATCCCGTCGAGGGGTCGAATCATGCGCCTACTGTACAAGTGGACAAAAGGCGGGGCGCGCGGCACGATGAGGGTGTTCCCGGAAGGACCGTCATGACCGACTCCCCGCTCGACCTCATCGGCTTCGACGCGCTGCTGAGCGCCGAGGAGCGCGCGACGCGCGACCGCGTGCGCGCCTACGTCGACGCCGAGCTGCGCCCCCACATCGCCGAGTGGTACGACGCCGGGGTCTTCCCGACCGAGATCATCAAGCCCATGGGCGCGCTCGGCCTGCTCGGCATGCACCTGCAGGGCTACGGCTGCGCCGGCCGCTCGGCGGTCGAGTACGGGCTCGCCGCCGCCGAGCTCGAGGCGGGCGACTCGGGCCTGCGCACCTTCGTCTCGGTGCAGGGCTCGCTCGCGATGACCGCGATCCACAGCTTCGGCTCGGAGGAGCAGAAACAGGAGTGGCTGCCGCGCATGGCCGCGGGCGAGGCGATCGGATGCTTCGGCCTCACCGAGCCCGACGCGGGCAGCGACCCGGCCTCGATGCAGACCTTCGCGCGCCGCGACGGTGACGACTGGGTCATCACGGGGTCGAAGCGCTGGATCGGCCTCGCGTCGATCGCCGACATCGCCGTCATCTGGGCGCAGACCGAGCAGGGCATCCGGGGCTTCCTCGTGCCGACCGGCACGCCGGGCTTCACGGCGACGCCCATCGGGCAGAAGCTCTCGATGCGCGCCTCGATCCAGTGCGACATCGTGCTCGACGAGGTGCGCGTGCCCGCGAGCGCGCAGCTGCCGGGCGCCGAGGGCCTGCGCGGCCCGTTCACGTGCCTCAACCAGGCCCGCTACGGCATCGTGTGGGGCGTCATGGGCGCCGCGCTCGACAGCTACCGCGTCGCGCTCGCCTACGTGCAGCAACGGCAGGTGTTCGGCAAGCCCGTCGCGGCGTACCAGCTCACGCAGCAGAAGCTCGTCGACATGGCACTCGAGATCGACAAGGGCTTTCTGCTCGCCCTGCAGCTCGGGAACAACCTCGAGTCGGTGCGCACCTACGAGGGCACTGACGAGGTGCACACGCTCGTGCTCGGCAACGCCATCACGGGCATCCCCGCGTTCCGCTGAGGCAGGGTCAGGCAGACCGCGCTCAGGCCTGCGCGCGCTCCGGCACCACGGTAGGGTGCGTGCCCGCCATCGTCTCGAGCACGCGCACGACCTGCGAGCTGTAGCCGAACTCGTTGTCGTACCAGACGTACACGATGAGGTTCTCGCCCGCGCAGATCGTGGCGAGCCCGTCGACGATGCCCGCGCGGTGCGAGCCGATGAAGTCGGTCGACACCACCTCGGGCGACTCGATGTAGTCGATCTGCTGGCGCAGGGTCGAGTGCAGCGAGGTCTCGCGCAGGAAGCGGTTGACCTCGTCGCGCGTCGTCGGCCGCTCGAGGCGCAGGTTGAGGATGGCCATCGACACGTCGGGCGTGGGCACACGGATGGCGTTGCCCGTGAGCCGCCCCTCGAGCACCGGCAGCGCCTTGGCCACAGCCTTCGCGGCCCCCGTCTCGGTGATGACCATGTTGAGCGCGGCCGAGCGCCCGCGGCGGTCGCCCTTGTGGAAGTTGTCGATGAGGTTCTGGTCGTTCGTGAACGAGTGCACCGTCTCGACGTGGCCGTGCACCACCCCGTACTCGTCGTTGAGCACCTTGAGCACGGGCGTGATGGCGTTGGTCGTGCAGGAGGCCGCCGTGACGATGCGCTGCTCGGGCCCGATCGACTCGTGGTTGATGCCGTGCACGACGTTGGGCAGGGCGCCCTTGCCGGGCGCCGTCAGCAGCACGCGCGCAACGCCCGTCGAGCGCAGGTGCTGCGAGAGCCCCTCCTCGTCGCGCCAGCGCCCGGTGTTGTCGACGACGATCGCGTCGTGGATGCCGTAGGCCGTGTAGTCGATGCTCGCGGGGTCGTCGGCGTAGATCACCTGGATGAGCGTGCCGTTCGCGAGGATCGTGCTCGCCTCCTCGTCGACCGTGATCGTGCCTTCGAAGGGCCCGTGCACCGAGTCGCGGCGCAGCAGGCTCGCGCGCTTGATGAGGTCGTTCTCGCCGCCGCGACGCACGACGATCGCGCGCAGGTGCAGCCCCGCGCCGTGGCCGCCGTGGGCGATCAGGATGCGCGCGAGCAGCCGCCCGATGCGGCCGAAGCCGTACAGCACGACGTCGGTGCCGCCCGCGGCCGGGGCCGCGCGGTGCGTGGCGGCGAGCACCTCGCCGAGGTAGCCGGTGAGCGAGCGGCCGCTTCCGTGCCGCTCGAAGTCGCTCAGCAGGCGCGCGATGTCGAGGGATGCCGGGCCGGGGTCGAGCGTGAGCAGGGCATCCAGCACCTGCTTGGTCTGCTCGAGCGGCAGCACCGAGCCCGTCACGTGATGGGCGTAGCGGTGCGCCTTGATGACGCCGATCGGCGACTGGTTGATGAGGCGGCGGCCATGGATCGAGGTGACGACCCCGTGCTCGCGGTAGAGGCGGCCGATGAGCGGGATGAACTGCTCGGCGAGGGATTCGCGGGCCTTCCAGGCCTCGCGCTGGGCGACTGCGGCGTCGGTCATGGGCCCAACGCTAGCGACCGTGCGGGCCTCGTTCGGGCCCGCACGGTCGACTCAGCGTGTCAAGATTCGGGGTTCTTGCGCCGCGGTGAAGCCGCGCCCGCAGCGCCCTTCGCGACGGCGGCCCCCGTGGCCTCGCCGACGACCTTGCCGTTGATGAGCTCGGCGATGTCGATGCCCACGAGATCCTTGATGATCTTCGTCGACGTCGCGAGCTGCCCGGCCACGTTGTCGCCGAGCTGGTTCGTACCGCTGCCGTCGGAGGAGATGACCGTCATGTTCTGGATCGCCCCGAGCGGCTCGGCGGCCGCCCGCACGATTTCGGGCAGCTGGTCGATGATGCGCTGCTTGAGCAGCGCGTCGGCCCGCTCGGCGAGAGCCTCGGCCTGAGCCCGCGTGGAGTCGGCCTCGGCCGTTCCGCGGGCGCGGATCGCGCTGGCCTCGGCCTCACCCTCCGCCGCCAGAGCCTGCGAGGCGGCGATGCGGGCCTCGCGCTGGGCGTTGGCACTCGCGACGGACGCCGCGGCACCGGCTTCGGCCTCGCGCTCGATCGCATAGGCCTGGGCGTCGGCGACGGCGCGCACCTCGGCATCGAGCTCCTGCTTGCGCAGGCCGACGCGCTTCTGCGCGGTGACCTCCTGTTGGCTGACGACCTCCTGCTGCGCGATCGCTTCTGCGAGCGGAGCAGCCGCGGCGGCTTCGGCGCGCGCCTTGTCGGTCTCCTTCTGGATCTCGGCGTTGCGCAGATCGAGAGCGCGCTGGCTCTCGGCGATCTTCTGGGCGGCGGCGATGCGCGCCTCCTCCGAGGCCTGCTGGGCCTGCGCCTCGGCGATCTCGGCGACCTGCTTGACGCGAGCAGCCTCGGCGCGACCGAGGTCGCGGATGTAGTTGTTCTCGTCGTCGATCTCCTTGATCTGCAGGGTGTCGATCTGCAGACCCTGAATGTCGAGCGCCTCGCGCACCGCCTCCAGCACCTGCTCCTGCAGCGCCGAGCGGTTCGTAATGATCTCGGTCACGGTGAGCTGACCGACGATCGAGCGCACCGAGCCGCTCAGCACCTCCTCGGTCGACGACTCGATCTGGTCCTGCTGGTTCAAGAACCGCTGGGCGGCCGCGCGCACCATGGCCTCCGAGCCGCCGACCTTGACGACCGCGACGGCGTTGACCTTGATGGTGATGGCGTCGCGCGTCTGCGCCGTCGCCTGCACGTTCAGCTGGCGCGAGCGCAGGCTCAGCTTGAAGTAGGCCTCGACGATGGGCTTGACGAAGACGCGCGAGCCGAACACGACGCGCTGGCCGACGTTCTCCATCTCGGCGTTCTGCGCGCGCTCCTTCGGCGTGCGCTGCCGCGAGGTGACGATGATCGCCTCGTCGGGCTTGGCCACCTTGATGCCGCGCAGCAGCACGATGATGACGATGATCGCGAAAACGACGGCGACGCTGATGCCGACGATCTGCGTGAAGAACTCGTTGATCTGATCCAGGAGCATGGCCCCAGTATGGCGGAGCCGAGGGATGTTCGAGTGGCCTATTCGGCGGCGGCGAGCTGGCCGCAGGCTCCGTCGATCTCTTTGCCGCGCGTGTCGCGCAGCGTCGTCGGAATCCCGGCGTCCTCCAGCCGGCGCACGAACTCGCGCATGACGGCGGGCTCCGAGCTCGTCCAGATCGAGCCGGGCGTCGGATTGAGCGGAATGGGGTTGACGTGCACCCAGCCGCGCCCGCGCTCATTGAGCTTCTGCGCCAGCAGGTCGGCGCGCCAGGCGTGGTCGTTCATGTCTTTGATGAGCGCGTACTCGATCGACACCCGCCGGCCGGTCGCGTCGAAGTAGGCGCGCGCGGCGTCGAGCGCCTCGTCGACCTTCCACCGCGAGTTGACGGGGATGAGCTCGTCGCGCAACTGGTCGTCGGGCGCGTGCAGGCTCAGCGCGAAGGTCACCGGAACCTTCTCCTCGGCGAGCTTCAGGATGGCCGGCACGAGCCCGACCGTCGACACCGTGATGTGCCGAGCGCTCATGCCGAGCCCGTTCGGCTGGGGCTCGACCATCGTGCGCACGGCATCCATGACGCGGTTGTAGTTGGCGAGCGGCTCGCCCATTCCCATGAACACGATGTTGCTCACGCGCTCGGGCGTGGTCTCGCCGCGCTTCTTGCCGCCGAGCTCGCCCGCGGCGATCGCCGCGTTGGCCTGCACGATCTGGTCGATGATCTCGGCGCTCGACATGTTGCGCGTCAGCCCGGCCTGGCCCGTCGCGCAGAAGGGGCAGTTCATGCCGCAGCCGGCCTGGCTCGAGACGCACAGCGTGATGCGGCCCGGGTAGCGCATGAGCACGCTCTCGACGAGGGCGCCGTCGTGCAGCTTCCAGAGGAACTTGATGGTGTCGCCGTTGTCGGTACGCAGACGGCGCACCTCGGTGAGCAGCGGGGGCAACAGGCCGGCGACGAGCTCGTCGCGCTGCGCCGCGGGCAGGTCGGTCATCGCGGCAGGGTCGCTCGTGTAGTGCGTGAAGTAGTGGGTGCTCAGCTGCTTGGCGCGAAAGCCGGGCAGGCCGAGCTCGATGACGCGCGCCGTGCGCTGTTCGGGCGTCAGGTCGGCGAGGTGCACCGGCGGCTTGCCGCGCTTCGGCTCGGCGAACTGCAGCACGGGGCGCCCGTCGGGGCCCATCTTCTGCTGCCAGCCCTCGGTCGTCGGGCGCACCTGCGGGCGGGCATCCGGTGCCGATCGCGGAGTCGCGGCCATGCCGTTGTTGCGGATGCCGCGCTCGCCTGCCATGCCTCCAGGGTACGCGGTCGCCGCGGTTCCCTTCCGCGGCGCGGGCCGCCATAGTGGTCGGTGACG
>NCEJ01000084.1 GCA_002280615.1 Micrococcales bacterium 32-70-13 | reverse complement strand
CCATTTCGAATGCCATCTTGTCGCCGGTGTAGTTGTTCACCAGCAGCAGCACACCCTTGTCGCTCTTGACGCGGCGTGCGGCCTCGACGACGAAATCGGCGGGCGGGGCGGCGAACACGTCACCGGGGCAGGCGGCGTCCAGCATGCCCTTGCCGACAATCATCACGTGTGCGGGCTCGTGGCCGGAGCCGGAGCCTTGGATGATAGAGACCTTGTCGTTGTTGGGCGCATCGGCGCGGACGATGAGGTTGTACTTCGGGTCGTACGTGAGCGTGTCGGGGTTCGCCAGGGCCAGGCCCTTCAGCATCTCCGGGACGAACGCCTTCGGGTCGTTGATGAACTTCTTCATTGTGTTCTCACTTCTTTGTGTCGGATGGGTAATGGAGGGAGGGTAAGTCGTTACCAGGCCTCGGCGACGCGCTCGCTGAGCACCGCTATCGCGATGGCGCCGGGGTCAGGGGAGCCAATGCTGCGCTCACCTGCGTAGGACGCTCGGCCGCGGTGTGCCTCGAGCTTCGCGGTCTCTTCGGCGGCGGCGCGCGCGGCCTCAGCGGCGTGCTGAGCCACGGCCTTGCCGTCCAGACCCTTACCGAGGTCCGCCTCGATGGCGTCGGTGAGCGGGACCAGAGCGTCGAGCAGCGTCTTGTCTCCCAGGGATGCGCCACCTCGCTTCATGATGCCCTCGATGGCTGAGCGGAGCATCGCGACCACATCGGCCTGGGTGATGTCGTTCTTGTCCTTCACGGAGATCGCAGCGCGCAGGAACGCGGTGCCCCAGATCGGGCCGGACGTACCGCCGATGCGGCCGGACATCGTTGTCGCGACCTTCTGAATGAAGGTGCTGAGATCCGACCGGTCGTACTCATCCCACTCGGCGATGACGTTCTCGAACCCGCGAGCGAGCGAGTATCCGAAGTCACCGTCGCCGGCGACGGCGTCCAGGTCGCTGAAGTACTTCTCGTTGTCGACGCACGTCTGTGCGATGAGCTTGATGACGCTCTCGACGCGGGCGACGCCCGCCTGGCTGAAGGTGCTGCTCATGATGTTCCTCGGCTTCGGTTATCGGATGGTGAGGGCAGTGAGGGTGTCGAGAGTGACCTGGCCGGTCTCCTCGACGCCACGCGGGTTGGAAAGGAAGCGCGCTGGCGTCTGCGGCTGGTCACCCAGGCTGTCAACGACCAGTGCCGCCTCGGTGAAGTCCTCGTCGGCGGTGTAACTGGACACCGTCACGACCGTGGTGATGCCGGCCGCGGCGGCGGCCCGCAGCCCGTTCTGGCTGTCTTCGATGACCACAGCGTCCGCCGCGTCGACACCGAGGTCCCGCAGAGCGAGCAAGTAGATGTCCGGTGCCGGCTTCTTCGCTGGGACGACATCTCCTGCGTAGACACGGAACCAGGAGGCGGACTCTGCACCGACCGCATGTTCCAGCACGGCGCGCACCGATTCTTCGGCGGACGTGGATGCGACGGCGAGCAGCCATCCTGCGTCGTGTGCAGCAGCGACGATTCGGGCGATTCCGGGCCGCCCCGGCATCTCACCAGCTCGAACCTTCGCCGTGTAGCGGTCAGTCTTGAACCGATGCCACTGCTTGACGAGGTCGATCTGCGCAGCCTCATCGGTGGGCAGGTTCGCCGATGCAACGAAGTCGCTGGTGAGAAGCGAGGCGAGACGCTCCTTACCGCCGCCAATTCGCACCTTCTCGGCATAGTCCTCTTCGGACCAACGCACGGGAAGATCGAAATGCGCGAAGGTGTCGTTGAACGCAGGCAGATGACCGTCGCGCTCGGTGTCTGCGAGCACTCCGTCGCAGTCGAAGATCAAGGCGCGAGTCACGGCTTGGCGGCCTTCGCCTTGGCTGCCGTGCCATCGGAGCCGAACCATTCGATGTGGTCACCGATGACGCTGGTGACAGCATCACCGATGGCAGTCACCAACTTCGGCGGATCCCAATGGTTGTTGGCGCGCGCCCAATCGAGATGCTCCGCCGATGCCTGCATGTACGCGTGCTTGACGGCTGTGGAGATGTTGATCTTGGAGACGCCATTGTCGATGAAGGCGCGGAAGTCGGCCGGCTCAAGGCCGGTTCCCCCGTGAAGAACAATTCCCTTGTCCGTGAGGTGCGCGAGTTCGCGGGCGCGCTCAGGGAGAAGGGTCGGCTTGGACGTGAACAGGCCGTGGCTCGTGCCCAACTGCGGGGCGAGCAGGTCAGCACCGGTGCGCTCCGCGATGGCTGCGAGCTGGTCGACGGTATACGCGTGGTGGGCTTCGTCGCTGCCGACTCCGTCTTCGACCCCGAGGATGTTCTCGATCTCGGATTCGACGTCGACGCCCGCTGCGTGAGCCTCCTTGACGACTTCCGTCGTCTCACGCTCTGCGTCAGCAAGATCACGGTCAGAAGCATCGAAGAGAACCGATGACCACCCGGCGGCAATGACGTCAGAGAGGACAGAACGGTCCGGGCAGTGATCCAAGTGGAGCGCGACCGGCACGGATGTGTGCCGCGTGAGCGCCTGGAAAAGGCTCGTGATGAAAGCGGTCCCCGAGGTGCGAACAGTCTTTGTCGAGATCTGGACAATCAGAGGCGAGTCCTTCTCCTCGGCTGCGGCGATGACCGCGCGCATGCTGATCTCGTCGAAGACGTTCACAGCGGGAACCGCGTATCCGTGCTTCCGCGCTCCCGTCGTGAGACGACGAGTTGATACGGCCATAGTCCGATCTCACTTCCTTGTGTCAGGCTCTGCCTCAGCGAGCTCGGGCCAGAACATCTTTCGTTCCGGTCCTTTTGGTCCAGAGTACATGGCTATACAACTCTATACAAGACGGACTAGGTAAGATCATGTGGAAAGTTTTGGAGGCATAAAGATGACGGCCGTGATTGAGCGCGACTCAGCGACACCGATCTATCAGCAGCTCGAGGACATCTTTCACGCGAAGATCGCCAGTGGTGAGTGGGCACCCGAGCAGCGCATCCCGTCGGAGAACGAGCTGAACCGGGAGTACAGCCTGAGCCGCATGACGATTCGTGGTGTGCTCAACAAACTGGCGGGTGATGGTCTGCTCATCCGCGTTGCCGGCAAGGGCACGTTCGTCGCCCCGCAAAAGATCAACGCGGTCTCTCCTGCATACAAAGGAATCCGTGAGCAGCTCGAAGTGCTCGGGTACGACATCGCGACGACGTTGATTTCTACGGAGCGCGTTCCCGCGCCGACGAGAGTGCGTGAGCACCTGAATCTGCCGGCGGGCGCCGAGGTCATCGCCATCATACGACTGCGGACGGTAGACGGGAAGCCTCTGAGCGTCCACCGCTCCTTCGTGCCAGCGAGCCTCGCGCCGGGACTGGATCAGCTGGATGTCGTCAACGAGCAGCTGTGCGTGGTTCTCGAAGACAAATTCAATCTGTCGATGAAGAGCGTCTCCGAAGATCTGGAAGTCATCGCCGTCGAAGGAACCGACGCCAAGCTGCTGGAGCTGCGCAAGGGCGACCCGGCACTGCTGTTGACGGATGTCATCACGAACCCGGCAGGGACGGCCTTTGAGTACTCGACCATCGTCTTCCGCGGCGATACGGTGCGGCTGAAGTTCGATTACAAGCGTGAGTGAACCCGCCGTGGTGGATGACTCGGGGTCCACCACAGCGGGTCCGCCTAGCTGTACTGCCCAGGGAGGTTGTTTGATCTGGCTTCCCTGATGTGACGAGAACCTCCCGGCAGAGTGGAGCTGCTACCGCATCCGCTCTGAACCAGGAGGTTCTCGTGTCTCACGCTAACGCGGCGCTCACCCCGCGCCAAAGGCTCCGTCTTGCACAGAAGATCGTCGACGAGGAGTGGACGGTCGCCGCGGCGGCGGACTACTTCCGTGTCTCCTGGCCCACCGCCGCGAAATGGGCGCGACGCTACGTAGAGCTCGGTGAAGCGGGGATGGCCGACCGGTCCTCGCGCCCGCATGCGCATCCGAACAAGACCCCGACGCACCGTGTGAAGAAGATCGTGCACCTGCGGATCCGCAAGCGCCTGGGGCCGGTCCAGATCGCCGACCGCGTCGGGATGCCGGCCTCGACCGTCCACGCGGTGCTGAAACGGTGTCGACTGAACCGGCTCTCGCATGTCGATGTGAAGACCGGGGAACCCGCCCGCCGGTACGAGCACGACAAGCCCGGCGCGCTGATCCATGTCGACGTGAAGAAGCTCGGCAACATCCCCGACGGCGGCGGCTGGCGCTACGTCGGACGGTCCCAAGGCGACCGCAACCGAGCAGTCACGGCCAAGCGCACCGGAAAGCGAGGCATCGCCGGCGACATGGTCACCGGCACCGCCTACGTCCACACCGTCATCGACGACCACTCCCGCGTCGCTTACGCCGAGATCCACGACGACGAACGCGCCGAGACCGCGATCGGCGTCCTGCAACGGGCCGTGTCCTGGTTCGCCGACCGCGGCGTCCGCGTCGAACGGGTCCTCTCGGACAACGGCCCCGCCTACCGCTCCCACGCCTGGCGACGCGTCTGCGCCGAGCTCGCCATCACACCCAAGCGCACACGTCCTTACCGTCCGCAGACGAACGGGAAGATCGAGCGATTCCATCGCACTATGGCCGACGGTTGGGCCTACGTGAAGCACTACAACAGCGAATCAGCCCGCCGCGCAGCCCTGCCCGCCTGGCTGCACTTCTACAATCACCACAGGCCCCACACTGCGATCGGGAAGCTCCCGCCCATCAGCCGGATCTCAAACAACCTGCCTGGGCAGTACACCTAGCGGACGAGCAGCCGAATGCGCTCGTCCAGTCCCGCGGCGTCAAGCGCGTATCGAGCAAGCAGTCCTGAGTACGTACCGGTGACGATGTGCTCATGCGGCAACCCGATGGCGTGCACGGGAATTCCCGAGGATGCCAGAGCCTCGCCAACGGCCGCGGAGAGACCGCCGCGGGTGTAGTGCTCCTCGACAGTGATGACTCGTCCGGTGCGATGAGCGGACGCGCGGATAAGCGCCGCGTCAACAGGTTCGACAGTTGGCATCCCGATGAGGTCCACATCGATGCCGTCGTCCGCGAGCCGTTGCACCGCGACCACGACCTCCGGGGTGATGGTCCCCGTCGTGACGACCGTTGCGCGAGACCCTTCCCGAATCATCCGCCCTTCCCCGATGGTGAACGGTGCCTGTGGGAACAGATCGGGGATCGATGGGCCCCCGATGCGCATGTACACGGGCCCGTCGTGCTCAATCATAGTCTTCGAGGGAGTAGTGTGTGGGCCCGAGGTCGGAGTAAGTGATCCCTCCGTTGCGACCGACGATCTTGACGTTCTGACCCATGTACGCGATGTCATTGCGGAATGCTTCGTAGTTCCGGTTGGTGACAAACGCTGCGATGGCCGCGAAGACGGGGATCTTGCCGGTCGACGCGAGACCTGCGGCGACGCCCGTCGTTCCGTGCTCCTGAATGCCGAACTCATAGTAGCGGTCGGGGAAGCGCTCGCGGAATGAGCCGAACCCCGACGACAGCCCGCTGTCGGCGGAGAGGACGACGACACGGTCATCGTCCGCAGCGAGGTCGGTCACTGCTTGCCCGAAGGTCTTTCGCGGATCGATAAGAGTAAGCGTCTCAGCAGCCATGGTCGTTCCATTCGCGCAGGTTGTCGATGCGGGCGTGCACTTCACGTTCGGCTCGGTCGAGCTCCTCGACCGTCGGCTTCCAGTAGTGCGAGGCAAGGGTTCCCTCCAGGAAGCTGATGCCCTTCGCCTTCGTCGTGCGAGCAACGACAACGGTCGGCCGGCCCTTTTCGCCATCCGCAACGCTGACAGCGTCGAGGACGGCATCGATATCGTTCCCGTCGATGGTGACGGTATTCCACCCGAACGCCGCGAACTTGTCGGCAATCGGCTCCATGTTCATGACTTCAGCGGTCGGCCCGGAAATCTGCAGATCGTTGACATCGACGAAAGCGACGAGGTTGTCGAGTCGGTGGTGCGCAGCAATCGACGCCCCTTCCCAGTTCGCCCCCTCGGGGAGCTCACCGTCCCCAAGGATGGTGAAAACCCGTCCTCCGTTGCTCGCGGCACGGAGGCCCAGTGCCATCCCTGCAGCAATCGACAGCCCGTGACCCAGGGCACCCGTATTCGCTTCGATGCCCGGAAGCTTGTGAAGGTCGGGGTGACCGCCGAGTTTGCTGCCGACAGAGCCGTACGTGTCGAACAGCGCCTCCTCGAAGTAACCGCGACGCCCGAGAACTGCGTACTGCGCCATTGCTTTGTGGCCCGCGGACAGCAGGAACCGGTCGCGGTTCGGGTCCTTCGGGGCTTGCGGGTTGACGCGCATGGTCGCGAAGTACAGCGCGGTCACGATGTCGATGCACGAGAGTGCTCCTCCAAGGTGGCCAGAACCGCCTGCCCGGACCATCCGCAGGACGTTGAGGCGTGCGAGTTCCGCCTCGATCTGCAGCGGGACGGTATTCATACGCGAGTGTTCTCGGTTTCGTAGTCGTACAGAGCGGCGAGCTTCGGAGCGCTCCGCTCGTTCTCCCCGTACGACACCGAGAGGTATTCGCGAACGAGTCGCTTGACCGACTCGACGCCGGTGACCTGAGCTCCGAATGCGACCATGTTGGCGTCGTTGCTCAGCTGAGCACGCTCGGCTTGGTACGCGTCCGTGAGCAGTGCGCAGTACGCCCCGGGAACCTTATTCGCAGAGATGGAGACGCCGATGCCGGTGCCGCACATCACGACACCACGCTCGACCTCCTTCGCCGCGACGCTTTCCGCCACCGCTATGGCTGTCTTCGGGTACAGGGGGTCGTCGGAGCCGAAATCACGAACCTCGTGGCCGAGCTCGCGAAGGTAATCAGCGACGGCATCCTTGAGGGTGGTTGCATTCGGGTCGCAGCCAATACCAATCAACATGCGGGGACTCCTATCTATACCTGTATAGCCTTGTCTAGCTGAGGATAGACCGAATCGGCGTAGGATGGAAGACCGGACTGTATAGTCCACCCATTGACCTGGGAGACAGCATGGCCAGAGACGCCCACCCCACCCCTCTTGACAGCGCGGACGTTATTCTCTCCGACCTCGACGGAGTCGTGTACCGCGGCGCAGCACCCATACCGCA
>NCEJ01000083.1 GCA_002280615.1 Micrococcales bacterium 32-70-13 | reverse complement strand
GCACGGCGACGACCGCCGGGCGGGCGAGGTAGTTGTAGTTGCTCGAGAGCGAGAAGCAGTAGGCGCCCGTCGCGGGCACGGCGACGAGGTCGCCCGGCGTCACATCGTCGGGCAGGTAGGCGTCGCGCACGACGATGTCGCCGCTCTCGCAGTGCTTGCCGGCGACGCGCACGAGCGCGGGCTCAGCGCCCGAGGTGCGGCTCGCGAGCACCACCGAGTAGTCGGCGGCGTACAGCGCGGGGCGCGCGTTGTCGCTCATGCCGCCATCGACGCTCACGTAGCGGCGCACGGCCGTGCCGCCGTCGACCGTCACTGCGACATCTTTCGTCGTGCCGACCTCGTAGAGCGTCACGCCCGCGGGCCCGATGATGACGCGGCCCGGCTCGACGGCGACCTTCGGCACCGGGATGCCCAGCTCGCCGCACACGGAGGCCACCGCCGCGAGCAGCGCCTCGGCGACGCGCTCGATCGCGGGCGCCTCGTCGCTCTCGACATACGCGATGCCGAAGCCGCCGCCGAGGTTGAGCTCGGGCACGTCGCCCCCGGCCCGCAGCTCGGCGTGCAGGGTCAGAAGACGCCGGGCGGCCTCGAGGAAGCCCTCGACGGCGAAGATCTGCGAGCCGATGTGCGAGTGCAGGCCCAGGAAGCGCAGGCTCGCGTGTGCACGGATCGCGGCGACAGCGGCGGGTGCGTCGGCGAGGGGGATGCCGAACTTCTGGTCCTCCCGCGCCGTCGCGAGGTACTCGTGCGTGTGGGCGTGCACGCCCGAGTTGATGCGCAGGCGCACGGGTTGCACGCGCCCGTGGCGCTCGGCAGCTGCGGCCACCCGCTCGATCTCGATGAGGGAGTCGATGACGATCGCGCCGACGCCCACGCCGACCGCGCGCTCGATCTCGGCCACCGACTTGTTGTTGCCGTGCAACCCGAGGCGGGCGGGCTCGACGCCCGCGGCGAGAGCGACCGCGAGCTCGCCACCGCTCGCCACGTCGAGGTTGAGCCCGGCCTCGACCATCCAGCGGGCGGCCTCGGTGCAGAGGAAGGCCTTGCTCGCGTAGTAGACGACCGCCGTGGTGCCGCGCGCCGCGGCGGCGGTCGTGAAGGCCGCGAGGGTGCGGGCAGCGCGGGAGCGGGCATCGTGCTCATCGACGACGTAGAGCGGCGTGCCGAACTCAGACACCTCACGAGAGCGTCGGTCGGGGGTGGTGGGGCGAGCGAACCCGGCTTGGTTCCTGGAGCCGGTGTTGAGTTTAGCGGCGCGAAGTTGGGAGCCGCGCCGGGGTCGGGCGGTGGTCAGCCGCAGGTGCCGCGCGTCGTGAACTCGGGCCCGCCGAGGGCGACGCCCTCCCCCGTGAAGACGACCACGAGCTGCTCGTCGCCCACCTGCACAGCCGTCAGCTCGAGCGCCTGCGGCAGGTACTGCGCCACGCAGAACAGCTGGGAGGTCAGCAGCGGCTCGACGAGGCCGCCGAAGCGCTGCTGCAGCTCGGCGGCGTCGAGACGGTCGTCGCCGAGCTCGACGCTCGAGGGCGTGAAGGCGAGCTGGCCGTCTTGCACCGAGGGCGTGACGCCGAGGCCCACCGAGAACTCGACCCCGAAGAACGAGAACGCGGTCTCGAAGCGGATCTCGCGCTCGTCGAGGCGCACGTCGGTCACGACCGAGCCGGCGAGGAACCCGGCGAGCGCCGCCACATCGCTCTCGGCCACCCGGAAGACGGCCTGCACCGAGTCGGTCGGCTGGCTCACGTCGAGCGGAGCCCCCTCGGCGATGAGCTCGAGGTCGCCGACGAGCTCGCCGAAGGCGACGTCGTCGGCCACTGCGGTGATGCGCTCGAACCGGCCCCCCGCCGCTTGCAGCAGCACCGAGGTGCCCTCGATCGTCACCTCGACCGGATGATCGGCCTCGAGCTGCAGCGCCGAGCGCACCTGGTCGGCGATGAGCGACGAGGCCTGCTGGCGTGCGAGCGACTCCGCGATGACGGCGACGACGCCGAGCACGACGACGATGCCGATGACCACGAGCGCGATGACGAGCCCGCGGCGCTTGCGGCGCGGAGCCTCCTCGACCACGATGACCGTCT
Source organism: Micrococcales bacterium 32-70-13 (assembly GCA_002280615.1). Taxonomy (GTDB): domain Bacteria; phylum Actinomycetota; class Actinomycetes; order Actinomycetales; family Microbacteriaceae; genus Microcella. The sequence continues at coordinate 4,501 of NCEJ01000083.1, read as the reverse complement.
CGGGCTCGGTCGACTCAGGCTCGGTCGACTCAGGCTCGGTCGACTTAGGCTCGGTCGACTTAGGCTCGGTCGGCGTGGTCTCGCCGGGCGCGGTGGGCTCGCTCACGGTCACATCCGTTCGGGCGCCGAGACGCCGATCAGGGTCAGGCCGTTGCGCAGCACCTGGCCGGTCGCGTCGTTGAGCCACAGGCGGGTGCCGTGGATGCTCGACACCGGCTCATCGCCCTGCGGCGTGACCCGGCACGTGTCGTACCAGCGGTGGTAGGCCGCGGCGAGCTCTTCGAGGTAGCGCGCGACGCGGTGCGGCTCGCGCAGCGACGCCGCCTGGGCGACGATGCGCGGGAACTCGGCGAGCGCGCCGAGCAGCACGCTCTCGGTCTCATCGGTGAGCAGCTCGCCCGCGAAGACGGCGCGGTCGACGCCCGACGCGGCGGCGTTGCGCGCCACCTGGTGCGTGCGGGCGTGGGCGTACTGCACGTAGAAGACGGGGTTGTCGTTCGTGCGCTTCTGCAGCAGCTCGGGGTCGAGCGTCAGGGGCGAGTCGGCGGGGTAGCGCGCGAGGGAGTAGCGCAGGGCATCCGTGCCCAGCCATTCGCGCAGGTCATTGAGCTCGATGATGTTGCCCGCGCGCTTGCTGAGCCGGGCGCCGTTGATGCTCACGAGCTGCCCGATGAGCACCTCGATGTCGCGCTCGGGGTCGTCACCCGCGGCCCCGGCGAGGGCCTTGAGGCGGTGCACGTAGCCGTGGTGGTCGGCGCCGAGCAGGTAGATCTTGTGGGCGAAGCCGCGGTCGCTCTTCGAGAGGTAGTACGCGGCGTCGGCCGCGAAGTACGTGTAGACGCCGTTGCCGCGCTTGATGACGCGGTCTTTGTCGTCGCCGAAGTCGGTCGTGCGCACCCAGATGGCGTCGTCGAGGTCGTACACGTGGCCTTGAGCGCGCAGCCGGTCGACGGCCTCGTCGATGCGGCTCGTCGCGGTCGCGGTGTCGACGGCGTGCAGCACGCGCTCGCTGAACCACACGTCGAAGTGCACGTTGAAGCGCTCGAGGCTCTCGCGGATCTCGTCGAGCTGCCAGCCGTAGGCCAGCTCGCGGGCGATCGCCACGGCCTCCTCGCGCGGCAGCTCGCCGAGGTCGGGCCGCTCGCCGAGCGCGCGCACCCCGAGGGCGGTGATGTACTCGCCCGGGTAGCCGTTCTCGGGGGCGGGCTCGCCGAGGGCGGCGGCGAGCACCGATTCGCCGAAGACGTCCATCTGCGCGCCGGCGTCGTTGATGTAGAACTCGCTCACGAGAACGGCGCCGCTGGCCTTCAGCACACGGGCGAGCGAGTCGCCGAGCGCGGCCCACCGCGTGTGGCCGATGTGCAGCGGGCCCGTGGGGTTGGCCGAGACGAACTCGAGATTGATGGTCTGGCCGAGCAGCGACTCGTTGTGGCCGTAGGTCTCGCCCGCGTCGACGATGACGCGCGCGAGCTCGCCCGCGGCGCCGGCCTCGAGGCGGATGTTGAGGAACCCGGGCCCCGCGATCTCGACCGCGGCGACCCCCTCGATGGCGAGGATGCCCGGCACGAGCTCGTCGGCGAACGCGCGCGGGGGCATCCCGACCCGCTTCGACTGCTTGAGCGCGACCGAGGTGGCCCAGTCGCCGTGGTCGCGGTTGCGCGGGCGCTCGAGGGCGATGTCGGCGACCGTGAGCTCGCCCGCGGCGACCGCGTCGCGTCGCTCGACCGCGCTGACGACGACGGCGAGCAGGGCGGCGGCGAGCTGGTCGGGGTTCACGAGGGTCAAGCCTATCCGCGCGTACCCGATGCTCTGCCGGAGCCTCAGCCCAGCATCACCAGGGCGTCGGGGTCGGCGTCGAGCTCTCGATCGGCCTCGGCGTGCACGCTCAACCGGTGCAGCGTGAGCGACATGCCGTCGTTGGCGAGGAAGGCGGTGTCGGCGGCGTCGCGCCCGGTCGCGATGCGCAGCATCCCCTCGCGCGGAGCCATGTGCGTCGCGTCGGCGACCACCCACTGCTCGTCGACGAGCGCCTCGACGACGGCGTGGAAGTCCATGGGCGCGAGCTGCGGCGCGTACACCGAGACGACGCGCGCGGGCATAGCGGTCGCCCGCAGCACCCCCGCGAGCAGGTGGGCGAAGTCGCGGCACACGCCCTGCCCGGTGGCGAGGATCTCGGGCAGACCGTCGGTGGGGCTCGTCGACCCGATCGTGTAGGTCAGTCGGCCGGCCACCCAGTCGCGCGCCGCGTTGAGACGCTCGCGCTCGGGCAGCTCGCAGAGATCGGTGATGATGCTCGCCTCGATGAGCGGCCCCGCGAGCTCATCCGACTGAACGTAGCGACTGGGACGGACGGCGAGGATGCGCTCGGTCGCGTCGACCGGGCGGGGTTCGCCGCGGCCCACGACCGTGGCCTCGTACCGCACGGCCAGAGGACCCTCCGGCACGGCCGCACTGTGCCAGCGGGTTCCGCTGACGCCCACCGACTCGGTGAGCACGACGCGCTCGCCGCCCGCGCGCACGGTCAACTGCTCGTCGATGCTCACCCCCGGCGCGTGCGCGACCGCGACCGCGAGCACGATGTTCGTTGCCTCGCCGAGCGACGCGTCGATCTCGCACCCGACGGTGCGGCGCATGCTCTGCGGGCTCCCCATGCGGTCAGCCTGGCACGGAGCGGAGGTGGGCGCGAGAACCGCTAGGCTGAACGAGCCTCCGTAGCTCAGGGGATAGAGCATCAGTTTCCGGTACTGAGGGTCGCAGGTTCGAATCCTGTCGGGGGCGCGCAATATTTGTCGGCTACGCCGCCGCTTCTGCGGCGTAGCGTCCGCTACCGCGGCACGAGCGCGGTCGTGCCGCTTCGCGGTCGCCGCTCGGGATGCCCGGGGCCGCTTCGGGGTGGCAGCTCGACCTAAGCGACGCCGCGGTTCTGGCGACGCACGGGCTTGGGGGCGCGACCGCCGAGGAACGAGCGGCGCGGGTCGACGACGAAGCCCTGGCGCAGCGCCTCGCGGCCGATCAGCATGCGGAAGCCCATGCTGTCGCGGTTGCTGAGGGTCATCTCGGCTGTGATCGTGCGGCCCATGAGCGTGATGTCCATGAGCACGACGATGCGCTCCTCCGTGTGACCCGACGAGCTGCGCACCGTGCGGCGATCGTGCACGGGGCACTCGACCACGACCGTGTCGGCGTCGGACCGCTGCCACGGACGCAGCCGGAAGCGCACGCGCTCGATGCCATCGGCATCCCGCGGCAGGGCCTCGATGCCGAAGGCGTGCACGCTCGAGGAGCGGGCGCCGGTGTCGAGCTTCGCCTTGATCCAGGGCACGCCCGCCGAAGGTAGGCCGACCCACTCGCGCCACCCGGCGATGGTGGTTGAATGGGCGGGCTCAGTCACACCCTCATCTTGTCAGGGGCACCCCATGAAACTCGCCATTCTCTCGCGTGCCCCGCACTCGTACTCGACCGGGCGCCTGCGCGCGGCCGCCGAGCAGCGCGGCCATCGCGTCAAGGTGCTCAACACCCTGCGCTTCGCCGTCGACCTCACGGGGCCCGAACCCGATCTCAACTACCGCGGCAAGCCGCTGTCGACCTACGACGCCGTGCTGCCGCGCATCGGCAACTCGATCACCTACTTCGGCACGGCCGTCGTGCGCCAGTTCGAGCAGATGGACGTCTTCACGCCCAACACCGCGAACGGCATCAGCAACGCCCGCGACAAGCTGCGGGCCACCCAGATCTTGAGCCGTCACGGCATCGGGATGCCCGCCACGGCCTTCGTGCGCAACCGCGCCGACGTGCGCCCCGCCATCGAGCGCGTCGGCGGCGCCCCCGTCGTCATCAAGCTGCTCGAGGGCACGCAGGGCATCGGCGTGATCCTCGCCCCCCAGGCCAAGGTCGCCGAGGCGATCATCGAGACGCTGCACTCGACCAACCAGAACGTGCTCATCCAGCAGTTCATCGCCGAGAGCCGCGGCCGCGACATCCGCGCCCTCGTCGTGGGCGACCGCGTCGTCGCGGCCATGCGGCGCACGGCCGAGGGCGACGAGTTCCGCTCGAACGTGCACCGCGGCGGCACCGTCGAGGCCGTCACCCTCACGCCGGAGTACGAGCGCGCCGCGGTGCGCTCGGCGCAGATCATGGGCCTGCGCGTCGCGGGTGTCGACATGCTCGAAGGGAACGAGGGGCCGCTCGTCATGGAGGTCAACTCCTCCCCCGGCCTCGAGGGCATCGAGCGGGCGACGAAGCTCGACGTCGCCGGCGCGATCATCGACTACATCTCGCACGAGGTGGCGTTCCCCGATATCGACGTGCGCCAGCGGCTGTCGGTGTCGACGGGCTACGGCGTGGCCGAGCTCGTTGTGCACGCCGGCGCCGAGATCGTCGGGCAGACGCTCGGCGAGTCGGGCATCCTCGACCGCGACATCACGGTGCTGACGCTCAATCGTGGAACAACCGTCATCCCGAACCCGCGGCGATCGCAGGTGCTGCAGGCGGAGGACCGCCT
>NCEJ01000082.1 GCA_002280615.1 Micrococcales bacterium 32-70-13 | reverse complement strand
GCGGATGCTCGCGAAAGCCCTCTGGGCATCCACCTGGCCCCACGACCGCCTGGTGCTCGCCGCCTCGCGCCTCATCCGGGTGGCCGACGCGATCGTGCCCGGCAAAGCCATCAGGGTGCACGCCAACCGAGGGCTCGCGGGCATCGACGGCACCATCTCGACCGCGACGGGCATCGCGCTCGCCGCGGCGCGCGACGGCTCGACGGGCACGACCCGCGCGCTCGTGGGCGACCTCGCGGCTCTGCACGACGCGGGTGCGCTGCTCGTACCGCTGCCGGAGGGCATCCGGCTGCACGTCATCGTCGGCAACGACGGCGGGGGCACGATCTTCGACGCGCTCGAGGTCGCGCAGACCGCCGACCCCGACGACTTCGCGACCGTCATGCGCACGCCGCACCGTGTCGACTTCGCGGCGCTCGCCGCCGCTGGCGGGTGGGCCTACCGCCGCGCGACCACGCGTGCCGAGCTCGACGACGCCATGACCGCGCCCGAACCGCTGCTGCTCGTCGAGGTGCCGCTCGAGCCGTAGTGAGAGCCCCGGGTAGCATCCGAGTCATGCGCGAACTGTTGAGAGCGACGACCGACCTGAGCCTCGCCGACATCGACACGAGGTCGACCCCGGGGTTCGGGGGCGACAAAGACGAGGCAGAGAAGGCGCTCGCCGAGGGTGCTGAGCGCCTCAGCGAGGTGCAAGAGCGGCTGTTCGCGGCCAGCACGGCGGGCGGCACTGAGCGCGTGCTGCTCGTGATCCAGGCCATGGATACCGCGGGCAAGGGCGGCATCGTGCGCCACGTCGTCGGCGCCGTCGACCCGCAGGGCATCCAGCTCGCGGCGTTCAAGAAGCCCACGCCCGAAGAGCTTGCGCACCACTTCTTGTGGCGCGTCGAGAAGCAGCTGCCCGCTCCCGGAAAGATCGGCGTCTTCGACCGCTCGCACTACGAAGACGTGCTCATCGGGCGCGTGCGGCAGCTCGCCCCGGCCGACGAGATCGAGCAGCGCTACGACGACATCCTCCAGTTCGAGCGCCGCGTGGTCGACAGCGGCATCGCGCTCGTGAAGGTCATGCTGCACATCAGCGCCGACGAGCAGAAGGCGCGACTGCAGGAGCGACTCGATCGCCCCGACAAGCACTGGAAGTACCGCCCGGGCGACATCGATGAACGGATGCTCTGGAACGACTACCAGCAGGCCTACGAGCTCGCCATCACGCGCACCGACACCGACGACGCCCCCTGGTACGTCGTGCCCGCCGACCGCAAGTGGTACGCCCGGCTCGCCGTGCAGTCGCTGCTGCTCGACGCGCTCGAGCGCATCGACCCCCAGTGGCCGGTCGCCGACTTCGACGTCGAGGCCGAGAAGAAGCGCCTCGCTGCTACCTAAGGGTGACTATTTGACAGGAGAAGGCAGATGATGGTGCGTCGAATCCTATTGATCTGGATCGGGTCGATCGTCGCGTGGGCTGGTGTCGTCTTTGCGCACACCCGCCGGACGTCTTGGTTGGACTCCGTCGCGGATTCGTCTCAAGGCGAGGCGGTCTGGAGGTTCCCATGGGACTTGTTTCTGTGGGGAGCCGTGGGTTTGGCTCTTCTCTGCATGGTGCCTTTCATGCTCGCGACCACTTGGATTAGGAATCAAAAGCGCGCTCGGAAGCTCTTTCCCGACGACGATTCCGCAGTCATCGTGGGCGTGCGGAACTACCATCGCTCCCTCGCGAGTGGCGGTCCGCTCGAGCGGGTCCGAGGCCTTGGTCACATCTCGAACGTGCTTGTCGCCACATCGCGGGGGATTGAGCTGATGGGTGGAGTACTGAAACTCAAGAGTCGTTGGGAATCGAGTTGGGGCGACATTGAAGAAATCGATCAGTTCGCCTTGACCGTCAAGACTCACCATGTCGCCGGTGCTGGGGTTTCCATGAGGGTGAAGGGCTTCACGATTCCCCTGGAGTTTGCACTCGTGTCGCCGCGCTTTCCGTGGGCGGATGTTGCGGGGGACTCGGACGTCAAGGCAGCAATCGACCAACTACGTGGACTTCATGTCATGACCGCGCGATAGATCGGATGAAGACTCCTGACATTGACCTGTCCCGGGTTCCATGGAGTCTGCCCCTCGGGCTAACCCGCTGGGTCGAACGTGAAACGTTCGCTCGATCGGCTCGCCTACCGACCGTACGTCAGCGGAGGGCGTCTGCTATCGGCCGGAACTTCATGCGGGTCTCGGCGAGCTCGGAGTCGGGGTCGGAGTCGATGACGATGCCCGCTCCGGCGTAGGCGGTGAGCAGCCCGTCGTCGTCGATGCGCGCGCACCGCAGGGCGATGACCCACTCGCCGTCGCCGTCCTGGTCGATCCAGCCGACGGGCCCTGCGTAGCGCCCGCGATCGAAGGGCTCGAGTTCGGCGATGAGCTCGAGCGCAGCATCCCGAGGCGAACCGGCGACCGCAGCGGTCGGGTGCAGCGCCGCGACCAGATCGAGCGCGCTCGCCCCATCGCCCAGCTGCATCTCGATGTCGGTCGCGAGGTGCCACAGGTTGGGCAGCTTGAGCGTGAACGGCAGTTCGCTCGCCGTGATCGCGCGCACGTGCGGCTGCAGGGCGTCGAGCACGCTGCGCACCGCGAACGCGTGCTCGTCGAGGTCTTTCTGGCTCGTCGCGAGGGTGGCGGCCGCGGCCGCATCGTCGGCCGACCCGGCGCCGCGTGCCGTGCTGCCCGCGAGCACTCGGGCGCTCGCCTCGTGCGCGTGCACGCTCACGAGCGTCTCGGGGCTCGCGCCGATGAGGCCGTCGACCGCGAACGTGAGGCAGTCGGGGTAGCGGTCGGCGAGCTCGCTCAGCAGGGCGCGCCGGTCGGCATCGGGCGGGATGTTCGCCACAGCATCGCGCGCGATCACCACCTTCTCGACCCGCCCGTCGCGGATCGCCTGCACCGCACTGCCGACCACCGCCGTGAAGCCTTCGCGGCTCAACGAGGCCGCGGCGAGCGTTGCGCGCGGGCGCTCGCCGATCGGCTGCGGATCGGCGACCTCAGCCGCCTCGGGCTCGTCGCGCAGCGAGATGCGGGTGACCCAGCTCACCCCGTCGCGGCGACCGACCACGAGGCGCGGCACGACGAGCACGCTCGCCGCAGACGACGTGTCGGCGAAGGCGAAGGTGCCGAACGCCACGAGGCCGCACCCGGCGAGGTGCACGTCGTCGACCACTTCGGCGGCGGCCGCGATGCGACGCCACGCGGCCGCGGCGTCGGTCAGGCGGTCGGCACCCGTGAACTCGAGGCGCAGCAGTTCGCCGATGCCGATGATGCCCTCGTCGCGCCGCAGTGCGACGAGGGGGTGACGCGCGTCGGCGTGCTCGAGCAGCACATCGCGGGGAGCCACCGCCGCGGTGACCGCCCGCACCGCCACGACGGGTACAGCGTCCGCGGGCGCGGCGGATTCAGGCACGTCTTCAGGGTACTCCGCGCCCGACAGCCCCCCAGGTCGCTCACGGCGAACCCCGGGCCGACGCTCACTAGACTCGATCCTGTGACGAGGGCCGATCTGTCGAAGACTCCGCGAGACGTCGCCGCGATGTTCGACGGCGTCGCCCGCGGCTACGACCGCACGAATGCCGTGCTGTCGGTCGGCAATGCGGCTCTCTGGCGCATCGCGACCGTCAAGGCCGTCGACCCGAAGCCGGGCGAGCGCGTTCTCGACATTGCGGCCGGCACCGGCACGAGCTCGGTCGCACTCGCGAAGAGCGGCGCCGAGGTCGTGGCGCTCGACTTCTCGGCCGGCATGGTCGAGGAAGGCCGTCGACGCCACCCCGATCTGACCTTCGTGCAAGGCGATGCCGAGAAGCTGCCGTTCGGCGATGCCGAGTTCGACGCCGTGACGATCAGCTTCGGCCTGCGCAACGTGCAGCACCCTGAGTTGGCGCTCGCCGAGATGCACCGCGTGCTCAAGCCCGGTGGCCGGGTCGTCATCTGCGAGTTCTCGCGCCCCCCTTTCGCTCCGCTGCGCGCCGCCTATCAGGCCTACCTCAAGCACGTCATGCCCCTCATCGCGGGCGCGGCCAGCTCGAATCCCGACGCCTACCGCTACCTCTTCGAGTCGATCGAGGCCTGGCCCGCGCAGCCCGTGTTGAGCGACTGGCTGCGCACGGCGGGCTTCGAGCGCGTCGGCTACCGCAATCTCTCCGCCGGGGTGGTGGCCCTGCACCGCGGCCGCAAACCTCTCGACTCGAGCTCGCACACCGACAGATCGGCGAAACGTTGACCCGCCTTCCACCGCTCGCCCGCCGCAGCAAGACGCTCAGCGCGTCGCTCGGTCTCGGTGAGAAGCTCTTCGCCTCGAGCGAAGAACGTCGTTTCGCCGACGCGATCGAGACCGGCCTCGTCGAGGTCGAAGAGGGCCTGCTGCGCGAAGTGTCGTTCGCCGATGACATGGCCGATGTCACGTCGCGCTACCTGCTCGAAGCGGGCGGCAAGCGCATCCGTCCCGTGCTCACGCTGCTGACCGCGCAGCTCGGCGAGGGCAACAACCCTTCGGTCATCACGGCCGCCCAAGCGGTTGAGATCACGCACCTCGCTTCGCTGTATCACGACGACGTCATGGACGAGGCCGAGATGCGCCGCGGCGTGCCCTCGGCGCAGAACGTGTGGGGCAACTCGGTCGCGATTCTTACGGGCGACCTGCTTTTCGCCCGCGCGAGCAAGCTCGTGGCGAGTCTCGGCGAGGGCGCGATCAAGCTGCAGGCCGACACCTTCGAGCGGCTGTGCCTCGGTCAGCTGCACGAGACGATCGGCCCGCGCATCGACGACGATCCCATCGAGCACTACCTCGGCGTGCTCGCCGACAAGACGGGTTCGCTCATCGCCGCCGCAGCGCAGATGGGCGTGGTCTTCTCGAACGCTCCCGAAGAGTTCGGCCCCCCGGTGGTCGCGTTCGGCGAGAAGATCGGCGTCGCCTTCCAGCTGATCGACGACGTCATCGACCTCGCCGAGCCCGAGACCGACACCGGCAAGCCTCAGGGCACTGATCTGCGCAGCGGGGTCGCGACCCTGCCCCTGCTCTTTCTGCGCCGCGCAGCCCTCACCGACGCCGACGCCGCTGCCCTGCTCGCCCGCATCGAGCTGCACGTCGAGGTCGACGGCGACGAGACCGAGCTGGCCGCCGCGATCGCCGACCTTCGGGCGCACGACGTCACGACCGAGACCCTCGACGAGGCTCGCCGCTGGGCCGACGAGGCGGTTGCCGCACTCGCGCCACTGCCCGCTGGCCCGGTCAAGCTCGCCCTCACCAAGTTCGCCGAGGCCGTGGTCGACCGCAGCACGTGAGCGTCGTCGACCGCGACCGTCTCCCCGCACAGGCGCCCTACGGCCTCGTGCGCTACGGCGTCGCGCCCGACCACCCGCGCATCAAGGGCATCATCAACGCCCTGCGCGAGGTGCTCGACTCGGGCGACATCCGCATCTTCGGCAACGTGCACTACGGCACCGACATCACGCTCGATGATCTGAAACGGCACTATCACGCGGTCATCTTCTCGACGGGCGCGATCCGGGATGCCGCACTCGACATCCCCGGAATCGACGCGCTCGGCAGCTACGGCGCGGCCGACTTCGTCAGCTGGTACGACGGGCACCCCGACGTGCCCCGCGAGTGGCCGCTCGAGGCCTCCTCGGTCGCCGTCATCGGCAACGGCAACGTCGCGCTCGATGTCGCTCGCGTGCTCGCGAAGCACCCGGAGGACCTGCTGCCGACCGAGATCCCCGACAACGTCTACCAGGGCCTCCTCGCCTCGCCCGTCACCGACGTGCATGTCTTCGGCCGCCGCGGCCCCATGCAGGTGAAGTTCACGCCGCTCGAGCTGCGCGAGCTCGGCGAGCTGCGCGACGTCGACATGATCGTGCACGAGGAGGACTTCGACTACGACGAGGCCTCGCGCCGAGCGATCGAGACCAACAAGCAGATCACGGTCATCGACCGCATTTTCACGCAGTGGCGCGCGCGTGAGACCGGCTCGGCCTCGCGCCGCCTGCACCTGCACTTCTACGCCAAGCCCCTCGAGGTGCTGACGGATGCCGAGGGCCGCGTCGCGGGCTTCCGCTACGAGCGCACGCGCCCCGACGGCCACGGCGGCGTCGAGGGCACGGGCGAGATCCGCGAGGTCGCTGTGCAGTCGGTCTACCGCGCGGTCGGCTACTTCGGCTCGCCGCTCGATGGCATCCCCTTCGACGACCGCCACGGCGTCATCCCGAACCACGAGGGCCAGGTGCTCGGCGACGACAACCAGAAGGTGCCGGGCGTGTACGCCACGGGCTGGATCAAGCGCGGCCCGGTCGGCCTCATCGGCCACACGAAGAGCGACGCCATGGAGACCATCCAGCACCTCGTGACCGACCAGGCCTCGTGGTGGAACCCCGCCGACCCCGACGAGCAGTCGGTCGTCGACCTGCTCGACGGGCGCGGCGTGCTCTACACGAACCTCGACGGCTGGCACCGCCTCGACGCGCACGAGCAGGCGCTCGGCGCTCCGCAGGGCCGCGAGCGCGTCAAGGTCGT
>NCEJ01000242.1 GCA_002280615.1 Micrococcales bacterium 32-70-13 | reverse complement strand
CGGTGGAGCGGCGCAGTGTGGCGGTCGTGTTCCCGATCGAGAAGCAGTCGGCCGCGGATCGGAAGGCGGCGCAGCAGGAGTTCGGCCAGAGCCTCGGGCAAGGGTTGAAGGACCGGCTCGGGGTCCGCACCGGCGCCAAGGACCACCGCCGGCAGGCGAAACTGGACCGGGTCGAGGTGCAGCTCGCGATGGGCGCCACCATGAGCCACCCCTACGCCCTCTGCTCTGTCACCGTCCCCGCGACGGCCCCGGTGGCGGAGTTCGGCCGCCGGCTGGATGCCGCGATCCGCCGCGGCGGCATGGCCCCGCAGCGCCTCGACATGTCCCAAGACCTGGCCTTCGTCACCGCCACCCTCCCCCTGGGGGTCAGCCTCACCACCAGGCACCAGTGATGGCCCGCAGCATCAACCGCCTGCTCGCGGACTTCGGCCACGACCTCCCCACCAAACCCCAGCCCGATGAGGCGCGTCCGGCCCGCGAGTTCACCTCCGCCCCGCCCTGGCGCGGCAAGCCGGCCAGGGGGGCGGGGTGGGTGCCGTCTCGGCCCGCAGTGAAGCGGTACCAGATGACCTCCGACCAGGCCGGTGTGTTCTGGCCCTTCCTCACCGCCAGCCCTCTGCCGCCGACCGGGGCCCCGATGGGCACCGACATGAGCAACGGCGCCACCTTCTACGTCGACCCCCACGGCTGGGTCCTCAACGACGCCATCCCCGTCACCAACCCCAACATCTTCGTGTTCGGGAAACCCGGCCGCGGGAAATCCGCGTGGGTCAAGGCGTTCCTCAACCGCATGTTCGCGTTCGGCTACCAGGCCCTGATCCTCGGGGATCCGAAGGACGAGTACGAGCTGATGTGCCGCCACTTCGGCGTCGAACCCTTCGCGATCGGCCCCGGCATGCCCACCCGCCTCAACCCCCTCGACCCCGGACCCCTCGCAATGAATTGGGGCGAGTTGGACCGGGTGGAGCAGGAGCGGCGTTCGGCGGTGATCTTCGGCCGTTGGCTCGTCCTCCTCCGTTCACTGATCGGCTCACAGAGCATCGGCGACAGGAAGGTCGCGGTGGGACCGACGGAGGAACAGGTCCTCAAAGCCGTCCTCGTCGAGCTCACCCACACCAATTCGGATTCCCGAGCGTTGCGGCCGATCGTGATCCCGCAGGTGTGGCAGCAGTTGCATTCACCCAGCGACCACCTGATCGCCGA
>NCEJ01000003.1 GCA_002280615.1 Micrococcales bacterium 32-70-13 | reverse complement strand
CGTCGTGAGCACCTTGACGGTGGTGGTCTTGCCGGCGCCGTTGGGGCCGAGCAGCGCCGTCACGGTGCCCTGCGGCACCTCGAGGTCGAGGCCGTCGAGGGCGCGCACGATCGGCGCGCCCTTGGGGCTGTAGGTCTTGACGAGCCCATGGGCCTCGATGAATGCCATGGGCGGGATGCTACTCGGTCGAGACGACGCTCAGCACCGCGATCGCGGCCGCCGCCGACCAGGCCTGCGGGCGGCAGGATGCCGGATAGGGCACGGGGCGGGCCGTGCTGCTGGCGGGGTCGCCCGAGTGCAGCTCGGGCATCCGGAACCCGAACGATTCGGCGGCGCGCAGGAGGCCCTCGGCGAGCGAGGCCGCGACCGCGTGGTGGCCGTCGCGGGCGAGACCCGTGATGGCGATCGCGGTGTCGTGGGTCCAGACCGAGCCGCCGTGGTAGCTGAGCGGCCAGTAGCCGGCCGAGTCGGTCGACATCGTGCGCAGGCCGTAGCCCGAGTCGAGTTCGGGCGAGCCGAGGCGGGCGGCGACGAGGGCCGACTGCTCCGCGTCGAGCAGGCCCGTGCCGAGCAGGTGCCCGAGGTTGCTCGTCACGGTGTCGACGGGCTGCTTGTGCACGTCGAGCGCGATGGCGGGATAGGGGCCGAGCGCGCCGGTGGTCGCGGGGTCGGTGACCCAGAACCGCTCGTGGAAGGCCGTGCGCACGCGCTCGGCCCAGGCCCGCCACTCCTCGCCGCCCGGGCGGTCGAAGGCGTCGAGCAGGGCGGCGCCGCCGACCGCGGCCTCGAAGGCGTAGGCCTGCACCTCGCACAGCGCGATCGGCCCCTCGGCGAGCGCGCCGTCGCGCCACTGCACGCTGTCGCCCGAGTCCTTCCAGCCCTGGTTGGCGAGGCCGTGACCGCTCTCGTCGATGTACTCGAGCAGGCCGTCGCCGTCGGCGTCACCGCTGTCGCGCATCCACGCGAGGGCGGCCTCGAGGTGCGGCAGCAGCGCGCGCACCTCCTCGTCGGGCAGGCCCGCGCGCCAGGCGTCGTGCAGCAGGCACACCCATAGCGGGGTCGCGTCGACGGTGCCGTAGTAGAGCGGCGGCAGCGTGACGTCGTCGTCGATGACGAGCGACTGGCGGCGCAGCTCGTGCATGATCTTGCCCGGCTGGGCGGCCGTCGCGGGGTCGTGGCCCGTGCCCTGCAACCGCGCGAGAACGCGCAGGGTGTCGCCCGCCAGGCGCGTGCCGAGCGGCAGCATCATGCGCGCCGTCCAGAGAGAGTCGCGCCCGAAGAGCGTGAAGAACCAGGGCGCGCCCGCCGCGATGAACTGCTGATCGGGATGCCCCGCCACCGTCAACCGCAGCGCGTCGAGATCGCCGAGCGCGCGGTCGACCCATCGGGCGAGGCGCGGGTCGACCGCGCTCAGGTGGAAGCCGCTCGCGGCGGCATCGCTCCACGGCGCGGGGCCGCTCGCGCCGCGCACGGCGCTGATCGCGTCGACGGCGTCGAGCCGCCAGCCGACGCTCACCGAGCCGCGCGGCGGCACGACGACGTCGGCGCTCAGCAGCAGGCCGCCCGGGCGCTCGGCGATGCGCAGTCCCGTGGTCGTGAGGGTCGCCGTCACGTGCTCGCCCGACCAGCGAGCCGTGCCGCCGTCGACCTGCACGGCGATGTCGGGCGCGGGCGGCAGGCCCTGCTTGAGGGCGTCGATGGGCGTGGCGTCGAGGTCGAGCTCGATCTCGACGGTCGTGGTGATCGACTGATCGTGCCGGGTCGTGAGCGTGAGGGTGTCGGCGCAGCCCTCGATCGTGACCGCCCGGTCGATGCGCAGGCGCACGCCGGGGTCGGGGGTCGGGTCGTCGAGGTGCCGCAGCAGCGAGTCGATCGTCACCCGGTCGGCCGTGCGCCCGCTCGACACGAGATGCTCGGGTGCGAGCCCGCCGACGCGCAGCCGCAGGCCCCGCACGACGCGCACGTCGGAGTGCGCGACGCCGTGGATCGGTGCGGCGCCGATCGTTCCGTCGGCGGCCGACCACACCTGGGTGGGCGCGCGCAGCACGACGAGCTCGTCGTGCAGGAGGGGTTGCAGGGGATGGGTCACGACAGCTCCAGGATCATGATGCGCCCGGTGTCGACGCGCATCGCGAGGTCTTCGTCGAGGCTCGCCATCGCGACGGCGATGCGACCCGAGTCGCCCAGCACGGCGCAGTCGTAGACCCCGAGCGGGCCGGCTCCGGGGCCGGCGGCGATCGGCTCGGCGCGGTAGACGATCGTGGGTTCGGCATCCGGCCCCGCCTCGCCCTGATCGGCAGAGGCCGGGGCGAGGCGCGCGAGCGCGCCCGCGAAGGCGAGCGCGACATAGACGGTGCCGTCGGGCGCGATCGAGAGCCCGTCGGGTCCGCTGCCCGCGGGAAGCCGTGCGCGCAGTGTGAAATCCGTTTGACGCCAATACGTCTTCACACAATCGGCGAAGGTCTCGGCGACCAGGAGGGCGCCGCTCGCGTCGCGCTCGCATCCGTTGGGGAAGACGAAGACCGATGCCGTGGTCGAGACCGCGCCGTCGGGCGCCACGCGTACGAGGGGCGAGGGCGCCGGCTCGTCGTTCTCGGGGTCGAAGCCGTAGCCGCCCACCCAGGCGGTTCCGTCGGGGTCGACGTGCATGTCGTTCGCGGAATGCGTCATGACCGAGGCGAGATCGGCGTGCACCGAGACGGCTCCGGCGGCGCGCCCGTCAGCGGCGAGGGGCACGCGCAGCACCCGCCGCTGCTCGCAGTCGACGACGAGGAGAGTTCCGTCGGGCAACCAGCCGAGCCCGCCGGGCACCGTCGGCCCGCCGCCCGCAGCATCGAGCACCACGTTCGGCACCGACCCCGGCACCCACCGCATCACGCGCGACCGGAACATGTCGCTGAACCACAGCGCGCCGTCGCGCCAGCGCAGCGCTTCGGGGAAGCCGAGGCCGTCGAGCATCATCACGGTCAGAACGTCATGGTGAGACCGCCGTCGACGGTCAGCACCTGCCCGGTCGTGTACGTGTTCTCGCGGGAGGAGAGGAAGTCGACGGCCGGCGCGACCTCGGCGGGCATCGCCGCACGACCGAGGGGCAGCTTGCCGCTCGCCACATACTGCTGCCGGAATGCGTCGGTGTCGGTCTCGTCGGTGCCGTCGGGCAGCAGGCTCATGCGCGTGCGCACGAAGCCCGGTGCGACGGCGTTGGAGAGCACGCCGTGCGGCGCGAGGTCGAGCGCGGCCGAGCGCGTCGCCGCTTCGAGCCCCGCCTTCGACACGTCGTAGGCGAGGCAGCCGGGCTGCGCCTGCCGCGCGTGCACGCTCGTGATCGTGACGATGCGGCCGAACCCCTGGGCCACCATGCCGGGCGTGAGCAGGCGCATGAGGTCGAGCGGAGCATCCAGGTTCACCGCCCACACCGCCCGCCAGTCGTCGAAGTCGCTGTCGTGGATGGAGCCCTGCCGGAAGATGCCGGCCACCGTCACGAGCACGTCGACCCCGCCCAGGCGCTCGGCTGCGATCGCGGCGCCGCGCGCGCGGGCCTCGGGCTCGGCGAGGTCGGTGATCACGACATCCGGCCCGTCTTCGCGGTCGAGACCGATGACGCGGTCGCCGCGCGCCCGCAGCCGGTCGGCGATCGCCGCGCCGATGCCGTTCGCGGCGCCCGTCACGATCGTGCGGAGGGGCGGGTGGGCAGATGCGGTCATGGTGCCTCCGTCGAGGGGGAGTGGTCTGATGCAGTGGTGGATGCCCACCGCACGCCGAGCGCGGCTCCCCACTCGAGCGAGCCGCCGGGCGGCAGCCGCACGAGCTCGGCGTCGAGCGCCGTGCCGGCGCCGTGCGGGGTGGAGGTGGGTTCGATTCCGAGCGCGACGACCTGCCCGTTCCAGGGCGGCTCGGTCGAGACGCCGAGCTCCTCCCACAGCAGCGCGTGGGGCAGGGCGGCGCCCTGCCACTCGACGGTCACCGCGACGTGCGCTCCGCGCGCGCCGATGCGCTGCGGCTGCACGGCCGCGAGCCCGGTGACGCGCGCGGGGGTCGCCGCGTCGACGCTGGCCCAGCGATCGGCGGGGTCGCCCGGCCACCCCCGCAGGGCGCCTTCGGGCAGGCCCGCGTAGTCGAGCGGCCGCAGCAGCGTGCCCTCGGGCACCTCGAGCTCGAGCGGCCCCGCGAGCACGTCGCCGCCGATGATGAGGTGCTCGGCGATGACGAGCACGCGCACTCCGGGCCCGGCGTTGTGCACGCGCGTCGCGACGGCCGCGCCGTCGTCGGTGAGGCGCCAGACGCGCTCGGCGCTCAGGCCGTCGCGGTCGGCCCAGCCGAGCGCGACCGAGTCGGCGGTGCGGGCCACCTCGAGCCAGGGCGCCTGCGAGGCCGCGCCGTGGAAGCCCTCGGGCACCGCGGCGGCGGGGTTCGGCTGGCCCGCGGTCGGAAAGCACAGCTGCCACCCGCCGCGCCACCGCCCGACCCAGGTCGGCTCGTCGCCCGCCGGGCGGGCCGCGGGCTGCACGGTCGCCGCCCAAGGGGTTGTCGCGAGCACGGGCCGGCCGTGCACGAGCAGGTCGAGCAGCACGCCGCCCTCATCGGGCAGCACTCGCGCGCTGATGCCGCCGCGCTCGAGGTGCACCGCGGGCTGCGCGGTCATCCCGAGGCCTCCGAGCGGTCAGGCAGCGCCCGCGCCATCGCGCTGCTCGCTGAGGGCCTTGATGAGCGCGTTCTTGCCGTCGAGCACGACGTGCAGCATGGCCTCGGCTGCCCGCTCGCCGTTGCCGCCGTTGATGGCGCGGAAGACGGCGGCGTGGGTCTCGGCGTCCTCCTGGAAGACCTCGTCGTCGGCCGCCGTCGCCTGCTGCACCGTGAAGGAGGCGTACATGAAGTCGGCGACGACGCTGCCGAACTGACGCAGCAGCACGTTGTGCGAAGCGGCGTAGACCGCGAGGTGGAACTCGACGTCGGCGTGCGCGTAGCCCTCGCGGTCGGTCGCATTGGCGACCATCGCGGCGAGCGCGTCGTCCATGCGCCGCAGGTCGTCCATGGATGCCCGGCCCGCGGCGAGGCGCGCCGCCGCCGGCTCCATGATCTGCCGCACCTCGACGAGGTTGCGCATGATCTCGTCGCCGTGCCCGACCTCGGTGTGCCAGCGCAGGATGTCGCTGTCGAAGACGTTCCAGTTCTCGGGCTGGCGCACGCGCGTGCCGATCTTCTGGCGGATGTCGACGAGGCCCTTCGCGGCGAGCACGCGCATGCCCTCGCGCACCGAGGTGCGCGAGACCCCGAACTGCTCGGTGAGCTCGGCCTCTTTCGGCAGCAGGTCCCCCGGCGCGTACTGGCCGCCGATGATCTGGCGGCCGACGCCGTCGATGACGCGGCCCTGCAGCCCGCGCATGGAGTAGCCCGCACCGCGATCGACCTCAGCGACGATCTCTGCCACGTGCCACCCTCCTTGCGCCTAGACGACGTGCCCTACTGTATGCGGCACCTCGGGGCTCGTGTACACGCGCTCGTGATCGATCGAGATCTCGACGTGCCGCAGGTACGGCGCGAGCCCCACGAGATCGACCTCGATGCCGAGGCCCGGGGCATCCGGGGCCCGCACCTCGCCGTTGGCGTCGAGCGTGATGTGGTTGCTCGAGATCGCGAGCGCGACGGCCTTCGGCTCGACCGGGTACTCGCAGATGCGGTGCTCGGCGAGCCCTGCGAAGGGCTGCATCGAGGCCGAGAGCGCGAGGTGCGAGGTGAAGGTGTGGTTGACGTAGGTCGTGCCGTGCCGCACGGCGTGATCGGCGACGGCCTTCGCCGGGCCGATGCCGCCGATGCGCGCCGAGTCGACCTGGATGAAGCGCACGCCGCCGTAGTCGATGAGGTTCGTGGCCATGTGCACGGTGTGGGCGCCCTCGCCGCCGGCAATGCCGACGGTGCGGGCGCGCGAGGCGAGGGCCGCGTGCGCGACGAAGGCGTGCGGCACGAAGGGCTCTTCGAGCCACGTCGCGCGCGCGGCCTCGAGCGCCTCGAGGCGCGCGATGGCGGCGTCGACGTCGTCGCCCCAGATCTGGCCGGCGTCGATGAGCAGCTGCGCGTCGTCGCCGAGGCCCTCGCGCGCGGCGGCCACGTGGTCGGCGTCGGCCGCGGCGGTGCCCGTGCCGTAGCTGCCCCAGCCGAACTTCACGGCACGGAAGCCGTTGGAGCGCGCGAGCCGCGCGCGGTCGAGGGTCTCTTGCGGGGTGTCGCCCATGAGCATCGAGGCGTAGGGCAGCTTGGCGTGGTTCTCGGTATAGCCGAGCAGTTGCCAGACCGGCACGCCGCGCACCTTGCCGAGCAAATCCCACAGCGCGATCTCGATGCCCGACCAGGTGTGGCCGGCCTGCAGGAGGTCCATGCTGTTGCGCCCGACGAGCCGAGCGAGGCGGTGGATGTCGTCGGGGCCGTCGACCGTCGCCCCGATGACGGATGCCGCGACGGGCTGGCAGACCCCGTGCGAGCGCGGGGTCACGAAGGCGGCGATCGAGGTGAGGGGCGAGGCCTCGCACTCGCCCCAGCCGATGTGGCCGTCGGCGGTGACGCGCACGAGCAGGGCATCCTGGCTGCCATCGGCCTCGAGAGTGATCTCGGGCTCGGGCTCTCACCCGTCATCGCCACCGCGCGATGCATCGTTACATCATACGTTACACCCGCGATTCGGCATCGGGGCGGTAACAATTGCATATCCAGTCTTGCGCGCCAGGTGGCTAGGTATGATGTAATGACTTCACCAACGCGGCTTCGTGCCGCGGTGCGAAGAAACGGGACGATGATGTCGCAGATGATCCAGAGCCCCCCGGCCCCCGCCGGTGCCGGTGCTCGCCTGCACGCTCCCCGCTCGCACACCTTTCGCCCTTCGGCGGGCCACCCTGCCCGCCCGAAGCTCGCCGCAGCACCGACGGCCCGGCGACGTGCCATCGCGCTGCGCGCGATTCCCGAACCGACCGGGGCCACCCGGTCGTGTGCTCCGATAGGAAGGACACAGCAATGAAGACACGAAAGGTAGCGGCAATCGTCGCGACCGTCGGCCTGGTGGCCGGTCTCGCCGCGTGCGCGCCGACCGACCCCGCTGCCGAGGGCGACCAGACGCTCCTCGTCTGGGACACCGGCATCCTCGGCCGCACGCTCGAGAACGGCGACCCCGACCTCGAGAACTCGTTCATCGACAAGATGGCGGTCGCGTTCGAAGAGGCGAACCCGGGCGTCGACATCGAGGTCGTGCAGCAGGGTGGCGACATCACCTCGGCCGCGGCCCAGTTCCAGGCCGCCGCGATCGCCGGCGACGGCCCCGACATCCGCATCCAGTACGCGGGCGGCCCGACCATCTCGTTCGGCGACTTCTTCACCGACCTCGATGAGCTCATCGACCCGGAGGTGCTCGACCAGCTCGCGGGCGTCAACGTCAACCGCGAGGGGTACAGCCCCGACGGTCGCCTGCTCGGCATGCCCTACGGCGCCGGTAACCTCTTCACGGTGTTCCAGAACCACGCCGTGCTCGAAGAGGCCGGCCTCGACCCGTCCGACCCGCCGACCACGTGGGAGGAGTTCCTCGAGAACGGCCAGCAGGTCGTCGACAACACCGACAAGAACGGCATGTGGGTCGCGAACCTCGAGGGCTATGTCGGTGCGTGGATGATCTCCGCGCTCGTCGGCGGCCAGCTCGGCGAGTCGGTCTTCACGCAGATGTACGCCGGTGACATCCCGGTCGACGACCCCGCCATGGTGCGCGCCTACGAGGCGTTCGCCGAGTGGGGCGCGAGCGGGCTCACCAACCCCGACGCCGGCCAGGTGTCGAACGGCGAGTCGACGGCGGGCTTCGTCAACGGCAGCAGCGCCTACTACCTCGTGGGCAGCTGGGAGAACAACAACATGCTCGACGCCTTCGGCGAAGAAGGCGTGAGCTCGTTCTTCATCCCGACGCTCGAGGGCTCCGACTTCCCGGCCATGGGTGCGGGCGGACCCGAGATCGCGATCTCGATCTCCGAGTCGAGCGAGAACAAGGAGCTCGCGGCTGAGTTCCTCACGTTCCTCGCCCAGGCGGAGAACCAGGACGTGTTCGTCGAGCTCTACCAGACGCAGGGCTCGAACCACGTCGACGGCGACCCGTCGAAGATCGAGAACCCGCTGCTGCGTCAGCAGTTCGAGCAGCTCGCCGCGGCGACCGATGGCGTCACCTTCGCCTTCGACTCGGTCATGCCGCAGGCGACGATCGATCTCTTCTACCGTGTGAACGCCGGTGTCTTCATCGGCAGCATCACGCCGGAAGACGCGGTCGCTCAGCTCAAGGCGTCGTACGAAGCCGAGATCGCGAACCAGTGACCTCAGCTGCTCTGACCTCGCGCGTGGGCGCCGCTTCGGCGGCGCCCACGGGCGAGGGCCCCTCGCCCCGCAAGCCCTGAGGCATCCGCCGGCGCGACCGAATCGTCGGTCTGCTCGCGGTGCTTCCGGCCTTCCTCGTCGTCGTCGGCTTCATGGCCTTCCCGGTCGCCTTCGCCGTCTTCATCTCGTTCACCCGCACCAACGGGCTGCGCTACGAGTGGCGCTGGTTCGACAACTACATCGCGCTGCTGAACGACCCGATCGTGGCTCAGGTGTTCCTCAACAACCTGACCTTCCTCATCTCGGTGCCGCTCGTCATCTTCGCGGCGCTCATCGTCTCGGTGCTCCTGTTCGAGCGCGTGAGGGGCTGGAAGTACTTCCGCGTCATCTTCTTCCTGCCCAACGTGCTCTCGGTCGCCGTCATCGGCATCATGTTCCGCAACGCCTTCGGCTACTACGGCGGAGTCAACCAGGCGCTCGGGCTCTTCGGCATCGAGCCGATCCAGTTCTTCACGAACGGTACGACGGCCATCGCGATCATCATCCTGGCCCTCGTCTGGGCCGGCTTCGGCTACCAGTCGCTGCTGCTGCTCGCAGGGCTCACGGCGATCAACCCGGCCGTCTTCGAGGCGGCCGCGATCGACGGGGCCGGTTGGTGGAAGCGGCTCTGGTACATCACGCTGCCGAACATCCGCCGCGTGCTGGGCTTCGTCTTCATCATCAACGTCATCTACACGTTCTCGTCGCTCTTCGGCTTCATCTACGTCATGACGGCCGGCGGCCCCGGCTTCGACACCACGACGATCGACTACCTCGTGTACCTGCGGGCCTTCTCGAGCACGAACCTCGGTTCGGGTGCGGCGCTCGCGGTCATCCTCTTCCTCTTCATCGGAATCCTCACCCTCATCCAGAACCGGGTGTTCAAACTGGGCGAGGAGGACTGACCATGGCTGAAGAAGACGTCGTCGTCAGCAAGCGCATCTCGGCGGGGCGCGGGCAGGTGCCGATCTTCATCGCGCTGCTCGTCGTGGCCGCGACGATCATCTACCCGCTCTACTTCGTCATCATCACGTCGTTGCGGCCCAACAGCGACTACCTGCAGAACCCCTTCGGGCTGCCCGGCGTGTGGACCTTCGAGAACTACGTCAACCTCGCCAACACCTACGGCATCGGGCAGGCCTTCCTCAACAGCCTGTTCGTCGGCACGATCTCGGTGAGCATCATCCTCGTGCTCGCGTCGCTCGCGGGGTACGCGCTCGCGAAGCTGCCGGTGCCGGGGCAGAAGTACATCACGGCCACGTTCGTATCGGTCATGCTGCTGCCCGGGCCCGTGCTGATCATCCCGATCTATCTCATGCTCGCGCGCCTCGAACTGGTCGGCAGCTACGCGGGCCTGATTCTCGTCTACGTGGCGACGGGCCTGCCGTTTGCGACGTTCTTCCTGACGCTGTCGTTCCGCGGCATCCCCGACGAGGTCATTGAGGCGGCCCGCATCGACGGCGCCGGCTTCTTCCGCATCATGTGGTCGATCATCGCGCCCATGGGCTCGAGCGGCCTCGCCACCCTCGCCGTGCTGCAGTTCTTGGGCGCGTGGAACGAGCTGATCTTCGCGGTCATCCTCATCCCCGAAGAGTCGATGCGATTGCTCACCCCGCAGCTCGCGAGCATCGGCGAACGCTTCCTGACCGACCAGCCGCTCGTCTCAGCGGGCCTGTTCATCACGGCTTCGGTGCCGCTGATCCTGCTCGCCTTCGCGTCGAAGTACATCATGCAGGGCCTGCAGGTCGGCGTCAGCCGCTAGGTCGCGCAGTCTCTCGCGGGGCCGGGCTGCCCGAGCGCCCGGCCTCGTGAGTCTGCGCTCAGCTCGCCGCGTCGAACCAGCCTCGCGGGTGGAAGGTCGCGTCGAGGGCGGGGCCGCGGCGGGTGGGGGCGGCCCACTGCACGCCGTTGGCGAGCACGCGGTGGATGCTCGGGTCGTGGTACACCGGGTACTCCTGGTCGCCCGGCGAGAAGTAGAAGACCCGCCCGTGGCCACGGGTCCACGTGGCGCCGGAGCGGAAGACCTCGCCGCCCGAGAACGACGAGATGAAGATGAGCTCTTCCGGGGTGGGGATGTCGAAGAACTCGCCGTACATCTCCTGAGCCTCGATGACGAGCGGGTCGGGCACGCCCTGCGCGATCGGGTGGGTGGGGTCGACCGTCCACACCACCTCGCGGTCGCCGTCGTTGCGCCAGCGCAGCGAGCAACTCGTGCCCATGAGCTTCGTGAAGATCTTCGAGTAGTGGCCCGAGTGCAGCACGATGATGCCCATGCCGCCGAGCACGGCGTCGTAGAGGCGGTCGACGACCGCGTCATCCACCTCCGGGTGGGCCTCGTGGCCCCACCACAGCAGCACGTCGGTCGTGTCGACGACCGACTGTGGCAGCCCGTGCTCGGGCTCGTCGAGCGTCGCGGTGCGCACCTCGACGGCCTCGCCGAGCAACGAGGTCAGCCCCGCGGCGATCGCGCCGTGCATCCCCGTCGGATACAGCTTGGCGGTGAGCGAGTCGGGGTAGTTCTCGTGCCGGTTTTCGTTCCACACGGTCACACGCAGGGGCGCAGCGGTCATCAGGGCTCCAGTCGAATCTCGCGGCCTTCGGCGGCCGAGCGGTAGCAGGCGTCGAGCACCTCGGTGCGGTGCAGGGCGAAGTCACCGCGGTGGTGCTGCCACTGCCCCGAGCGCACGTGCTCGATGAACTCGGCGATGACGAGCGGGTGCTCGCCGCCGGGCACGTGCACCTCGGGCGCGATGTCGACGGGGCGCCCGGCGACGTCGCGGTAGATGCGCAGGGTGTCGTCGCTCGCGTAGCGCGGCACGAACAGGCGCAGGCCGCCGTCGACACCGAGCAGCTCGATCGAGATGTCTTCGTCGTCGACCGTGTGGCCGGCCCACGTGATATCGAAGGCGGCGCTCGAGCCGTCGTCGAAGCGGAACAGCGCGCTCGCGAGGTCTTCCACCTCGAAGGCGCCGGTGTCGGAGGCCATCTGCTCGCTGCGATCCATCGCGCCGTAGCCCGCGCGCCCGAGCTCGCCGTGCGCGACCGCGCTCACGGCGACGACCTTGCGCTCGCCCAGCAGGAAGAGCAGCGAGTCGAGCACGTGCGGCCCGAGGTCGATGAGCGCGCCGCCGCCGGCCATGCGCTTGCTGGTGAACCACGAGCGCAGGCCCGGGATGCCCGCGCGCCGCTTCCACGAGGCGCGCGCGTGGTAGATGCGGCCGATGCCGACCTCGTCGAGGTAGCGCTTGGCGTACTGCACATCGGCGCGGCGGCGGTGGTTGAAGGCCACCTCGAGCACGCGGTCGTTCTCGACCGCGGCGGCGACCATCTCGCGCGCCTGCGCGCTGTCGAGGGCGAGCGGCTTCTCGCAGAACACGTGCTTGCCCGCGGCGAGCGCTGCCATCGTGATGGGGTGGTGCAGCGCGTTGGGGGTGGCGATGCTGACGATGTCGAGGTCGGGCAGCGCGACGAGGTCGGCCCAGTCGGCGAGCAGGTGCGGCACCGCGTACTCGGCGCCGAGCTCGGCGAGCCGATCGGCCTCCTTGCCGGCGAGGGCGACGACCTCGACGCCCGGCATCGCGGCGTAGGCCTCGACGTGCACCGAGCCCATACCGAGGCCGACGACGCCGACGCGCAGCGGGGCGTCGGGGGAGGAAGGGGTGGTCGCCGGGCCGGCGGAGGGGGAGGATGCCACGGGCGGATTCTTTCGACGGGGGATGAAACGGCGGCGGGGTGCCGCGAGCGGGCACCCTTTAGGTATGATGTAAAGCCTACAGGTGAGGACCTCAGGATGACCGACGCAACGTTGCGCGCCCGCCCCGACGACGGCGGGCGGCTCATCGTCGCCCTCGCCGACACCATTCTCAGCGATGCATCCCCGCTTCTCGTGGAGGTCGACCGACGGCCCGTCGACCGCTGGGTCGCGCCGCGCATCGTGGGCGACGCCGAGCACTTGACGATCGACGGCGCGCTCGAGGGCACGACCCTGCACGCCGCGTGGAGCGCGCGACGCATCGCGGGCCAGCCCGTGTGGGAATTCGCCCTCACGCTGCGCAACGACGGCGAGCATCCCGTGACCATCACGCGCATGGACACGCTCGCGCTCGACGCGGGGCCCGCCTGGCGCACCCACGGCTTCCACAGCGCGTGGGGCGACGAGTTCCGCCCCCTGCACGGCCACGCCGGCCACCACCTCGTGCTCGAGAGCCGCTCGGGGCGCAGCTCGCACGGCCAGATCCCGTGGCTCGGCCTCGAGCGCGGCGGTACGGGTGCCCAGCCGGGCGCGGGCGAGCCGCCGGCCGCCCTCACGATCGCGCCCGCCTACAGCGGCAACTGGCACATCCACGCCATGGCGGGCGGGCACATCACGGCGGGCATCTCGCCGTGGCAGTTCTTCGTCGAGCTCGCGCCCGGTGAGTCGGTCACCGCCCCGAGCGTCGTGCTGACGATCGCCCCGTCGCTGGATGCGGCCGCCGTCGCCCTGCAGCGCGCCGTCGCCGCCGACTGGCTGCCCCGCACCCCGTTCACCGACGCGCTGCCCGTCGAGTGGAACCACTGGTGGCCGTATGAGGACCAGGAGGTCGACGAGCACGTCATCGCCGACAACGCCCGCATCGCCCAGCTGCTCGGCATCGAGGTGGCCACGGTCGACGCCGGCTGGTTCGGCGCCGCCGACCCCACGAGCTACTGGCAAGAGCAGCGGGGCGATTGGTCGAGCGTCAACACCGCGCGGTTCCCCTCGGGGCTCGCGGCGCTCGGGCAGAGCATCCGCGCCGCGGGCGTGCTGCCGGGCATGTGGATCGAGGCAGAAGCGGTCGGCGCGAACTCGCTGCTGCGCGCCGCGCACCCCGAGGCCATGGCGCACTCGGTCGAGGGCCGGCGCGCCGACCCCTCGTACCGCGTGCAGACCGAATCGCTCGACTCGGCCGACCCGACCTTCTTGGGCTACGTCTGCCTGGGCTCGCCCGCGGGCCGTGCGCACGTGCTCGAGTCGATGAGCACGCTCATCACGACGACGGGCGCGCGCTGGATCAAGCTCGACTTCAACATCGACCCTGACGCCGGCTGCACGCGCACCGACCACGGGCACGGCGCCGGCGACGGCCTGCTGCGGCACTACGAGGGCCTCTACGCCGTGCTCGACGAGGTGCGCGCGCGGCACCCCGAGATCATGCTCGAGTCGTGCTCGTCGGGCGGCCTGCGCATCGACCTCGGGCTCGCCCGCCACGTGCACGGCTTCTTCTTGAGCGACCCCGACTACACCGAGCACCACCTGCAGGTGCTGTGGGGCGTGCGGCACCTGCTGCCGCCCATCGGTATCTTGCACTGGTCGTGGTCGCAGTGGCGCGGCGACTACCCGCCCTCGCGGCTCGACTGGCAGACCCTCAGCGCCGACGACTTCGACACGACGCTGAGGGCGGCCATGCTGCACCGCTTCGGCGTGAGCCTGCGGCTTCCCGAGCTGCGGCCCGAGCTGCTCGAGCGCCTGCGCGTGCATGTCGAGCTCTTCCAGCGCGAGCTCGAGCCCTTCGTGCGAGACGCGGTGCTGCAGCCCCTCACCGAGAGCCCCGAGCGCGGCGGGTTCGGCGAGCGCGCGCCGAGCATCCAGCTCAGCCACCCCGACGGCCGCGTGCTCGTCGCCGCCTTCGTGCTCGACGGCGGGCGGCGACCCGTCGCCCTGTGGCCGCGCGGGCTCGACCTCGACACCACCTACACCGTCACCGACCTCGCCGATGGCGAGGGTCGCCGCACCTCGGGCAGCGAGCTGCTCGAGGAGGGCCTTGTGCCGCTCGGCGACGACGGTGTGACCTCATGGCTGCTCCTCATCGCGCCCGCTTCGTGACCGCCCCCACCCCAGAAAGCTCGCATGCACAACGACCACGCCCTCGTCGAGGCCCGTCTCGACCGCTTCGTGCGCGACCACCTGACGCCCGCGCTGTACCGGGATGCCCGCCCGCTCGCCGCGACCGCCTGGGCGGTCGAGCGCGAGCCCGTGCCCTTCGCGACCGCCGTCGAGCAGCAGTTCGACCCCGTGCCCCTCGGCTGGCGCTGGGGCCGCGCGTGGTCGACCGTGTGGCTGCGCGTCACGGGCGAGGTGCCCGCCGAGTGGCTGCCCCAGCCGCCCGAGGGCACGCGCATCGAGGTGCTCGTCGACTTCGGCTACAACCGCTCGCGCTCGGGGTTCCAGGCCGAGGGGCTCGCCTACCGCCCCGACGGAACCCTCATCAAGGCGATCTCGCCGCTCAACTCGTGGCTACCCGTCGCGCCCGGTGAGAAGGCGATCGACGTACTCATCGAGGCGGCCGCGAACCCCGACGTCGCGGGGGAGTACACCTTCGACCCGACGCCCTACGGGCAGTGGGAGACCGCTCCCGACGAGCCGCTGTACTCGCTCGCCCAGCTCGAGGTCGCGCTGCGCGACGACACGGTGTGGGAGCTGCTGCAAGACATCTGGACCCTGCGGGGCCTCATGGCCGAGCTGCCCGAGGGCTCGTCGCGCCGCCACGAGATCTTGCGTGCGCTGGAAGACATGCTCGACGTGCTCGATCCGGAGGGCATCCCGGGCACCGCCGCGGCCGGCCGTGCCGCGCTCTCCATCGCGCTCGCGAAGCCCGCCCATGCGAGCGCCCACCGCGTGCTCGCCACGGGGCACGCGCACATCGACTCGGCGTGGCTCTGGCCGCTGCGCGAGACCGTGCGCAAGTGCGCGCGCACCTTCACGAACGCGATGTCGCTCATGGACGAGTACCCCGACTTCGTGTTCTCCTGCTCGAGCGCCCAGCAGTACCGCTGGATGAAAGACCACCACCCGCAGGTCTTCGACCGCATCCGCGAGAAGGTCGCGGCGGGGCAGTTCTCGCCCGTCGGCGGCATGTGGGTCGAGAGCGACACCAACATGCCCGGCGGCGAGGCGATGGCGCGGCAGTTCATCGCCGGCAAGCGCTTCTTCCTCGACGAGTTCGGGGTCGAGTGCCGCGAGGCCTGGCTGCCCGACTCGTTCGGGTATTCGGCGGCGCTGCCGCAGATCGTCGCCGCGGCGGGCTCGCAGTGGTTCCTGACTCAGAAGATCTCGTGGAACCAGTTCAACAAGATGCCCCACCACACCTTCTGGTGGGAGGGCATCGACGGCACGCGGGTCTTCACGCACTTCCCGCCCGTCGACACCTACATCAGCGAGCTGTCGGGCAAGGAGCTCGCGCACGCGGAGCGCACCTTCTCGGAGAAGGGCCGCGCGAGCATCTCGCTCGTGCCCTTCGGCTGGGGCGACGGCGGCGGCGGGCCGACGCGCGAGATGGTCGCCGCTGCGCGCCGCACCGAAGACCTCGAGGGCTCGCCGACGGTCGTCATCGGCACCTCGGCGCAGTTCTTCACCGAGGCGCAGGCCGAGTACCCCGAGGCTCCGGTCTGGCGCGGCGAGATGTACCTCGAGCTGCACCGCGGCGTCTTCACCTCGCAGCTGCGCACCAAGCAGGGCAACCGCCGCAACGAGGCGCTGCTGCGGCAGGCCGAGCTGTGGGCCGCGACGGCCGCGCTGCGCACGGGCCTGCCCTACCCGGCGGCCGAGCTCGAGCAGGCCTGGCACACGGTGCTGCTGCTGCAGTTCCACGACATCCTGCCCGGCAGCTCGATCGCCTGGGTGCACCGCGAGGCCGAGCAGCGCCACGCGGCCGTATCCGCCGCGCTCGAGGCGATCATCGAGGCCTCGCTCGCGGCGCTCGCCGGGTCGCCCGCCGAGGGCGAGGGCGTGCCGCTCGTCGTCAACGCCGGGCCCTTCGCGCGCGAGGGCGTGCCGGCGCTCGGCGCGGGCCCGTACGAGGCGGCGGTGCTCGCGGGCGGGCATCCGGCCGTCACCGCGACCGAGGCCGCCGACGGCGCCACGGTGCTCGACAACGGCATCATCAGGGCGGTCGTGGATGCTCGGGGCCACGTCACCTCGCTCATCGCCCACGCCGACGGGCGCGAGGCCATCGCGCCGGGCGCACCCGCGAACGTGCTGCGCCTGCACCGCGACCTGCCGAACCTCTGGGACGCGTGGGATCTCGACCAGCACTACCAGCGCACCGTGACCGAGCTGCTCGAGGTCGACGAGCGCCGCGTTCGCGCGACCGACCGCGAGGCGAGCGTCATCACCGTGCGCCGGGTGGGGAGGTCGCTCATCGAGCAGCGCCTCATCCTGCGCGCGGGCGACACGGCGCTCGAGATCGAGAACCGCATCGACTGGCGCGAGCGCGAGAAGATCCTCAAGCTCGCGGTGCCGCTCGACGTGCACGCCGAGCAGATCGCGGCCGAGACGCAGTTCGGCCACCTCTACCGCCCCACCCACACGAACACGAGCTGGGATGCCGCGCGGTTCGAGGCCTGCCAGCACCGCTTCGTGCACCTCGGCGAGCCCGGCTACGGCGTCGCGATCGCCAACGACTCGACCTACGGCTACGACGTGGGTCGCGACACGCGCCCCGACGGCGGCACGACGACGACCGTGCGGTTCTCGGTGCTGCGGGCTCCGCTCTTCCCCGATCCCGAGAGCGACCAGGGCGAGCACCTGCTGCGGTTCCGCATCGCGCCGGGCGCCACGATCGGCGACGCCGTCGCGCTCGGCTACGACCTCGCCACCCCGCTGCGGTCGGTGCGCGGTGCGGCGCCGATCGCCCCGATCGTCACGAGCAGCGACCCCGCGGTCGTCATCGAGACCGTCAAGCTCGCGGAGGACGGCTCGGGCGACCTCGTCGTGCGCCTGTACGAGTCGCGCGGCGGGCGGGCGCGCACGACGCTGACCCTCGACGGCACCGCGGCGACGATCGTCTCGACCGACCTGCTCGAGCGCGAGCTGCCGGGCGAGCCCGGGGGCGAGGGCGCGAGCATCGAGCTCGCGTTCCGCCCCTTCCAGCTGCGCACCGTGCGCTTCGGTGAGGTGAGCGCGCGATGACGGATGCCCGGCCGCTCGCCCCCCATCCCCTCGACGATCCGCGCCCGGCGCCGGGCGGCCTGCCACCGGCATCCACCCTCGACACCGATGCGCGCGTGCTGAGCCTCGACGGGGTGTGGCGGTTCCGGTGGGCGCCGAGCGCGCGGGCGGCGCAGGCCGATCGAGACGGGCGCGGTGTGGAGCATCCCGCATTCGACGACAGCGACTGGGGCACGATCGCCGTGCCCTCGAGCTTCACGATGCCCGTGCACGACGCGACGGTGGGCGGCCCGCACGGGGCGCCGGCCTACACGAACGTCAAATACCCCTTCCCGGTCGACCCGCCCTACCCGCCCGACGCGAACCCGGTCGGCGACCACCGGCTGCGGTTCGCGCTCGAGACCGTGCCCGAGCGCGCGCACCTGCGCTTCGAGGGCCTCGAGGGTGCGGGAGACGTCTGGCTCAACGGCACCTTCGTCGGCTCGACGCGCGGCAGCCGGCTGCCGACCGTGTTCGAGGTCGGCGATCTGCTCGCGGCGTCGAATGTGCTGGTCGTGCGTGTGCACACCTTCAGCGCCGCCTCGTACCTGGAGGATCAGGACGAGTGGTGGAACCCCGGCATCATCCGTTCGGTGACCCTGCGCGAGCGGCCCGAGCTCGCGATCGACGACGTGCACGCGGTCGCTGCCTGGGGGCACACGGGGGCGACGCTGCGGGTCGACGTGCGCACGGCATCCGAGGCCCCCGTCTCGATCGAGCTCGTCGAGCTGGGGCTCGCGGTGACGCCCGGCATCGAGGTCGCGGTTCCGGATGCCCGGCCGTGGTCGGCCGAAGACCCCCAGCTGTACACGCTGCGGGTCACGACGCCCGGCGAGACGGTGCACGTGCGCGTGGGCTTCCGCTCGATCGCGATCGTCGACGGCGTCTTCACGGTCAACGGCGCGCCCGTGCAGCTGCGCGGAGTCAACCGCCACGAGCACCACCCCGACTTCGGGCGGGCGGTGCCGCGCGAGACCCTCGAGCTCGACCTGCTGCTCATGAAGCGCGCGAACGTCAACGCCATCCGCACGGCGCACTACCCGCCGCACCCCGCGCTGCTCGACCTCGCCGACGCGCTCGGATTCTGGGTCATCGACGAGTGCGACCTCGAGACCCACGGCTTCGGTGACGTCGGCTGGCGCGAGAACCCGACTGACGGCGAGGCCTGGGAGGCGGCGCTGCGCGACCGCGCCGCGCGCATGGTCGAACGCGACAAGAACCACCCGAGCATCATCATGTGGTCGCTCGGTAACGAGGCCGGCGTGGGCCGGAACCTCGCGGTGATGGCCGCCGAGATCCGCGGGCGCGACGCCACGCGGCCCCTGCACTACGAGGGCGACCAGGCGTGCCGCGACGTCGACGTGTGGAGCCGCATGTACGCACCGCACGACCAGGTCGAGGCGATCGGCCAGGGACTCGAGCCGCCGCTCGGCGACGACCCGTGGGTCACCCTCGGCCCCGACGACGACGCCGAGGCGCTGCACGAGCGGCGCGGGCGCATGCCGTTCGTGCTGTGCGAGTACGTGCACGCGATGGGCACGGGCCCCGGCGGCATGACCGAGTACCAAGAGCTGTTCGACCGCTACCCCCGGCTCATGGGCGGCTTCGTGTGGGAGTGGCTCGAGCACGGCATCCACCGCCCGCTTCCCGATGGCGGCACCGGCACCTTCTACGGCGGCGACTTCGGCGAGCCCGTGCACGACGGCAACTTCGTCATCGACGGCCTTGTCGCCGCCGACCGCACGCCGCGCGCGCAGCTCGCCGACCTCGCGGCCGTCTTCGCCCCGGTCGTGCTCGATCTGGATGCGGAGGCCGGGGTGCTGCGGCTGCGCAGCCGCCTCGACCACACCGACACGAGTCGCTACCAGCTGAGCTGGCGCGTCGCCTCGGCGGAGTCGTCGGTGGATGCCGACGGGCTCGACGAGGACGGCGTCACGCAGGGTCGCGCGGGCGTGTTCGCCCACGCGCCCGTGCCGCCGCGCGGCACCGCCGAGATCCCCCTGCCACCCCCGCTGCTCGCGCACGTGCGCACGCCCGGCGTCGTCGTGACGGTCGAGGCGAGCGAGCTCGACCCTGCGCTGCCCGCGCTCGCGGGCTGGGTCGTCGCGCGCGCACAGGTGGTGACCGTGGGGGCGGAGGTTCGGCCGGCCGGGCTGCCCGCGCCGCGCATTCTGCAGCTCGACCAGCTGCAGCTCGACGAGGCGACGGGCGCGGTGATCGCGATCGGTGACCAGCCGGTCGAGGCCTGGCGGCTCGAGCTGTGGCGCGCGCCCATCGACAACGACCTCGGTACCGGGTGGGATCGCCCCGACGCGCGCCCCGACGCCGAGACGTGGGCGGCTCTCGGGCTCGACCGCCTCGTCTCGCGGCTCGTCTCGCTCACGCGCTCGCCTGACCGCGTCGAGGTCGTCACGCGCATCGGCGCCGCGGCGACGGATGCGGGGGTCACCGCCCGCTGGACCTGGACGGCCGAGGCGGGCGGGCTCGCCCTCGCGCTCGAGGTCGTGCCCGAGGGCGGGGCCGAGGCGGAGTGGGCGCGCGTGGGCGTCTCGTTCGCCCTGCCCGGTCTCGCGCACGACGTGCGCTGGTTCGGCCGCGGCCCCGGCCCGGCCTACCCCGACACGGGCCAGGCGGCGCACGTCGGCTGGTTCGCGCGCTCGCTCGACGCACTGCAGGAGCGCACGGTGCGGCCGCAGGAGTCGGGCGCGCGCGCCGACGTGCGCTGGGCGCGCCTCGCGCTGCCGGAGGGGCGGGCGCTCGAGCTCGCGACCCCCGATGCGATGGCCCTCACGGTGCGGCCCTGGTCGACCGAGACGCTCGCCGCGACGACCCACGACCACCTGCTGCGCGGCGACGGCCGCACGCACGTCGTGCTCGACCTCGCCCAGCACGGCGTCGGTTCGGGCGCGTGCGGGCCCGGCGTGCTGCCCGACTACCGGCTGACCGCGCGCACCGTGCGCGGCAGCATCCGGTTCACCCTCGATCAGGAGGCCTCATGACCGCACCGCACACGATCGACACCGGCGTCGACGGCATCACCGTCACGCTCGAGCCGACCGAGCGCTTCACCTTCGGCAGCTTCGTCGACTGCAACATGGCCACGGCCTGGGTCGGCGACCGCTTCCGCATCTTCCCGGGCAAGTACGGGGAGGACCCGGTGTGGGGTCAGGCGAACGAGCTCAAGCACGCCGACGGCGCGACCGTGACCGAGACGTTCTCGCGCCGGCCGGAGGAGTTCGTCGAGCCGGCGATGCCGCCGAACACCCCGCCGGGCACGCCGGGGCTGCACGGTGCCGTGTGGTTCGAGACGGTGTACCAAGACCCCTCCGACGCATCCGGTCGC
This sequence comes from Micrococcales bacterium 32-70-13, assembly GCA_002280615.1. Taxonomy (GTDB): domain Bacteria; phylum Actinomycetota; class Actinomycetes; order Actinomycetales; family Microbacteriaceae; genus Microcella. The sequence continues at coordinate 16,744 of NCEJ01000003.1, read as the reverse complement.
ACGCTCTACGCGCTGTACCACAACGAGAACTACCCCGAGACGCTGCCCTTCGACCCGGCGACGGGCGAGGGGCTGCGCGCCGACGACTGGCCGCCCGGGCTCACGGGCCCCGAGTCGGTGCAGGCGGTGCCGCGCATCGGCATCATGCACTCGACCGACGGCGGGCTCAGCTGGAGCAACCGCGGCATCCTGCTGGAGGACCGCGATGATCGCATGATTCGGCTGCCCGTCAACCGCAACAACTGCTTCCCGGGCGGGGTCGGCGACCCGAGCGCCGTCGCCTCGGGCGATCACCTCTACGTCTTCTACGGCGAGTACGCCTACCCCGAAGCATGGGATGCCCGCACCTGGTCGCGCGAGACCGAGGCCGCGGCGCAGTGCGTGAGCGTGGCGCGCGTGCCGCTCGCCGCGCTCGACGAGCCCACGGGTTCCGCGCAGCGGTGGAGCGGCACCGCCTTCGATGCGCCGTGGAACGGGGTCGGGCAGCCGATCGCGAGCCTGCGCATCCCGTTCGCGGAGGGCGGCGGCGCCGTCTCGCAGGGTGACGAGCAGTACTACTGGGGCCCATCGGTGAGCTGGAACGAGCACCTGCAGGTGTGGGTCATGCTGCTCGGCCGGGTCGACGGCAGCTTCTGGGTGGGCGACAGCCTGTTCCTCTCGATCAACCCGCACCGCGATCTCGGCGAGGGCGACAACGCGCAGCAGTGGTCGACGCCCGTGCGCATCGTGCACCGCCCGGGCCACACGCTCTGGTATCCGTCGCTGCAGCCGACCGATTCGCCGGAGGATCTCGCGGCGAAGCGCACGTGCCTGCGGCTCGGCGGCGAGGCGCGACTGTTCTTCAAAGACATGACGGAGGAGGAGCACGTGTACATCAGCGACTTCCGGGTGCGGTTCGACCGTGCGGCGGCCTCCTCGTGACGGGCGCGCGGCGCGCCCTCATCACGGGCGGGGCGAGCGGGCTCGGGGCGGCGGCGGCCGAGCGGCTGCGGGCCGACGGCATCGAGGTCATCACCGTCGATCTGTCGGCGGAGGCGGACCACCAGGTCGACATCGCCGATGACGCGGCCGTGCAGGCGCTCGCCGCGGCGGTCGGCCCCGTCGACATCCTCGTCAACTGCGCGGGCATCGTCGGGCCGAACAAGCCCCTCGTCGAGACGACGGCCGACGAGTGGCGGCGCACGATCGACGTGAACCTGCTGGGCACCGTCGCGACGATCCGCGCGTTCGCGCCGGGCATGGTCGCGGCGGGCTGGGGGCGCATCGTCAACCTCGCCTCGATGGCGGGGAAGGACGGCAACCCGAACCTCGCCGCCTACTCGGCGACCAAGGGGGCCGTGATCGCGCTGACGAAGTCGGTGGGCAAGGAGCTCGCGCAGACGGGCGTGCTCGTCAACGTCATCGCGCCTGCTGTCATCGACACCCCCATGAACGCGAAGACCGACCCGGGGGTGCTGCAGTACATCACCGACCTCATCCCCATGAAGCGGGTCGGCCGCGCCGACGAGGTCGCCGAGCTCATCGCCTGGCTCACCTCCGATCGCGTCAGCTTCTCGACCGGCGCGGTCTACGACATCAGCGGCGGCCGCGCCACCTACTGATCCGCTTCCACAACTTCGGAAGGGGAGCCGCGCGCGAGTCGGCCCCGCTTCCACAACTTCGGAATGGGAGCCGCGCGCACCGCGGCCCTGCTTCCACAACTTCGGAAGGGGGGCCGCGCGCAGTCCGGCCCCGCTTCCACAACTTCGGAATGGAAGGTACTGCGATGAAACTCATGCGCCTCGGCCCCGCGGGCCACGAGCGGCCCGTCGTGCGCGTCGACGAGGGCCACTACGTCGACGTCTCCGATGTGGTGCCCGACTTCGACGAGCGCTTCTTCGGCGCGACGGCGACGGGGGGCGGGATGCTCCGTCTCGAGCAGGTCGTCGCTGAGCGCATCGCGGCCGGCGCCGTGCATCCCTTCGTCGGGGCCGACGGAGCCGTGGAGCGGGTGGGGGCGCCGATCGCGCGCCCGCACCAGATCCTGTGCATCGGGCTCAACTACTCGGATCACGCCGCGGAATCGGGCATGGCCGTGCCCGACGAGCCGATCCTGTTCACGAAGAGCCCGAACACCCTCGTCGGGCCCGACGACGACGTGATCATGCCGCGCGGCGCCACGAAGCTCGACTGGGAGGTCGAGCTCGGCATCGTCATCGGTGCGCGCACGAGCTATCTCGACTCGCCGGAACAGGCCAAGAAGCACATCGCCGGCTACGTCGTCGTCAACGACGTGAGCGAGCGGGCGTTCCAGATCGAGCGCGGCGGCCAGTGGGCGAAGGGCAAATCGGCCGAGACCTTCAACCCGGCCGGGCCGTGGCTGGCGACGCCCGACGAGCTCGACGACGTCATGCAGCTGGGCATGTGGCTCGACGTCAACGGGCAGCGGCGGCAGACCGGCTCGACGGCGACGATGATCTTCGACCCGTTCGTGATCGTGCACTACCTGAGCCAGTTCCTCGTGCTCGAGCCCGGCGACCTCATCAACACGGGCACGCCGCCCGGGGTCGGGCTCGGCATGACGCCACCGACCTACCTGCAGGTGGGCGACGTCATGACCCTCGGCATCGACGGGCTCGGCGAGCAGCGGCAGCGGGTCGCGCCGCCGCGCTAGGGCTGGGTCGCGGGGCGCGTCGCGCGCTCGAGCAGCTCGAGCACGTGCCGGTAGGGCAGGCCCGTCGCGCGGCTCATGCCGATCTCGCACGTGCGGTTGGCGCTCACGGCGTGGGCGAAGTCTCCGCCCTCGGCGGTGAGCCGGGCGAGGTCGCGCACCTCTTCGGCCGTGGCCGCCGCCGTGAGCTCGGGATGCAGCATGCCGCGGTCGCCCGCGAAGGCACAGCATCCCCAGGCCTCGGGCACGACCGCCTCGTCGGCGACCGCGCGCGCGATCGCGACGAGCGCCTCGGTCGCGCCGAGCGCCTGCGTCGAGCACGTCGGATGCACGGCCACGCGCCCCTGCCGCTCCAGCACCGTCAGCCGGGGCAGCAGGGTTTCGGCGGCGAAGGTCACGGCGTCGATCACGCGACCCGAGGGGCCGGCCAGCAGCCCTGCGAAGCCCTCGGTGCACGAGGCCGCGTCGCTGATGATCGGCAGCCCGGCGGCCGCGGGGCCGAGCGCCTCGACGGCCTCGCGCACGCGGTCGCGCATCGCGGTGTGGCCGGCGGTGTGGCCCTTCGACTTCCAGGGGGTGCCGCAGCAGAGGCTGTCGATGCCCTCCGGCACGAGCAGCGTGACGCCGGCGCGCTCGCACAGGGCGAGGAACGCGGCGGTCGCGCCGCCGCCCGCATCACCCCCCTCCGGCCCGAACATCGTGCCCACGCACGCCGGCAGGTAGATCGCCGAGTACTGCGCCGCCGCGACGGGAGCCGCGACGCGCGCGACCGGCGAGACCTCGAGCTGGCGCGAGCGCCGCGCCCCGCCCCGGGGCAGGCCCGCCTCGTAGCGCGGCACGACGTCGGCGCCGAGCACCGCGCGCGCGGCCGAGCTCGCCGCGCGCACGAGCGGGGTCGGCAGGGCATCCGCGACGGTGAGGGCGGCGGAGGCGGTGCGGGTCGTGGCATCCCAGCGGTCGGCGGCGGCGTTCCAGACCCCGCGGCCGGGCGTGCGGGTCTCGGAGCGCAGGCGCCGCACGAGGTCGCCGGTGTTGATCGAGACGGGGCACGCGATGCCGCACAGGCCATCGACCGCGCAGGTCTGCACGCTCTCGTACTCCTCATCGGCGCGCAGCGCGGCGGCGAGCACCGTGTCACCCCGGGCCTCGGCGGCGGCGAGCTCGCGCCGCACGACGATGCGCTGCCGCGGCGTGAGCGTGAGGGTGCGGCTCGGGCAGGTCGGCTCGCAGTAGCCGCACTCGACGCAGCGGTCGACCTCGGCCTCGACGGTCGGCGTGGTCTTGAGGTGCTTGAGGTGCGCCTGATCGTCGTCGGTGATGATGACGCCCGGGTTGAGCACGCCCGCCGGGTCGCACAGCCGCTTGAGCTCGCGCATGACCGCGGTGAGCTCAGCGCCGTACTGCCGCTCGACGAACGGCGCCATGATGCGGCCCGTGCCGTGCTCGGCCTTGAGCGTGCCGCCCTGCGCGAGCACGAGCTCGACGATCTCCTCCGTCACGGCGGCGTAGCGCGCGACGCCCTCCGGGGTGTCGAAGCGCTCGGTGAGCAGGAAGTGGATGTTGCCGTCTTTCGCGTGCCCGAAGATCACCGCGCTCTCGTAGCCGTGCCGATCGAACAGCGCCTCGAGCGCCTCGCACGTCGGCAGCAGGTTCGCCACGGGCACGGCGACGTCTTCGAGCAGCGCCGTCGTGCCGCTCGGGCGGGCCTCGGCGACCGCGGGGTAGAGGCCCTTGCGCACGTGCCACAGCGCGGCGCGCGCGGCGGGCTCGCGCGAGAACGCGAAGGGGGCGGCGAGCGGCAGCCCGGCGATGGCCCGGTCGGCGGCGGCGAGGCCGAGGGCGAGCTCCGCATCCGTCGCCGCATGCACCTCGATGAGCAGGGCCGCATGCCGGTCGATCGTGAGAGCGGTGATCGCCTCGGGCGCGTCGCCGAGGGTCTGCGCGACGCGCAACGACGTGGCGTCCATGAGCTCGATCGTTGCGAGCCCCGCGTCGACGAGCGCGGGAAGCGCTGCGGTCGCCGCCGCCAGGGTCGGGAAGACGAGCAGCCCCGTCGCGACGAGCGGCGCGACCGGCACGGTGCGGAACACCGCCTCGCCCACCCAGCCGAGCGTGCCCTCGCTGCCGATCATGAGCCGCACAAGCAGGTCGATCGGCCGCTCGTGGTCGAGCAGCGCGTTGAGGCCGTAGCCCATCGTGTTCTTCATCGCGAATAGGCGCCGGATGCTCGCCACCGACTCCCCGTCGGCCAGCACCCGCGCCCGCAGCGCCGACAGCCCGGCCCAGAGCTCGGGGGCGGCGAGGCGCAACTGCTCATCCGCATCACTGGATGCGGAGTCGATCGTCGCCCCGCTCGCGAGCACGAGCGTCATCGACTCGAGCGTGCGGTAGGTGTTCTGCTCGATGCCGCACGCCATGCCGCTCGAGTTGTTGGCGATGACCCCGCCGATCGTGCAGGCGATCTCGCTCGCGGGGTCGGGGCCGAGGCGGCGGCCGTACCGCGCGAGCCGGGCGTTGACCTGGCGCACCGTCGCGCCGGGCTGCACGCGCACGCGCTCGCCGCCGTCGAGCACCTCGATGCCGCGGAAGCCCGCGCGCGTGTCGACGAGCAGCTGGTCGGTGACGCCCTGCCCCGAGAGGCTCGTGCCGCCCGAGCGGAAGGTGAGCGGTCGGCCCGAGCGCGTCGCCTCGGCGAGCAGCTCGGCGACCTGCGCGATCGAGGTCGGCGTCGCGACGGTGTGCGGGCGCAGCAGGTAGTGGCTCGCGTCGTGGGCCATCGCGACGAGGTCGATCGCACGCTGCGTGGTAGGGCTAGGCACTATTCCGCCGATGACTACTCCGCGACTGAACGACCTCGTAGGTGTTGCGCAACGCCTCCATCGACGGCTCGTACGACGACTGCGCAACCCCGGTGAAGAGGCAGTCGATCACCATCAGCTGGGCGATACGGCTGCCCAGCGCGGCTGAGCGGAATCGCGTTTCGCGGGCCGCTGTGGTCAAGACGATGTCGGCGTGTGCGGTGAGGGGTGACGACTCGAAGTTGGTCAACGCGATCGTCTTCGCTCCTCGTTGCCGGGCGACTTCGAGGTATTCGACCGTATCTATGGTCGTTCCTGAGTGAGAAATTGCAACGGCGACGCACTCGTTGTCGAGTGTCGCGGCCGATGTCCAGGCCGAGTGGGCGTCGGTCCACGCGAGCGCGACTCGGCCAATGCGCGAGAGCTTTTGTTGCAGGTCTTGTCCGACGAATGCGCTGGCCCCGACCCCGAACGCGTCGATGCGACGCGCGCCGACGATCGCGAACACGGCCTCCTGAAGGCGAGCGAGGTCAAGATTGCTCGCGGTGTCTGAGATAGACAGAGTTTCGTTACGCGCGACTTTCGTGACGACATCAGCAAGGGAGTCCGACTGGTCGATGTCTCCCGACACCACGGCGAATCCTGAGACGGATGCTCGCTCGTGAGCGGTCTGCTCCGCGAGGTCGAGGCGAAGGTCGGTGAGCCTGCGGTAACCGAGCCGCTTGTAGAAGCGAACCACCGAGGTGGTCGAGGTTCCGCACCGCTGGGCAATATCCACGATCGATAGGCTCGCCGCCGATTCCGGCTCGTCGAGGAAGAGTCTTGCGATGGGCTGCTCAGAAGGCCGAAGGGTCGGCATCGCTGAACGAATGCGGACGGAGACGGAAGCAGTGCCCGCCGTCAAATCCCCATCCATCTGCACACTCCCTCTCGGCGCCACGATGCGCGATCTCGTTCGCCCATCATCGCGGAAGAATTTTCTTTACACAAACTACAAACAACAGGTACTTTATTTTCCAATCACCCGCCCGGTGCTTCATCCCCGACAGAATCGTGCAATCGCGGACACGACGAGGCATCACAGCTCAATGAGGAGAAACGCATGGTCCATCGCAATCGCGCTACCCGAGCCGCGTTCCCTGCGGCATCGGTCTTGACAATCGGAGCCCTCGCTCTTACCGCCTGCGCCACACCCAGTGATCCGGGAGGGTCAGCCACCACCGGTGGCACCCTCATCGTTGGCATCACGGCCGATCCAGACACGTTGTTCCCCTGGAAGGCGACGCAGTTCCAGGCGATCAACGTTCTTCAAAACGTGTACGGCACGCTCACGCAATTCGACGCTGAGCTCAACGTCGTTCCCGGCCTCGCCGAGGCGTGGGAACCCTCCGACGATGGAACGACGCTCACCTTCACGCTGCGCGACGGCGTTACCTTCGCCGATGGGAGCGACTTCGACTCCGCTGATGTCGTCTCTTCGCTCGAACAAATTCGGCTGGAAGAGACGGCGGCCGTCGGCCGCGCCTCCCTCGCGGCCGTGACGGATATTGAAGCGACGGGCGACCTCGAGGTAACGCTGACCCTCAGCGCACCCGACGCCGCGCTGCCCGCGAACCTCGCCGAGATCAACATGGCGATGCTGTCGTCGGAGGACACAGAGGAGTCGCTCAGTGTCACCCCGAACGGCACCGGCGCGTTCACCTTCGAAAGCCGGGTCGCCAATGAGTCGCTCACGCTCACGCGGAACGACTCGTATTGGGGCGACGCGGCGCCGCTTGACGGCGTCGAGTTCCGAGTGATTCCCGATGAATCATCGATCGTCGCAGCTCTGCAGTCCGGCAATGTCAATCTCGCCGTGCTCAACGATCCATTGGTCGCCGAGACGGCCGAGTCGAGTGGTCTCGCGGTCGCCGAGACACCCCAACTCGCCTACCACGCGCTCATGCTCAACTCCCGCTCAGGCGAGCTCGGCGATGCGGATGTGCGACGCGCGATTCAGTGCGCCATTGACCGACAAGAGGTTCTCGACACGGCCGCCCTGGGTGAGGGCGCGGTGACCGGGCCGATTACCTCTCCGGCCTACCGTTCCGACGCAGACGCACGGCCGTGCCCCACCCGCGACCTGGACGCTGCGCGTGAGTATCTCGCGGCCGCTGGGCTTGCGGATGGCTTCTCGATTAGCACGATCGTTTCGCAGGGCTCGTACGCCACCTCGGTCAACGAGGCACAGAGCCTGGCGGCTCAGTTGGAGGAGATCGGGATCACCCTCGAACTCGAGGTTCTCGAGTCGGGCGCCTACGTCGACCGATGGATCGCTGGTGACTTTGAGGCGGCTGTCGCCCTCAACAGCGGTCGCCCCGATCCGGACGGCATGTACGGTCGATACTTCACCAGCGCCGGAAACCTGAACGCCGTCGCGGGGTACAGCAGTGACACCCTTGACGCGTTGTTCGCGGCGGGCAAGTCGTCGACTGATCCGGCCGAGCGGGCGGGCATCTATGACGACATCGCGGCTGAACTCGAGAACGAGGCTGTGTGGATCTGGCTCTTCACGAGCTTCACCTACACCGCGACGACCGAGAACGTCAGCGGCTTCACGCCGATGTCGAACGGTTCTCTTCAGTTCCTTCGAACCGTCACCCTCTCGTCCTAACGACAACACCTCGGTGGGGTGCGCAGTCTGGGCGCACCCCACCGAGAGTCTCTTCATCCTGACCGAAACGGAATCACCATGCGGCGTTTCTTCGCACACAGCCTGACCCGGCGCCTGCTGGGCGCGCTGGCCACGTTGTTCGGTGTTTCCGTATTGGTCTTCATCATGCTCCGCGCCATTCCCGGGGATCAGATCTCGGCAGGCCTTGGTACCGAGGCGGCCGCATTGACGCCCTCGCAGCGCGCTGCCCTGGAGGCGTACTACGGAATCGACCAACCGTTGCTCGTTCAGTACTTCTCGTGGCTCGGCAATCTCATGACCGGCAACCTCGGATACTCGTCACGATCTCAAGCGAGCGTGCTCGAGCTCACGGCCTCATCGCTTCCGGTCACGATGCAGCTCGCCATCTTCTCGATCATTCTGGCGTTGCTCGTCGGCATTCCGCTCGGCATGCTCGCAGCATCTCGGCCCAACTCTGCGCGTGACCTGCTCAGCCAATCGGTGAGCTTGGTCGGCCTCTCGATTCCGGCGTTTCTTCTCGCGACGACACTCCTTACGGTGCTCGCTGCATCGTTGGGGTTCAATCCCAATGGACGCGGGTACGCGACCTTCTGGGAGGATCCGTCGCTCAATCTGCAGCAGATGCTCTTGCCGTCACTGGTGCTTGGTTTCGGCATCGCCGCTCCGATTATCCGTACGACCCGCACGGCCGTTCTCGACATTGCGTCGAACGACTTTGTCCGTACCGCTCGCGCGAAAGGCATAGCTACCCGGCGTCTGCAGTTCCGACACATTCTGCGCAATGCCTTGGTGCCAATAGCCACCATGACCGGCCTGCAGTTCGGATACCTGCTGGGTGGCGCCGTGGTCGTCGAACAGATCTTTTCGCTCCCGGGCATCGGTCGCCAGGTGCTCATCGGCATTCAACAAAAGGAGTACGCGCTTGTGCAAAGCACCGTTCTCATCATTGCTCTCGCCTTCGTGATCGTGAACCTGCTGACTGATCTGGTCTATCGGATCATTGACCCTCGGGTTCGCGCCGAATGAGCGGGTCACAGCCAGCCCTCACGCGGGCTCAGCGCGGCGGCCGCGGACTCCGCAGCCTTATGTCTCGACCCGCCGGCTTCGCCGGTGTGACCATCCTGCTCGCACTAGCGGTCGTCGCCGGAATCTCGGTGTCCCAGTTGTCCGGCCTCGACCCCCTCGCGCAAGACGCGCCGTCGCGGCTGCTCCCGCCATCGACAGAGCACCTCATGGGCACGGATCAGTTCGGCCGTGACGTCTTCGCCCGGGTGTCTGCGGGCCTTGCCAACTCTGCACTGATCTCGATGTGCGCGGTCGCCTTCGCCGCAATCGTTGGCACCGTGTGTGGACTGCTCGCGGGGTATACGCGCGGATGGGTCGATCTCGTCATCGGTGGAGGAACGAACGTATTGTTCGCATTCCCGCCGTTGCTCCTCGCCCTCACCCTGGCCTCGGTTCTCGACCGCAACTGGTTCACTGTCGCGATTGCGATCGGTGTCGTCTACGTTCCCATCTTCGTTCGGGTCACGCGCGGCCCGGTGCTGTCCTTGCGCGAGGTGGAGTTCGTTCGTGCTGCGCGGAGCACGGGCATGAGCGCCAGCGGCATCATGTTCCGGCACGTGATGCCGAACATCACGTCCATCATCATCGTTCAGGTCGCTCTCTCACTCTCGTGGGCCGTGTTGACGGAAGCCTCCCTGAGCTTTCTCGGTATTGGAGCGCCTCCTCCCGCTCCCTCGCTCGGCTCGATGATCTTCGAGGCGCGCACGCTCGTCACGATCGCGCCCTGGACGCTCTTCGCGCCTGGGGCAGTGATCGTGCTGTTCGTCGTCGGTCTCAATCTGCTGGGGGACGGCCTTCGAGACACACTCGACCCCCGGATGAAAGGCCAGAGATGACGCTTCGACCGACGCCCGCGAGAGGGGCTCATACCCTCAGCACCGAGGGCACTGACGAACGCTTCGCCGCGATTGACTCCATGACCGTGGCTGCACTCGCCAGTGCCATGAACGCCGAGGATGCTGGAGTACCGGCCGCGGTCGCCACAGCTCTTCCCGCCATTGTCTCGGCCATCGATGCCGTGATCGAGCGCATGAAGCGAGGCGGGCGCCTGATTTACGTTGGGGCGGGCACTCCCGGCCGCATCGCGGTGCTCGACGCATCGGAGTGCCCGCCCACATTCGGTACCGACCCTCAGCAGGTGTTCGCCATCATTGCAGGCGGTGACGAAGCGCTCATCAATGCCAAGGAGGGCGCTGAAGATGACGCCGAGGCAGCCATTGTCGCGATTGATGGCGCATCTGTTGGCGAGAACGATGTCGTCGTCGGTATCGCGTCGAGCGGCCGCACACCCTTCGTACTCGCTGCTGTCGAAGAGTCGAGGCGACGGGGGGCGGCGACGATTGGGTTGTCGTGCAACGTGCGAACACCGCTCAGCGCCGTGAGCGAGCATCCCATTGAGGTCATTGTCGGGCCGGAGATCATTAGCGGTTCGACACGATTGAAAGCGGGCACGGCTCAGAAGCTGGTGCTCAACATGCTCTCGACCATCAGCATGGTGGCGCTCGGTCGCACGTACGGAAACCTCATGGTTGACGTGCGGGCGACGAATTCAAAGCTGCGAGATCGCGCGGTAAGGATCGTATCGACCGTGACCAAGGTCGAACCAGAACGCGCCCGAGCTGCGCTCGAGTTGGCGGGCTTCCAGGTGAAGCCGACGATCGTCTCACTGCAACTCGGCGTTTCACTCACCGAGGCGCAAGCGCACCTCGAGCGACACGGCGGACGACTCCGCGACGTACTAGGAGGGCAGGAATGAGAGTTCTCGGACTCATCTCTGGCACATCGCACGACGGCATCGACGCCGCTCTCGTCGACTTCTCGCTCTCAGGATCGACGCTTGAGGCCACCGTGGTGGTCGAGTCGTCCATCTCGTATTCGACCGACCTGCGCGAACGAATCATTGCGTCCCTTCCCCCGGGCTCGACCAGTGCGTCGGAGATCTGCCAGCTCGACATCCTCGTCGGCCGTGAATTCGCTCGTGCGGCCCAGTTGTTGCTCGGCGACGATCACGCTGTCGATTTGGTGGTCTCTCACGGTCAGACGATCTATCACTGGGTCGAGGGAGTGCACGCGCGGGGGTCGCTGCAGATCGGCCAGCCCGCCGTCATCGCCGAAACACTCGGTGCGCCGGTCATCGCCGACATTCGATCGCGGGATATCGCAGCGGGTGGTCACGGTGCTCCCCTCGTGTCAATTCTCGACGAGCTGCTCTTGCGTGATCGTCCGGGTCGCCATGGTGCCCTCAACCTGGGCGGCATCGCCAACATCACCGTCGTCAACGATGGCCAGGTCACGCGGGCTTACGACATCGGGCCGGCCAATGCGCTCATCGACGCGGCCGTGCGGGAACACGATCTGAACCCGGCGGGATACGACTCTCAGGGAGCAATCGCTCGGCGGGGCTCGGTCGTCAAACCGCTACTCGCGACCTTGCTCGACGATCCCTACTACGCATTGCCTGCGCCCAAAAGCACGGGTAAAGAGCTCTTCCACCCGCACTACGTCGCGGAGGCTCTTCAGGCGTCGGGAGTATCGCCGGCCCCCGCGGATCTCGTCGCGACCCTCACCCAACTGACGATCGAGACGGTCGTAGCCGCGGTGCGGGCGGAAGACCTCGCCAGTCTCATCGTCTCGGGCGGCGGATGCCGTAATCAGACCCTGATGGAGGGCATCGCGACAGCGCTTCCAGAGGTCTCGATTGAGACGACCGATGCGATCGGATTGCCGCCCGATGCTAAAGAGGCCGTGGCATTCGCGCTCATTGGCTGGCTCTCGTGGCACGGGCTTCCGGGCGCGGTTCCTGCCGCTACCGGGGCGCGGCGTGGCGCTATTCTCGGCTCTCTTACGCCCGGTAGTCGCGAACTCGTGCTTCCCGCGCCTCTCGAGCTCCCACCGCGGGCGATCCGCCTGACCACCGCGAGACCGGCGTGAACGGCCGACCACTGACGGGTGAGACACCAGGGAACGCTCGGACGGGAACCCCGCCCGGGGTGGTGTCTCATCGACGTCTCACAGTCGTATTTATTGGCATGGGCGGCACAGCTGCTGTGATCCCCGCACTGTTGCCCGCTCTCGCTGCTCGCTATGAGGGGGAAATCGAGGGGGTTCTCCCCGCGGTGCCCGCTCTGTTCACCGGACTCGTGATCGGTATCGTCGCCGGAGGATGGCTTGGCCGACGCGCCGACCGCGATCTTCTCGTGTCGATCGCCAGCGGCGTGCAGGCAGCCGGACTCATCATCATCGCTGCTGCGCCCGGCCCCCCGGCATTGCTTATCGGGGCTGCGATCAGTGGCGCGGGGTTCGGACTTGCAGAAGTAGTCGGTACCGCGAGCGCCCGTCGCGCTTCGGAGTCGGGATCACCGAAGCTGCTGACGCGGCTCATGGCAGGACTCGCGGCGAGCGCGATGGTCACCCCTGTCGTCGTGCTTATCGCCACTGAGTGGGGATGGCCGGGGGCCGCGGCGATTGTGGTGGCTCTCGTGCACCTCGCCTCGGTGCCGTATCGACGAGCAGCACCTGCCCGCGACAATCCCTTCGAACCGACTGTGTTGCACGACCCGCTCACGAGGGTCGCGGCCACGGTCACCGGGCGAAAGGGAGGCTTGGTACTCCTGGCCGCCGCCGTGTTTTGTTACGTCGGAGCCGAGACCATCCTCGCGGGCTGGTCGGCGGCGGCGGTCGTCGCGACGACGAGCGCTCCCGCGAGCATTGCGGCCCTCGGAACCTCGGCCTTTTGGCTCCTAATGGTCGCGGGGCGCATGCTCGGCGCGCGAATCCTGACTCGACCGGGCGCGGCATTGCCCCTTCTCGTCGTCGCCTCGGTAGTGATGTTCGGCGCTCTCCTCGTCACGACGACCGTGGACGATGAGGGCGGCATACCCGTTCTGGTGGCCGTCGCTCTTGCCGTCCTTGCTGCAGCCCCCTGTTACGGCATCCTCTTGGGCCTGGCTGTCGATCAGGTCGATGCGGAGCGGGCTGCCCCCGTCGCGTCTGTGGTCATCACCGTGGGCGCAGTCGGCGGGGCAGCGCTCCCAGCGATCGCCTCGTTCGCATCGTGTTTGCCGTCGGAGCAAGGCGAACTCCTAACAAGAAAGAATCGGGCCAATGAGTGACGCCGCCGACACGGCATCACCTGTCCTTGACGTGCGCGACCTGAGCGTCGCCTTCCGCAGCCGCGCTGGACTGCTCACCACGGTCGTTCACAACGTGTCGTTCACCGTTGGCGCGGGCACCACACTCGCGCTTGTCGGCGAATCGGGCTCGGGCAAATCGACCACCGCCGCCGCCTTGAACGGACTCCTTCCCAGCGCCGGTCGCATCACGGGCGGAGACATCGTTTTTGACGGGCAGTCGATGGTGGGGCTCGGTGAGCGGGAGCTGCGTCGGTTACGAGGAGCACGAATCGGCTTCGTGCCCCAGGATCCAATGTCGAACCTGAACCCGCTCATGCGCATCGGTGATCAGATCACGGAGGCCCTTTCGGCGCACGGCAGACCCGTAACGCTCGACGGGATCGACGCGGCGGTCGCGTTGCTGGAAATGGTCGGAATTCCGGATGCGCCCCGGCGTGCTCGCCAGTACCCGCACGAGTTCTCCGGCGGAATGAGACAGCGTGCCCTCATTGCTATCGGGCTCGCCTGCCGGCCCCCGTTGTTGATTGCCGATGAGCCGACCTCGGCCCTCGATGTCACGGTTCAGCGGCGCATTCTCGACCAGCTTGCCTCGTTGGCGCGCGACTTTGGTACGGCAGTCGTGCTCATCACGCACGACCTCGCTCTCGCTGCCGAGCGCGCAGATTACGTCGCCGTCATGAGTGCCGGGCGAATCGTCGAACTGGGCTCTGCGGAGCAAATCGTCGAGGCTCCCGAGCATCCCTATACGCGCGACCTGATGGCCGCTGTCCCCAGCTTCCGGTCGCGCGCGCTCGTCATCGAGCGAGAGGCGCCACCTGACGTGTCTGGCGAGCCCCTCGTGGTCGTGACGCGCCTGCGCAAAGAGTTCCCCGTGCGTAGCTCACGAGGATCAGCGGAACAATTCGTTGCCGTGGATGATGTCTCGTTCACTGTGCGCCGGGGTGAGACGGTGGCGATCGTTGGCGAATCTGGGTCGGGGAAGTCGACGACGGCGAACCTCATTCTGGGCCTCGACGACGCTACTGACGGCAACATCGAATTTGATGGGGTCGACATCGCGACCCTCCGCACTCGTGATCGGTTCGCCTGGCGTCGTCGGATTCAGCCGGTCTTCCAGAACCCCTACGCATCGCTCGATCCTCGATACACCGTCGAACGCTCGATTGGTGAGCCGCTTCGGGTTCACGGAATCGGTACGGCGCGAAGCCGGTCGCAGCGAGCTGCTGAGTTGCTCGAGCGCGTGGCGCTGCCAGCCGCGATGGGCGATCGGCTGCCCCACGAGTTGTCGGGCGGTCAACGACAACGAGTCGCCATTGCGCGAGCAATTGCCCTCTCACCTGACCTCGTGGTGCTCGACGAGGCCGTATCGGCGCTCGATGTGATCGTCCAGGCCCAAATCTTGGAACTGCTCGCCGACCTGCAGAGCGAACTTGGCCTGAGCTACCTCTTCATTAGTCACGATCTGGCGGTCGTGAAGATGATGTCGCACACCGTGCACGTCATGAAGTCGGGGTCAATCGTCGAGTCTGGTTCGCCCGCACAGCTTTTCCATGATCCCGTAGACCCGTACACCCGTGAACTTGTTGCGGCGATCCCCGGGCGGCGATCGTGAGGGTTGTGGTCGTCGACGATTCCGCGCGCGCGTCTGCCTGTGCCGCGTCGATGATCGGGCGACGGCTGCGCGACAATCCGAGAGCGGTCGTCGGAGTTGCGACTGGCTCGACCCCGGTCGGTGTCTATCGGGCGCTGGCGGCTCATCGTGCACGGGGGCTAGCAACCGAGCAGGCTCGGTTCGTCGCTCTCGATGAGTACGTGGGGCTCGATCCCGATCACCCGCAGTCGTATCGCCGATTCCTCATCGAAAACGTTGTCGAGCCTCTGGGGGCAGAGCCATCACAACTGATCGTTCCGGCAGGCTGGCGCGCCGACCCCGTAGCCGCGGCGCGAGACTTCGAAGAGAGCATCACCGAACTCGGCGGCGTTGACCTCCAGGTGTTGGGCATCGGCCGCAATGGTCACATCGGCTTCAACGAGCCAACTTCGTCACTGTCATCGCGTACTCGACTGAAGACGCTTTCGGACGTGACTCGACATGACAATGCCCGTTTCTTCGGATCTCTCGCCGACGTGCCCGTGCACTGCCTGACTCAAGGGCTCGGCACCATTCGTGACGCCCGCGAGATCGTGCTGGTCGCTCTGGGCGAGGCAAAAGCCGCGGCGATCGCGGCTGCCGTCGAGGGGCCGCTCTCAGCACTCTGCCCCGCGTCGAGCCTGCAACTCCATCCCCGCGTCACGGTCATCGTCGACGCTGCAGCCGCGTCCCAGCTCGGGCTTACCGACTACTACCGGTTCGTCGAGGCACAGGATCGCTGGGCAGAATCGATGATCGGCGCCGAGACGGCATGACGCCGTGGGTTCAGCTCTGGTTTGAGAAGGCCGCGTCGAACGAGGCGGTCGGCGGGTTCCAGAGCAGGCTGCGCACGTAGGCGAGCGCCTCGGCCGCGCCGTGCAGGCGGTCCATGCCCGCGTCTTCCCACTCGATCGAGATCGGGCCGGTGTAGCCGATCGCCTTGAGCGCGCGGAACGAGTCTTCCCACGGCACGTCGCCGTGCCCGGTCGAGACGAAGTCCCACCCGCGCCGCGGGTCGCCCCACGCGAGGTGCGAGCCCATGACGCCCGCGCGTCCGTTCTGCGGGCGCAGCCGCGTGTCTTTGCAGTCGACGTGGTAGATGCGGTCGGCGAAGTCGACGATGAAGCCCACGGGGTCGATGTTCTGCCACATCATGTGGCTCGGATCCCAGTTGAAGCCGAACGCCTCACGGTGGTCGATGGCCTCGAGAGCGCGCACGCTCGTCCAATAGTCGTAGGCGATCTCGCCGGGGTGCACCTCGTGGGCGAAGCGCACGCCCTCGCTATCGAACACGTCGAGAATCGGGTTCCAGCGGCGGGCGAAGTCGGCGTAGCCCTCGTCGATGCGCTCGGCGGGCACGGGCGGGAACATCGCGACGTACTGCCAGATGCTCGAGCCCGTGAAGCCGACCACGGTGTCGACGCCGAGGCGCCGGGCGGCGCGCGCGGCGTACTGCAGCTCGGTCGCGGCGCGCTGACGCACGCCCTCGGCCTCGCCGTCGCCCCACACGCGGCTCGACAGGATCGCCTGGTGCCGGAAGTCGATGGGGTCGTCGCACACGGCCTGCCCCGCGAGGTGGTGCGAGATCGCGTGCACCTGCAGCCCGTGCCGGTCGAGGATCGCCCGGCGGTCGGCGAGGTACGCGTCGTCCTCGACGAGGCGCTGCACGTCGAGGTGCTCGCCCGAGGCCGCGATCTCGAGGCCGTCGTAGCCCCAGCCCGCGGCGAGCTCGGCGACCTCCTCGAGACTCAGGTCGGCCCACTGGCCGGTGAACAGGGTGACGGGATGCGTGCT
>NCEJ01000241.1 GCA_002280615.1 Micrococcales bacterium 32-70-13 | reverse complement strand
ATCCCGCTCGAGTGCGAGTACTTCGCGCTGCGCGGCGTCGCCCTGCTCGTCGAGACGATCGACAAGGTGCGCGACCGCCTGAACCCCGCCGTGCAGCTCGACGGCATCCTCGCCACGATGTACGACGCGCGCACCCTGCACAGCCGCGAGGTGCTCGAGCGCGTCGTCGAGGTCTTCGGTGACAAGGTGCTCGAGACGGTCATCGGCCGCACCGTGAAGTTCCCCGACGCCTCGGTCGCCGGTGCCCCGATCACGAGCTTCGCGCCCGACCACCCCGCCGCGGCGGCGTACCGCCAGCTGGCCCGAGAGCTGATCGCCCGTGGCCAGGTCGCCTGAGCCGGCGGCCACGATCGAGCAGGATGCCCCTCCCGCGGGCTTCCGCGTCACGCTCGACGACTTCGACGGCCCCTTCGATCTGCTCCTGAGCTGCTCGACCTCAAGATCGCGAGCCTGCTGCCGCAGGGCGAGCTCGTCGATGCGGAAGACGTCGCGCTGCTCGAGGCGCGCGACCTGCTCTTCGCGCGACTGCTGCAGTACCGCGCGTTCAAAGAGGTCTCGGCGTGGTTCGCCCGCAGCATGGCCGAGGAGGGCGAGCGCCACGTGCGCTCGGTGCGGCTCGAAGACCAGTACCGCGAGACGACCCCCGAGCTGAAGTGGACGCTGAGCCTCGACGACTTCGCGGCCCTGGCCCTGCTGGCGCTCACGCCGAAGGAGATCCCGGTCGTCGGGCTCGACCACCTGCACGCCCCGCTCGTGTCGATCCGCGAGCAGGCGGCGCACGTCGTCGCCTTGCTGCGCCAGGGCGAGCCCGTGACCTTCCGCCAGCTCATCGCCGGTGCCGACGCCAAGGGCGTCATCGTCGCGCGCTTCCTCGCGCTTCTCGAGCTCTACCGCCACGCGGCCGTGGGCTTCGAGCAGCTCGAGCCGCTCGGCGAACTGACGGTGCGCTGGACGGCCGAGAACTGGACGGATGAGAACCTCGTGAACCTGGGGAACGACTATGGCCAGTGAGAGCGCGATGACCAGCGCGTCGCCGACGGATGCGGAGCTCGGCACGGTCGAACCGGGCACGGACGAGGCACCCGCGCGGGGCATCCCCGAGGGCATCGAGGTCGCGCGCGCGCTCGAGGCGATCCTCATGGTCGTCGACGAGCCGCAGAGCGTCGTGGGCCTCGCGAGCGCCGTTGGGCGACCGGTCAAGGAGGTGCGGGCGGCGATCGCCGAGCTCGTGAGCGACTACGACGGGCTGGCTACGGAAGGCAGGCCCGCGGGCCCGCGGCGCGGCTTCGAGCTGCGCGAGGTCGGCGGCGGATGGCGCATCTACGTGCGCAGCGAGCTCGACGAGGTGGTGCGCGACTTCGTGCACACGCAGAACCCCTCGAAGCTCTCGCAGGCCGCGCTCGAGACCCTCGCCGTGATCGCCTACAAGCAGCCCATCAGCCGCGGGGCGATCGCGTCGATCCGCGCCGTCAACGTCGACTCGGTCGTGCGCACGCTGCTCGGTCGCGGCCTCATCACCGAGGCCTTCACCGACAGCGAGACCGGTGCCATCCACTACGAGACCACCGACCTGCTGCTCGTGCAGCTCGGCATCAACTCGCTCGACGAGCTGCCGAAGATCTCGCCGCTGCTCGACGACGGCACC
>NCEJ01000240.1 GCA_002280615.1 Micrococcales bacterium 32-70-13 | reverse complement strand
CAGCTGCTCGCGCATGTCGTCGCTCTGCTCCTGCGCGAGGCGCAGCAGGCGCTTGTTGACCTGGGCGAGGTTCACGGCGACCTCGGGCTTGACGGCGCGGCCGCTCTCGCCGCGCGCGAAGAACTGCACGCCGAGGTCGCCCGCGCCCTGGATGGCGCCGGCCGCCTCGGCCGTCGCGATGAGGGTCTTCGAGGGCACGACGTCGGTGAGCACGGCCGAACCGCCCACCCCGACGCGCTCGACGAGGGTGACGTCGGCCCCGAGCTGGGCCGCGGCGAGCGCCGCCTCGTAGCCGCCGGGGCCGCCCCCGAGAACGGCGATGCGGTGCTGGCGGTCGAAGAGGGTGGTCATGGGGTCCATTCTGTCAGCGCACGGCCGCCTGCGCTGATGCGCGGATGCCCGGCTCGGGCCCGCTCAGTAGGCTGGCGGTCATGAGCCACACCGCTGTGAACCCTCTCGACGACCCCCACGCCGACCCCTTCGCGATCGCGGCCGAGGCCGCCGCCCAGCTGGCCGAGCGCACGGGCGTCGAGCGCCACGACATCGCCCTCACCCTCGGATCGGGCTGGGCCAAGGCCGCCGACCTCATCGGCGAGACGACGCACACGATCGCCGCGACCGAGATCGCGGGCTTCAGCAAGCCCGCGCTCGAGGGGCACGTCGGCACGCTGCGCTCGATCCTGCTGCCGAGCGGCAAGCGCGCGCTCGTCATCGGCGCCCGCACCCACTACTACGAGAACCACGGCGTGCGGCGGGTGGTGCACTCGGTGCGCACCGCGGCAGCGGCGGGGGCATCCGTCATGATCCTCACCAACGGCGCGGGCGGCATCAAGGATCACTGGACCCCCGGCACGCCCGTGCTCATCAGCGACCACCTCAACCTCACGGCCAACTCGCCGCTCGAGGGCGCCACGTTCATCGACCTCACCGACCTCTACTCGGCCCGCCTGCGCGCCCTCGCGCACACCGTCGACCCGAGCCTCGACGAGGGCGTCTACGTGCAGTTCCGCGGCCCGCACTACGAGACCCCGGCCGAGGTGCAGATGGCGAAGACCATGGGCGGCCACATCGTCGGCATGTCGACCGCGCTCGAGGCGATCGCGGCCCGCCAGGCCGGCATGGAGGTGCTGGGCCTCTCGCTCATCACCAACCTCGCGGCGGGGATCTCGCCCGAACCGCTCAGCCACGGCGAGGTCATCCAGGCCGGAAAAGACGCCGAGCC
>NCEJ01000239.1 GCA_002280615.1 Micrococcales bacterium 32-70-13 | reverse complement strand
GCGCCGGTCGTGTCGCTCGCCACGGCGCGCGAGCGCCGGTCGGGCATCCGCCGCCTCATCGTGCCGATCGCCGCCTCGGCGGCCGCTGCCGCTCTCGTGGCCGGGGGCGTGCTCTGGTGGGGCGCCGCGGCTCCGCGCGACGCGGGGCAATTCGTCGCGGCCGCCCAGCTGGATGCCCTGCCCGCCTGGCCCGCGGCCACCGGTCAGGCGACCATCGCCGAGCGCGCCGACGGCGAGCGCGTCGTGACGGTGTCGCTCGACGCCG
The DNA here is from genome assembly GCA_002280615.1 of Micrococcales bacterium 32-70-13. Lineage (GTDB taxonomy): Bacteria > Actinomycetota > Actinomycetes > Actinomycetales > Microbacteriaceae > Microcella. The sequence continues at coordinate 959 of NCEJ01000239.1, read as the reverse complement.
CGGTCGGCGAGGGCCTCGTGCGCGAGGTCTGGCTGCTGACGGAGGACGTCGAGGGGCTCATCAGCCTCGGCCTGCTGACCGGCAGCTCGGGGCAGTTCATCGTGCCCGCCTCGGTCGACCTCGCCGAGTTCTCGGTCGTCGACATCAGTGCCGAGCCGCTCGACGGCGACCCCACGCACTCCGGAGATTCCATCGTGCGTGGGGCCCTCGACAGCTAGCTAGGCGGAAGCGGTCTCCACCGGGGTCGCGCTCTCGGCACCCTTCTTGGGCGGCAGCGAGAAGAGCGTCGCGACGCCGATCGCGATGAGGATCCAGCCGCCGAAGAGCACGAACGTGACGATCGCGACTCCCGGCAGCGTGAAGACGACGATGCCGCCGATGATCGAGATGAGACCCGAGACGATCGCGAGCCAGCGGGGCAGCGCCGTGCGGCCCGTCACGCCGCCGGCGATCGCGGCGATGCCGTCGAAGATCCAGCCGAAGCCGATCACGAAGGCGAGCACGAGCAGCGACTGCGCGAGGTTGTTGAGGGCGATGATGCCCGCGACGATGATGAACACGCCCATGATGCCGACGAGCCAGCGCACACCCGTGCTGAGCGTGTCGCTCGTGAAGGCCACAACGAGCCGGAAGATGCCGCTCACGACGAGGTAGGCGCCGAACAGCAGCGCGACCGTCACGAGGGTGGCACCGGGCCAGACCAGGGCGGCGATGCCGAGCGCGATCGCCGAGATCGCCGAGGCGATGACCATGCCGCGCTCGAGCACGACGGGGGAGGGGGCTGCGGTGGGTGCGGCCATGGGGGTTCCTGCTTTCGGGAGAGGTGGTCACGAGCATTGTTCGCCCGTGTCACGGTCAGCCTAGAGCCGCGCGGGCTCCGGACCGAGGGTGAATTTCCTCCCCGCGACCTCCGTGGGGCGGATGCGCACCCAGCGGTACTTGAGCGTCGGGATCCACGG
>NCEJ01000081.1 GCA_002280615.1 Micrococcales bacterium 32-70-13 | reverse complement strand
GAAGTGCAGGTTCGCCTGCATGAGGGCGATGGCCGCATTGCGCTGCGGCAGGGTCATGTGGGCGTCGAGCAGCACGAAGAGAATCGAGAGCGTCCACTTGGTCGAGGCCTGGTCGATCTGGGCGACCCAGCCGAGCAGGTCGTCGAGGTGGGCGGCCACCCACTCGGGCCGCTGCTGCGCCACGCGCTTCACCGCGCTCGACACCCGCAGCCGCACCACGGCATCCTCGCTGCGGTAGCAGGCCATGAGCTCGGCGAGCAGGCCCCGATCGGCGAGCACCTCGTCGACGACGCTCACGGTGTTGCCGAGCGAGTTCGGATGCCCTCCCGTCAACGGCCCCTCGAAACGACTCACCGGCATGCGGCCAGGGTAGCCCCGCGGCGAACTAGATTCAGAGCATGGTCAACGACGACTCCCCCGCCTTCCACCCCGACCTCACGCGCGCGCGCTTCATGCCGCCGACCTCGGCCACGCGGGGCAATCGCCGGGTACTGCGCGCGCTCACACGCATCGGCCGCGGGCGCCCGCCGAAGGGCGGCGAGCTCGTCGACCTGGGCGACAGAGTCACGCTGCGCGTGCACCGCCCCGCCGTGATGGATGCTGGCGAACGCCGCCCGGCCGTGCTGCACCTGCACGGCGGCGGCCTCATCATCGGCTCGGCTACGCAGGGCGACCCGCTGTGCCGGCGCCTCGCCGACGAGCTGGACCTGATCGCCGCGAGCGTCGACTACCGCATGCCGCCCGAGCACCCCTACCCGACCCCGCTCGACGACGCCTCCGCCGCCCTGCAGTGGCTGGCCGCGCAACCCGATGTCGACCCGAAACGCATCGCCGTGATCGGCGAGAGCGCCGGAGGCGGGCTCGCCGCATCCCTCGCCCTGCTCGCCCGCGACCGCGGCGAGATCGCGCTGGCCGGTCAGGTGCTGGCGTATCCGATGCTGGATGACCGCACCGACTCGCCCGCGGCCGCCCACCCGCGCAAGCTGCGGCTCTGGAACGGCCCCAGCAACCGCCTGGGCTGGGGCATGTACCTCGGCGCGGGCACGGCCGGTCCCGCCGCCACGCCCCTCGACGCCGCGACCCTCGAGCGCGCGGTGCCGGCGCGCCGCACCGACCTCAGCGGCCTACCCGCGGCGTGGATCGGCGTCGGCACCCTCGACCTCTTCCACTCCGAAGTTGTGGAATACGCGCGGCGGCTCACCGAGGCGGGCGTGGAGTGCGAGCTGCACGTCATCCCGGGCGCGTACCACGGGTTCGACGCGAGCGAGCCGACCGCCGGGGTCTCGCGCGACTTCGTGCAGCGCCAGGTCGACGCGCTGCGCGGCATGCTCGCCGCGCGCTGACCCGCACCTAGGCGGCGAGCGGTGCGAGGTACTCGTTCCAGTCGGGCTGCGGCCGCTCGATGCCGCGCACGAGCCACGCCGTGCCGTGCGGCGCCTTCGGCACCACCCGCAGCTGCCAGCGCATCTCGGCCGGCGTGCGGTCGCCCTTGACGTTGTTGCACTTCAAGCAGCAGGCGACGAGGTTCTCCCACGTGTCCGCGCCGCCGCGCGAGCGCGGCATGACGTGATCGATCGTCGTCGCCGTGCCGCCACAGTAGGCGCAGCGGTTGCCGTCGCGCCGAAGCACGCCGCGCCGCGTGAGCGGCACTTGGCGGGTGTGCGGCACGCGCACGTAGCGGCGCAGCACGATGACGCTCGGGCGATCCCAGCGGCCCTCGATACCGAACACCGGATGCTCGCCATCGGAGGCGAGCACGGTCGCCTTCTCGTTCATCACGAGCACGAGAGCTCGGCGGAACGACACGACGGCGAGGGGCTCGTAGCCCGCGTTGAGAACGAGAGTGCGCATTCACGGCTCCTGTCGAACGGGCCCGCATGGCCTGCGGGCGTTCACTTCGGGTCGTGGAGCTTCACGGGTCGAGGCTCGCGCTCTGCCCTCACGGGCACAAAAAAAGCACTGTCGTCTAGACGACAGTGCTCAGCTCGGCCAGACCGCGACAGGGCGCGATCCAGCGGGCGCGGGCGGCTATGCGGAAGACGGCGCGCGCATCCACGGTTTGGATGTCGCGTCGCTCGGTCATGGCCTCTCCTCGGGTGCCCGTGCGGCACCACAAAGAGAGGCTAACCCAGAAACCGTGACAAACGGGTGAAGGCTAGATGCCGAAGCGCACGATGTAGTACGCGTCGGTCCAGAGCGGGCGAACCCTGATGGACTGGCCGGGCACGGGGGCGTCGAGAATCTGCCCGCCGCCCATGTAGAACCCGCTGTGCGACATGTTGTTGAAGATGATGACGTCGCCGGGCTGAGCATCCTCACGCGCAATCGGGGTTCCGATGGCGGCCTGGCCGCGCACGCTGTGCGGCAGTCCGATGCCGAACTGCGCGTACACGTACTGCACGTAGCCCGAGCAGTCGAAGCCGGCCGGCGTCGAGCCGCCGAACAGGTACGGCACGCCCTGGTACTGCAGGGCGACCTGCACGACCTGGTCGAGGCTGAAGTTGGGGTACGGAGGGTTGGCGAGGAAGTCGGAGACGCGCGGGCCGCTCCACGCCGCGGCGCGTGCGGCGGCCGCGGCGGCCAGCTGCACGCGGCGCACCTCGGCGGCGCTCGTCGCGGTGAAGTCGCCACGCGACGCGTCGACCGAGGCGGCGGCGAGGGCCGACAGTGCCGGCTGCTCGATCTGCTGCGTCTCGGTGGCCTGCAGCTGCGCGATCGCCTCGGCGCTCGCGTTGCTCTCGGCGTTGGCCGGCGGGGCGATGCCCGTTCCGGGGAGAGCGAGGGTGGCGATGATGGCCGTCGCCGCGGTCATGGCGCCGAGATTGAGAGCCGTGCGGCGCCAGGTGGTGCGGGTGGTGGAGCTGTGATCCAAGAGAGAGACCTCCTGCGCTTCGCCACTCACATCGCGTGGCCCGTCCGCTTTCGTGTTGTACACGGTCCGATGCAGGAGACGGGCGTGCGAAGCATCCTGCGTCAGAGTCGCCGACCGGTTGGGTGTGGCCGGGCAACTGTGCGAGTGTACGCGAGGTTACCGATTCGTGACAAAACGGCGCGCCCGACTACATCTAGTGGTCAGGCGTCACTCAGCAACGTAGATGTGCTGCGCGATCTCGCTCGGCAGGTCGATGCCCTCGGCCTGGCCGACGATCTCGATGCTCACGTAGCCGTTCGGTTCGGGGCGGATGCGCGCCTCGGCGCCCGGCACGACTCCCGCTTCGCGCAGCTGGTGCAGCAGGTCGGGGTCGACCTGCACGGGCTCGGAGAGGCGCCGGATCGTGCCGGAGCGCACCCCCGCCGCGGCGGCGTGGGTGAGCGAGATGACCCCGTCGAGGAACGCGTTCGCGGCCGAGCCGCCGAGGTGCTCGAGACCCGGGATGGGGTTGCCGTAGGGCGACTCGGTGGGGTCGCCGAGCAGCTCGAGGATGCGGCGCTCGACCTGCTCGCTCATGACGTGCTCCCATCGGCAGGCCTCGTCATGCACGAAAGCCCAGTCGAGGCCGATGACGTCGGCGAGCAGGCGCTCGGCGAGCCGGTGCTTGCGCATGACGGCGATGGCCTTGGCGCGGCCCTCGTCGGTCAACTCGAGGTGCCGGTCGCCCTCGACGCGCACGAGGCCGTCGCGCTCCATGCGCGAGATCGTCTGCGACACGGTCGGGCCCGAGTGCCCGAGGCGCTCGCTGATGCGGGCGCGCAGCGCCGTGATCTGCTCCTCCTCGAGGTCGAGGATCGTGCGCAGGTACATTTCGGTGGTGTCGACGAGGTCGGTCACGGCGCATCCTCTCTCATCGCGCTGATCAGGCATGCCTAGCCTAAACGACCCGGCCGAGCGGCCCGCGCGCGCTCGGTACCATGGGCGTATGGCCGACATCACGATCCCCGCCGAGCTGCTTCCCGCCGACGGGCGCTTCGGATGCGGGCCCTCCAAGGTGCGGAACGAGCAGCTGGCCGATCTCGCGGCCGCCGCGAGCATCCTGGGCACCTCGCACCGGCAGGCGCCGGTCAAGAACCTCGTCGGCAGCGTGCGCGCCGGGCTCTCCGAGCTGTTCCGCCTGCCCGACGGCTACGAGGTCGTGCTCGGCAACGGCGGCTCGACGGCGTTCTGGGATGTCGCCGCCGCGGGCCTCATCACGCGCCGCAGCGCGCACCTCGACTTCGGCGAGTTCGGCTCGAAGTTCGTCGCCTCGGCCTCGGCGCCGTGGCTCGAGACGCCGCACGTCGTGCAGACCCCCGGCGGCACCCGGGGCGAGCTCGAGGTCGTCGACGGCATCGACGTGTACGCCTACCCGCACAACGAGACCTCGACGGGCGTCAGCGTGCCCGTGCGGCGGTTCGGCAGCGCTCCGGATGCGCTCACCGTCGTCGACGCCACGAGCGCCGCCGGCGGCATCGATTTCGATGTGGCCGAGACCGACGTCTACTACTTCGCCCCGCAGAAGAACTTCGCGGGCGACGGCGGCCTGTGGTTCGCGCTCATGAGCCCCGCGGCGATCGAGCGCGCCTCCGCGATCGCCGCGACCGACCGGTACATCCCGCCGTTCCTCTCGCTCACGGCGGCGATCGACAACTCGCGCCTCAACCAGACGCTCAACACCCCCGCGCTCGCCACGCTCGTGCTGCTCGACAGCCAGCTGCGGTGGATGAACGCCTCGGGCGGCCTCGCCTGGGCGGCCGCCCGCACGGCCGAGAGCTCGACGCACCTCTACGACTGGGCCTCGGCGCACGAGTTGGCGACGCCCTTCGTGGCCGACCCCGCGCACCGCTCGCCCGTCGTCGTGACGATCGATTTCGACGACTCGGTCGATGCCGCCCGGGTCGCGGCCGTGCTGCGCGCCAACGGCATCGTCGACACCGAGCCCTACCGCAAGCTGGGTCGCAACCAGCTGCGCATCGCGACCTTCGTGGCCATCGAGCCCGACGACGTGCGCCAGCTCACGCGCTGCATCGACTTCGTGCTCGAGGCGCTCGCCAGCTGAGTCTCCGGGGTCGCCCGCGCGCCGCGACCCTGCCAGACTGAGCCGCATGAGGCTCTACGTTCCGCACGACGAGCGCCGACCGCAGCCCGAACCGGCGGTCACGAACGACTCCTTGGCGTTCGCGATCGGCCTGGGCGGCTGGCTCATCGGCCTCGCGGTCGTGCTCGGGATGCTCTCCGCCCCCACCCCGTTCGACCCCGCCCGCGTGCTCACGACGATCGCCGTCGGGCTCGTGCTCGGCGTCGCCGGGCTGCTCGTCTCAAGTCGCCGCCGCCCCTAGCCGCCCCCGCGGGCTACGGCGCGTGCGGCTCGTCGTCGAGGTGCAGGTCGATGTCGACGCCATCGAACACGTCGTCGCCGTCGTCGCCGTGCAGGTCGTGCTCGTCGAGGTGGTCGTCGAGGGCATCCGCCTCATCGTCGGCGAGGTGGCCGCCGTCGATCTCGCGCGCGTCGTCGTCGAGCTCGTCGGAGTCGTCGTCGAGGTCGTCGTCGTCGGAGTGGCCGTCGTCGTCGTCGTCGGAATCGCCGTCGTCGCCCGCGAGCTCGCCCTCCAGGGCCTGCTGCGCCAGGTAGTCCTCGAGCCGGTCGGCCCAGGGCACCCAGTCGGGCGCCACGAG
>NCEJ01000238.1 GCA_002280615.1 Micrococcales bacterium 32-70-13 | reverse complement strand
CTGCTGACATTCTTCGTGCTGTCGGTGTTCGTCGGCTTCGAGGTCGTCTCGAAGGTGTCGAGCACCCTGCACACCCCGCTCATGTCGGGCGCCAATGCCATCCACGGCATCATCCTCGTCGGAGCCGTCATCGTCGCCGGGCAGGCGGAGAGCATCCCGGTGCTCGTCGTCGCCCTCATCGCGGTGCTGCTCGCGACCGTCAACCTGGTCGGCGGCTTCGTCGTCACCGACCGCATGCTCGAGATGTTCGGCGGCCGCAAGCCCGCCGTCGCGAAGGATCGCGAGGAGTCGAAGTGATCGTGCTCAGCCCCGAGTGGACCGCACTGCTGTACCTGGTCGCGGCCGTCTGCTTCATCCTCGCCCTCAAGGGCCTCAGCTCGCCGAAGTCGGCGCGGCGCGGCAACCTCATCGGCGCGTTCGGCGCCCTGCTGGCCATGGTCGTCGTGTTCCTCTCGACCGAGCTCGACAACATCGCGCTCATCCTCGGCGTCATCGCGGTCGGCACGCTCATCGCCGTGCCCGCGTCGCGCCTGGTCAAGATGACGCAGATGCCGCAGCTCGTCGCCCTGTTCAACGGCGTCGGCGGCGGTGCCGCGGCCCTCGTCGCCCTGCTCGAGCTGCCGCTCGTCGCCGACGAGCTCGGCGCGGTCATCGCCGTGGCGTTCACGGTGCTCGTCGGTGCGGTGTCGTTCTCCGGCTCGGCGATCACGTTCGCCAAGCTGCAGGAGCTCATGCCGACCCGCCCGATCGTCTTCCCGGGCGCTCCCGTCGTCATCACGCTCGTCGCGCTCGGTTCGCTCGCGAGCGCCGTGTGGCTCGTGCTGACGGCCGACGCGACTGCGGCCTACGTGCTGCTCGCGCTCGGCACCGCACTCGGTGTGCTCGTCGTGCTGCCGGTCGGCGGGGCCGACGTACCGATCGTCATCTCGCTGCTCAACGCCTTCACCGGCCTCACGGTGGCGGCCTCCGGCCTCGTGCTCGGCAACACCCTGCTGCTCGTCGCGGGCACCCTCGTGGGGGCATCCGGCACCATCCTCACGCGGGCCATGGCCTCGGCAATGGGCCGCAGCGTGACGGGCACCCTGTTCGGCGCGTTCCGCGGCGGGTCGACCGCCGGCTCGACCGCGCAGAGCGACCGCCCCGTGCGCAGCTCGAGCGCGGAGGACGTCGCCATCCTGCTCGGCTACGCGCAGCGCGTCATCGTCGTGCCCGGGTACGGCCTCGCGGTCGCGCAGGCG
>NCEJ01000080.1 GCA_002280615.1 Micrococcales bacterium 32-70-13 | reverse complement strand
CTGGAGTCTCCGGTGTTTGCGGGATCATCACGAGCGGCTCGAGAAATCGCAGGTAGTCAGGCACGTCGATGCGGCCCATGATCGCGTACTCGCCCCCGCTGACCGCCGTGACCCCGCCGACCGCGTCGGGCATCCCGAGCGCGTCGAGAGCGGCGGCGGATGCCCAGGCCGACCGATTCTCGATCGCCGAGGTCGCCGGTATGCCGAGCGCGGTGAGGTCAGCGGCCCACACGGTGCGCACCGGTACGCGCGTGGCGTCGTCGAACGCGGCGTTCTGCACGTCGCTTGCGGCGCCGAACGCTCCGGCCCACTCGATGCCATCGAGGCTCGCGAGGCGGTCAAGAACGGTGGCGTCGAGACCCGAGGCGGGTTCGGCGCGCACGATGATCGAGCGGGTGCCGGCGGAGTCGATCGAGCTGATGACTGCTTGCTCGGCCCCGACCGTGCGGCCCGTGGTGAGCAGCACGGTCGCGCACATGCCCGCGACCATGATGATCGTCACCACCGAGGCGACGGGTTGCGCCCACGAGGTCGCGAGGGCTTCGCGAACTACGGCCATCCAGCGTGCCGTGCGCAGGCGACGGGTCACAGTTCGACCCTCCGGTCGCAGCGGGCGACGAGTGCCGGGTCGTGGGTGACGACGATGACCGTGGCACCCGAGTGCGCTTGAGCGTGGAACGCGTCGACCACGATGTCGGCCGAGGCCGGGTCGAGGTTGCCGGTGGGTTCGTCGGCGAGCAGGATGCGCGGGTCGTTCAGCAGCGCCCGACACAGCGCGATGCGTTGCGCTTGACCGCCGGATACCTGCCCGGGTTTGGCGTTCGCGCGCAGCTCCACGCCGAACTGGGCCATGAGCTCGCGGGCGCGAGCCTGGGCATCGGCGCGCGGTTCGCCCCGATAGAGGGCGGTCTCGACCACGTTGTCGATGACGGTTCGTGTGGGGTCGAGCGCAGCATCCTGAAACACGAACCCGAACAGGGAGGCGCGCAGGTGCGCCCGCTGCGCGTCGCCGAGGCCAGCGACGCTGTCGCCCTCGATGAGCACGTCGCCGTCGCCGGGTTTGAGCATGAGGCCCAGCAGGTAAAGCAGCGTCGACTTGCCACGGCCGGATGGGCCGGTGACGGCGACCACTTCGCCCGCGTCGAAGCGTGCCGACCAGTCGGTGAGGATGGGCGCGTCGCGGTCGTAGCCGAACGTGATGCCGCGTGCCTCGATCACGCTCAGCCCTCGGTGGCGGGAACGCGCACGCGAGTGCCGGCGTCTACGCCTTCGATGATCGAGATGCCACGGGCGCTCGTCACCACGGTCACCGCGTACTCGATGCCCTCGCTGTCGATCACGACGATCGAGCCATCGGCCTTCGACAGCAGCGCCGCGCTGGGCACAGTGAGGCCCGTCACGCTCTCGACGATGACGATGCGTGAGCTCAAGAACGACTGACCCGTGACCGGCACCTGCGCGCACTCGTCAGCGCAGATCGCGGCCCCTTCTGCACCCGACAGCAACACGCGGATGCCGTTGTTCTCATCGGTGACGCGGTCGACCACAAACCCTTCCCAGGCTGATCCCTCGGGGCTCGTGATCTCGACGCGGGTGCCCGTGGGCATGAGGCTCGCTTGCGCGTCGGTGACCGGTACGAAAAACGAGGGGGATGCGCCGAGTCCCTGCACGACCGGCTCGCCGCCGCTCAGCGCCGCTCCTCGCGCCACAACCTCGGTGTCGAGAGCCACGCGCGTGGGCAGGCTCGGCACGTAGATGATGTCGCCAGCCTGCACGACACCGTCTTGCGGCAAGCCGAGCGACTTCTGCCACGCGCGTACGGAAGCAGTGGTCGACCACCGGAACTGACCATCGATGGCGCCACTGTAGTGGCCCAGTGCGGTCAGCATCGTTTGCAGCTGCGCTACGTCTTGCCCGGTCGCCCCGCTTGAGAGGGCGCGAAACGCGGGAATCGCGCCCTGCGCGACGACGACAGGTCGCAGGTTGACCGAGTACAGCGTCGTGCCGGGAGTGACCTCGGCCCCCGCGGCGATATCGACGGTGGTGACGGTGCCGCCTGCAAGGTTGGAGCCAACGGGAGTCGGAGTCCACTCGGCGACGGTGTTGAGCATGATGCTTGACCCCACCTCACCCGTGACGACTTCGGCGGTCGTGAACGCGGTCGAGGCGAGTACGTCTTGCGGGGGTGTCAGCACCGTGGCGGATGCCCAGCCGATCGCCGCGCCCGCCACCAGTACGCCCGTGCCGATCGCGAGAAGCCGAACCCACCTGCGAGGGGTTCGTTCTAGGTCGCTCATGTTGCTCCTGTCAGCGGACGCTTGCGCGACGCCAGTCGCTGCCAAACCCTTGGCCGTGCCCTCACGCGTCTCCTCAACGCAGTAAACACGAGATCTTGCGGGTTTGGGTTCACAACTGATGCGAGTCTTGCTTAATTTTATCCCCAGGACTAGCTTTCGAACTGTTGACGAAAGTCAATGATCACTCAGAAGGGAAATCAATGAACCGCTCCCATAAAGCACTGTTCGCAATAGTCCTCGCTGGGCTCTTCGCCCTGTCGTCGGCTGTGCCGGCGAATGCAGTGACGATCTCCTTGACATCAGACATTCGGTGTTCCCCGAAGTTGGTCAAGACTGTCAGCAATGCGAAATACTCCACTGTCCACACGATTGGAACTGGCGGCGGGGCTAACCTGTTCACCATCCAGCACGGATCGACATACACGACCAAGACTCGATACTGGGGTCTCTACTCCGCTCCTGGGCCGAACTACGTTGACGGTTTCTACCTCTCGTGGGCGAGCATCGGTTGCTACTAGGGCCCCCGCCAAGAGATGTTGACCAACAAGACTGAGGGGGCGTGAGTTGCGAGTTGATGGGTTCAGGTACTTCGCTGGAATAACTCTGTCACTCGCAGCTCTCGCCCTCACTCTCACGAGTTGCGCCGCTGCGCTCCGCCCTCCCGACCTGCCCGACTATTCGGCCGCAGATCTCGAGGCGCAGACGGCGGCAGACAATCAGCGTGCTCTCGACGCTTTGCTTCTCGACTTTCCCGACGCCGAGGTTCCTGAGGTCGAGCGTGTCAGGCTTGTGAGCCTTGAAGAGTGGCCGACCGCGATGGCTGATTGCCTCACCGCTCAGGGTTACCTGGCCATTGCGGAGGGTGGCGGGCTGAGTACGGCGCCCCCGTTCGGCCAGGAGGAGCCCTATGCGGTGGCCTACTACGTGTGTTCGGTGGAGTATCCGATCAATCCGCGGGAGATGATTCCGCTCGTCGAAGACCAGATCCGGTACCTCTACGACTACTACACCACCGTCATGACGCCGTGCCTCGAGGCTGAGGGGTACGAGGTGCCCGAACCGCCGAGCAGGCAGACCTTCATCTCGACGTATGGTCAGCCGGGGTCATGGGCGCCGTACCGTCTGGTCGCGGAGGCTGCCAGCTCGCAGGAAGAGTGGGACAGAATCAACCGCCTCTGCACCCAGACCCCTCCCGAACTCTTCGGGGGTTAGCAGCCTCTCGTGCCTAGCTCGCGAGCTGCTTGCGGATGCGCTGCACCGAGATCGGGCCCTGCGCGCCGAGCGGCTGCGCGAAGAGAGAGAGGCGCAGCTCTTCGAGCATCCAGCGGGCCTCGCGGATGCGCGGCTCGGGGTCTGCGGCGACGGGCAGCGTGCCGCCCGCCGCGGTGTAGAGCTCCACGGCCTGCTGCACCTCGAGCATCCACGCGCGGTCGCGGCCGAGATTGTCGGCGAGGCGCTCGACGCGGTGGCTGATGCCGCGCAAGTAGACGACGAGTCGCGGGAGGCGGGCGAGGCCCGTGCGTCCGATGAATCCGTCGTGCACGAGGGCGTTGAGCTGCTCGCGCGCGTCGGCGAGCGGCGCCATCAACTGCAGACTCGAGCTGCGCCCGATGAGCACGTCGACCTCGCGCGCCGCCGCCAGCACGGCCGCCGTCGTCGCGACGATGCCGAACAGGCGGTCGGGCAGGCCGGCGTTGACGCGGTCGCGCAGGGACTCGAACTGCTCGCGAGACCAGGGGAGAGCATCCGGGCCATCAGAGAGCTCGGCGTCGATCACGGCACGCAGCGAATCGTCGATGAGCGCGGCCGTCGAGCGGTAGGGCGAGGCGCCGAGGCTGAGCTTCTCGGCACTCGTCAGGTGCTCCTGGATGTACGCGAGCGGCGACGGAACCCCCAGCTGCACGAGCCGGCGAACTCCCGCACGGTGCGCGGCCACCTGGTCGGCGACCGAGGTCTGCAGCCGGATCGCCACCGAGCCGCCCTCGTCGACGAGCGCGGGGTACGCGCGAATCGTCGTCTCGCCGCGGCGCATGTCGAGCTGGCGGGGCAGGGTGCCGCCGGCACCACCGTCGCCCCCCGATCCCGTGCCGATGGTGTCGTCCCACACCGTGATGCCGCCGCGCTCGATCGGGCTCTTCGCCGCGGCGCTGGCGACTTTCGCGACCGAGTCGCGCGTGCGCTCGCGCAGCTTCTGCTGCAGGGCCGTGAGGTCGGTGCCGCGCGCGAGCTTGCTGCCGCGCTCGTCGACGACCGCGTAGCCCATGCGCAAGTGCGGGGGCAGGCGGTCGAGGTCGAAGTCGTCGGGGTCGACGGGCGTGAAGGTCTGGCGGCGGATCTCGGTGGCGAGGAACTCGGTGATCGAGAGCTCGCGCAGGTCGGCCCCGGGCGGCACCGCGGCCAAGAGTCGAGCGGCCCAGTCGGCCGCGGGCACGACGTTGCGGCGAATCGCCTTCGGCAGCGTCTTGAGCAGCGCGGTCACGAGCTCGAGCCGCAGCCCCGGAACGAGCCAGTCGAATCCCGCCGTGTCGAGCCGGGGCAGCAGCGGCAGCGGCACGGTGACGGTGACGCCGTCGTCGGCGGCACCGGGCTCGAAGCGATACCCGACACTGAGCGTCTGATCGCCGAGGGTGAGCCGCGTCGGGTACGAACCGTCGTCGGCCGGAAGCTGCTCGGCCTCGACGAGGTCGTCGCGCGTGAGGGTGAGGGTTTCGGGATGCTCGCGCAGGGCATCCCGCCACCAGCGCTCGAAGCGGCGCACGTCGGTGACGTCCGCGGGGATGCGCTGCTCGAAGAACTCCACGATCTTCTCGTCATCGAGCAGGATGTCGCGGCGGCGACTGCGCTCTTCGAGCTGCTCGAGCTCGCGGCGCACGCGAGCGTTGTCACGCAGGAAGGCGGTGAGGCGCTTGTCGAGTCGGGAGGTATCCCACTCGCCCTCGACGAGCGCGTGGCGGATGAACAGCTCGCGCGCGAGCGCCGGGTCGATGCGGCTCAGCTGCGCGCGCCGGCGCGGGATGATCGGCACGCCGAACAGCGTCACCTTCTCGTCGAGGACCGCGGCGCCCTGGCGCTTCTCCCACCGGGGCTCGCTGTACTGGCGCTTGGCAAGGTCGCCCGCGAGCGGCTCGGCCCACGCCGGGTCGATGACGGCGACGGTGCGCGCGAACAGCCGACTGGTCTCGACGAGCTCAGCGGCCATGACGGCGTCGGGCTGCTTCTTCGCGAGGCCCGAGCCCGGGTACAGCACGAAGCGGCGCTGGCGCGCGCCGAGGTAGTCGCGCTTGGCGGTGTCTTTCAGGCCGATGTGGGAGAGGAGGCCGGAGAGGATGGCCTTGTGGATG
>NCEJ01000079.1 GCA_002280615.1 Micrococcales bacterium 32-70-13 | reverse complement strand
GCGACGCGCACAACGTCATCGCGGAACTCTTTCGGATAGGGCTTAGGCACGACGGCATCCTTCCAGGCCCACCCCCTCGGGCAAGCCATGTCAGATGTCACCTATCCGTGCAGCAGACCCCTCTGCCGGCCTGGGTGCTCAGCTACGCCGCCGACCGCGCGCCCGAGCACGGCCGCCTGCTGCAGCACGCGGGATTCGAACCCGCCCGCTACTTCACGACCCTCGAGGCCGACCTCGCCGAGCCGACGCCCGCCGCCCCGCTGCCGGACGGCGTGCGGGTGGTGCCGTTCGACCGCTCGCTCAGCGAGGCCGTGCGCGCCGCGAAGAACGCGGCCTTCGCCGACCACTGGGGCAGCCAGCCCGCGAGCCGGGAGGGCTGGGAGTCGATGCAGGGGCTCTCGAGCTTCCGCCGCGACCTCAGCCGCGTGGCGCTCGAGGGCGACGCGGTCGTCGGCTTCGTCGTGAGCGAGGTCAACGAGGACGACTGGGAGCGCCAGGGCTCTCGATCGGGCTACATCGCGCTCGTCGGGACGGTGCGCGCGTGGCGCGGCCGCGGGCTCGCGAGCGCGCTGCTCGACGAGGTGCTCGCTGCCTACCGCGCGGTGGACCTCGAGCGGGCGGTGCTCGACGTCGATGCCGACAACCCCACGGGTGCCCTCGGGGTGTACACGCGCCTGGGCTTCGCGCCGACTGCGCGCGACGTCTCGTACCGCGTCAGCTACTGACGCGGCCTAGCGGGGCCGGTACAGCTCGGGGTTCGCCTCATAGTCGATCGGCGGGGGCAGCTCGGCGAGGTACTGCAGAGCCGATTCGACCGCGCCCGTGTAGATGCGCCCGCCCGCCGGCCCGGGGTGCACCTGGTCGCGCGCGAGCAGGTCGATCTGCGGCGCGATCGACCCGCGCCAATCGGCGATCACGACCTCGCGGTAGTCCGCCGCGAACGCCGAGAGGTGAGCGTTGACCTCGGGGATCCAGCCGCGCGGCGCCTGCGCGCTCACGAGAACGAGCGACCGCTCGGGCCCGATGAGCGCCCGCAGCTCGTGCAGGACCGCCGGGTCGATCGGGCCGTTCGTTCCGAGCCCGATGACGACGAACGGCCGCAGCTGCCCCGCCGCGGCGAGCGCACCCACGATGGCGGGCGCCTGCCGCATCTGGCGCGACACGGCAGCGTCGATGGCGATGCCCGGGAAGCGCGCCTGCAGCTGCGGGGCCGCGGCGAGCATGACCGAGTCGCCGACCGCCACGATCTGATCGCCGCCGGGGAGCGGGACGGCCGGCGCCTCGGCCGGCACGCGCTCGGCCAGGGGCACGCGCAGCGGCACGGCGACAGCGGGCGCAGGCGGGGCATCGAGCGCGGCCTGCCCCGCGGCGATGAACGCGGCCGCTTGCGACTGCGCGGGCGCCCGCAGCACCGCGACCGTGCCGCTGGCGACGAGGCCGGCGATCAGCAGACCGAGCCCGGCGACGAGCGCCACACGTCGCGGCCGCGCCCACGCCGCCTCACCGCGCAGCGCGGCGTCGAGCAGTCGGGTGCGCACGGGCTGCTCGACGAACCGGTGGCTGAGCGCCGCGAGCACGAGGGCGATCGCGAGCGCCCCGAGCCCGAGCATCCAGCTCTGCTCGCCGACCCGGTCGATCGCCGGCAGGGCCGCACCGAGCAGGATGAGCACGGGCCAGTGCCACAGGTACAGACCGTACGAGCGCTCACCGAGCCAGCGGGGGAGCGGGGCATCCGCGATGCGGGCGGCGGCGCCGGCGGGATGCGCGAGGCACACGATGAGCACGGCTGTCAGCAGCGTCGCGGCGACGATGCCCCCGCGGTACGTGATCGCGGCGTCGATCGAGAGCGCCACGGCGAGGGCGACGAGACCCCCGGCCGCGAGCAGCGCGCCGAGATCGGCCGCCCAGGCGGGCGCACGGCGCGTCGGGATCTCGGCGCGCAGCGGGTCGACCGCGAGGGCGAGCCCGGCCCCGAGCAGCAGGCCGAACCCGTGCGTGAGCGTCGATAGGTAGGCGGCCGAGGCGGCGGCGGGGTCGATCGCCGGGTCGCCCGCGAGAATCGCCATGGCGACCGCCGAGGCGAGGGCGAGGGCGAGCGGCACGGCGATTCGCAGTGCGCGGAGGGGCAGCAGGAGCAGCAGCACGACGAGGAGCGGCCAGAGCAGGTAGAACTGCTCCTCGACCGCGAGCGACCAGGCGTGCCGGAACAGCTCGGGGCTCGTCTGGTCGAGGTAGCTCGAGCCCTGCGCGATCGACACCCAGTTGCTGCTGAACGTCAGCACCCCGGCGAGCTGCCACCCGATGCCGACGAGCACGTCGCCGCCGATAGCCGCGGCGACCGCCGCCGTCGTGCCGACCATGACCACGAGCGCCGGCAGCAGGCGCCGGGCCCGCCGCCCCCAGAAGCGGCGGATCGCGACCCGGCCGTTCGCACGGTGCTCGGCGACCAGCAGGGCGGTGATGAGGTACCCGCTGACGACGAGGAACACGTCGACGCCGATGAAGCCGCCTGGGGCGAGCCCGGGGAACAGGTGGTAGGCCAGCACGAGCACGATGGCGAGCGCCCGCAGGCCGTCGAGCCCCGGGAGTCGATCGCGAGCGACGCTGCTGGTGCTGATGGCCGACATGGTGCTTCCAGGGTCCCTCCCCTCGGGCTCGCGGTCAAACCGAGCGCTCTAGACTCGGGGACCGTGGAGACTGTGCGACTGCGGCTCGACCTCGCCTACGACGGAACGGCCTTCTCCGGGTGGAGCCGCCAGCCGGGCCTCCGCACGGTCGAGGGCGTGCTCGACGCCGCGATCGCGACGCTGCTGCGCGACCCCGAGCTCGAGGTGCGCCTCGTCGTCGCCGGTCGCACCGACGCGGGGGTGCACGCGACGGGGCAGGTCGCGCACATCGACCTGACCCCCGAGCAGTACCGCCGCCTCGCCTCGGCGCGCCGGGGCGGCTCGATCGAGCACTCGGTGGCGAGGCGCCTCAACGGCATCGTCGCCGCGACGGCGTCCGACGTCGTGATCGACCGGGTGTCGCTCGCCCCCGCCGGGTTCGATGCCCGCTTCTCGCCCGTCTGGCGCCGCTACGAGTACCGCATCGCCGACGCGCTGAGCCACCGCGATCCGCGCCGGCGCACCCACACCCTGTGGCACCACGCCGAGCTCGACGCGGCGGCGATGGATGCTGCTGCCGCGAGCCTCACCGGACTCCACGACTTCGCGGCCTTCTGCAAGCCGCGCGAGGGGGCCACGACAATCCGCACCCTGCTCGACTACGGATGGACGCGGGATGCCGAGGGCGTGCTCGTCGCTCGCGTGCGGGCCGATGCCTTCTGCCACTCCATGGTGCGGGCGCTCGTCGGCGCGGCCGTCGCGGTCGGGCTCGGCCGGCTGGAGCCCGAGCGGCTGAGCGGCATCCTCGCCGACGCCGTCAAGGCCAACGCCTTCGCGGTCGTCGCGGCGACGGGGCTCACGCTCGTCGAGGTGGGGTACCCGCCCGACGACGAGCTCGGGGCGCGCGCCGAGCTGACCCGTGCGCGTCGCGAACCGCTCGGCCGGGCATCCGACCCCTCGGACTGATCGGACGGACAGCGGGTGAATTGACCGGGCACCCCGGTGCCGGTAGGCTCGACCCTTGGTGCCCGTCGCCGACGGTCATCCGGTTGAGCCCTCCACCGCGGCGTTCGGTCTGTCTGAAGCAGAACGAACTCCCCCCGGAGCGGGATTCACGAACTACTCGACACGAAAGTACGCACTGTGACGCGCACATTCAGCCCCACTCCCGCTGACGTTCAGCGCAACTGGGTCGTCATCGACGCAACCGATGTCGTCCTGGGCCGCCTCGCCAGCCACGCCGCCGCCCTCCTGCGCGGCAAGCACAAGCCGACCTTCGCCCAGCACATGGACATGGGCGACTTCGTCATCATCACCAACGCCGCCAAGGTCGCCCTCACGGGCTCGAAGCTCGCGCAGAAGAAGGCCTACCGCCACTCGGGCTACCCGGGCGGACTCACGGCCACCTCCTACTCGGAGCTGCTCGAGAAGAACCCCGAGCGCGCCGTCGAGAAGGCCATTCGCGGCATGCTGCCGAAGAACTCCCTGGGCCGCGCCCAGATGAAGAAGCTCAAGGTCTACGCGGGCGCTGAGCACCCGCACGCTGCGCAGCAGCCGACGACCTACACCCTCGACCAGGTCGCCCAGTAGCGGCCGCGAAGACGCTAAGGAACAGCATCGTGGCAGACATGACC
Source organism: Micrococcales bacterium 32-70-13 (assembly GCA_002280615.1). Lineage (GTDB taxonomy): Bacteria > Actinomycetota > Actinomycetes > Actinomycetales > Microbacteriaceae > Microcella. Next base: position 2,207 of record NCEJ01000079.1, on the reverse strand, counting down.
ACTAACGGCGCAGTGAACACCGACGACATCACCCCGGACTCGGCTCCCGAGTCGTACACGACAGAGTCGGCCGCGCCCGCCGCGTCGGCGGCGCCCCGCGCCATCCTCTCGGTCGGCGGCCAGGCCGTGGGTCGTCGCAAGCAGGCCATCGCCCGCGTGCGCATCACCCCCGGCGCCGGCACCTACAAGGTCAACGGGCGCACGCTCGAGGACTACTTCCCGAACAAGCTGCACCAGCAGCTCATCAACGACCCCTTCACGATCCTGCAGCTCGGCGGCGCCTACGACGTCATCGCGCGGATCACGGGCGGGGGCCCCTCGGGCCAGGCGGGCGCGCTGCGTCTCGCCATCGCGCGCGCGCTCAACGAGATCGACCGCGAGAACAACCGCCCGACCCTCAAGAAGGCCGGCTTCCTGACGCGCGACGCGCGCGTGATCGAGCGCAAGAAGGCTGGTCTCAAGAAGGCCCGCAAGGCTCCTCAGTACTCGAAGCGCTAGTCGACAGGGTCCAGGCGCTCCGCCATGGGTCGATTGTTCGGCACGGACGGGGTCCGAGGGCTGGCCAACGGTGATCTCACCGCTGACCTCGCCCTCGGCCTCTCCCAGGCCGCTGCACGAGTGCTCACGCAAGGTCGTCACGCCGACGAGCTGCGCGCGCAGGGCAAGCGCCCGACCGCGATCGTGGCGCGCGACCCGCGTGTCTCCGGCCAGTTCCTGACGGCCGCCGTCTCCGCGGGGCTCGCGAGCTCGGGCATCGATGTGCTCGATGCCGGGGTCATCCCCACGCCGGCGGCAGCCTTCCTCGTGGGCGATATCCGCGCCGACTTCGGCGTCATGATCTCGGCCTCGCACAACCCCGCGCCCGACAACGGCATCAAGTTCTTCTCGTTCGGCGGCACGAAGCTCCCCGATGCGGTCGAGGACCGCATCGAGCAGGCGATGACGGGCGAGAAGCTCGCGCCGACGGGTGCGGGCGTCGGGCGCATCCGCCGTTTCGCCGACGCGGAGGACCGCTACCTGCTCCACCTGCTCGGCACCCTCGACGTGTCGCTCGCGGGCCTGCACGTCGTGATCGACTGCGCCCACGGCGCCGCCGCGGGCATCTCACCACAGGTGTTCTCCGATGCCGGGGCCCGCGTCACCGTCATCGGCAGCGATCCCGATGGCCTCAACATCAACGAGGGCGTCGGTTCGACCCACCCGACGGCGACCAGATCATGGCGATCATCGCCTTGTCGATGAAGGCGCGCGGCCAGCTCACCGACGACACGCTCGTCGCGACCGTCATGAGCAACCTCGGGCTCAAGCGCGCGATGGCCGAGCACGGTGTGCGCCTGATCGAGACGAAGGTGGGCGACCGCTATGTGCTCGAGGCGCTCGCCGAGCACGGCCTGAGTCTCGGCGGCGAGCAGTCGGGCCACATCATCATGAGCGAGCACGCCACCACGGGCGACGGCATCCTGACCGGCCTGCAGCTCGCCGCCGAGATGGTGCGCTCGGGGCGCTCGCTCGCTGAGCTCGCCGACGTGATGACGGTTTTCCCGCAGGTGCTCATCAACGTGCGCGGCGTCGACCGCACGGCGCTCGAGGGGCACGGCGTCATCGCCGCGGCCGTGGCCGCCGAAGAGGCGGAGCTGGGTGACAGCGGCCGCGTGTTGCTGCGAGCGAGCGGCACCGAGCCGATGGTGCGCGTCATGGTCGAGGCGGCCGACCAGGGCACCGCCCAGCAGGTCGCCGAGCGACTCGCTGCCGTCGTGCGCGACCAGCTCGCGGCCTGACCGCTCAGATCTTGCGCAGCAGCACGGTCTCGACCGTGTGATCGCTCGCCTTGCGCAGCACGAGCGAGGCGCGCGCGCGGGTGGGAAGGATGTTCTGCACGAGGTTGGGCTCGTTGATCTCGCGCCAGATCTCGCGCGACTTCAGCACAGCTTCGTCGTGCGTGAGCGAGGCGTAGCGGTGGAAGTAGCTGCGCGGATCGGCGAAGGCGCCGCGCTGCAGGGCCAGGAACCGCTCTTCGTACCACTGGGCGATGTCGCTCGTGCGCGCATCCACATAGATGGTGAAGTCGAAGAGGTCGCTCACGGCGAGCGAGGCGCCGGGGCCGGGCGGCTGCAGCACGTTGAGCCCTTCGACGATGAGGATGTCGGGGCGGCGGACGATGATCTCGGCGCCCGGCACGCGGTCGTAGCTGAGGTGGCTGTACACGG
>NCEJ01000237.1:1342-3061 GCA_002280615.1 Micrococcales bacterium 32-70-13 | reverse complement strand
ATCGAGACGCAGTGCCACGGCTTCGACATGCTCGAGCACCTGTGCGGGCCGATCAGCTCGGTGGCCGCGCAGATGACCTCCATGACCTACGGGGCCTTCTCCACGGTGGCCATCGCGCTCGAGTTCGCCTCGGGAGCCGTCGGCACCATGCTCGGCTCGTACGACTCGTCGTACGCCTATCCCGACACTCAGCGCGTCGAGCTCAACGGCACCGCAGGGCGCGCGGTCATCCACGACACGGTGCGCTCTCTGACGCTGCAGTCGGTCGGCGACGAGACCGAGCGCGTCTGGCGGCCCGGCTACTTCGACGACGAGGCCCGCTCGTTCGAGCGCACCTTCGACCGGCACCTGGATGCCGTGCTCACGGCACTGCGCGCGGGCTCGCCCCCGCCCGTCCCCGCCTCGGCGGGCCGCCGCGCGCTCGAGCTCGCGCACGCGGTGATCCGCTCGCACGGGACGGGGGCCCGCGTGCCGACCCCGCTCGCGGGCGCAGGCGCGTAGCCCCGCGCCGGGGGCCCGCGTGCCGACCCCGCTCGCGGGCGCAGGCGCGTAGCCCCGCGCCGCCCGTCCACCCCGCCACGCGTCCCGTGCGCTCGCACGTCGCCCGTCGCCCATCCACCTCGCACGGAAAGCGACACGTCGCACGCTTCAGAGCGTGCGACGTGTCGCAAGCGGTACGGGGCGGGAGCCTCGCACCCTCCGAGGTACCTCGTCAGCCTCGAGCTTGTCGCGCAAGAGGCGCGGATCTCGCAGGTCCGCCCACACGCAGCGGAGCATCCCGTCGCCGCCTGACCGCACGGCGTCCTCGCGCTCCTTCTCCTGCATGACGACCTGCTCCACACTGCGACCATCCCGTGCTTCGCCGGCTCGGTACTTGAGTTGCCCGTCGAACTCACCCGCGAGCCGGATCGACGACCACCGGAAGTCGGAGCGGAAGCGTCGTCCATCGGCGAACCGGTACTCATGCTGCAGGTCGGGAACCTCGAAGCCGAGCTGGTGGATGAGCACGCGCATCCACGACTCCCCCGGAGACTCCGCGCGGCCATCGGCGAACGCGAGCGCCCGCTCGAGCCGAGCCCTCCCTCGAACCATGCCGAGAGCATCCGCCGCTTCGCGGATCTCGTCGATGCTCGTTCCCGGCTCCCCCGGTCGACGCCGCACCCGGATGGCCCAGTCGATCGCCGCAACGCTCCGCGCGAAGGACGACCGGGTGCTGAACTCGACGATCGTCCGCGGCAGATCGGTCACGACGGCGCCGCGATGCTCGACGACCCGGTACTCATCATCGGCGGTGGCCCAGTAGCGCAGATCGGAGGTCCGCCGGGTGGCGCGGTCGTCCCACCCGAGCGCGTCGACGACCGGAGTGAACTCGTCCTCCAGAATCGGAACACCCCAGACCCGTGCCGCAGACACGCCGCAGAGCGGCTGCCGCACGCGCCCGCGAGTGGCGGCGGCGAGAACGCGCAGCAGTTCGCGATCCCAGGGCTTCAGCCCGTCGACCACCGGGCGAGGAATGTAGACGCCGCGAATCAGTCGCACGACCTCGCCTCGGGCCGTCGCCCGGTGGAGCGACCGCGCGAGGGATGGGTCGGCGACCTCGGCGACCACGACGGCGTGTGCGAGTGCGTCGGCGATGAGGTCGGGCATGGCGCGACCATGCCCGAGACGCCGCGCGCCCCGCGCCTCCGGGGGCGGACGTGCAGGGCGTTCGGCCGCGAG
>NCEJ01000237.1:0-1248 GCA_002280615.1 Micrococcales bacterium 32-70-13 | reverse complement strand
AGCCCCGCGGCCGTGATGCGCACGAACTTGCCGCGCTGCTTGAGCTCGGGGATCGTGCGCGCACCCGTGTAGAACATCGACTGCCGCAGGCCGCCGAGCAGCTGGTAGACGACCGAGCCTACGGGCCCGCGGTAGGGCACCTGGCCCTCGATTCCCTCGGCGATGAGCTGCTCGTCGCTCGGCACGTCGGCCTGGAAGTACCGGTCGCGCGAGTACGAGGTCTTCGTGCCGCGGGTCTGCAGGGCACCGAGCGAGCCCATGCCGCGGTACGACTTGAACTGCTTGCCGTTGACGAAGATGAGGTCGCCCGGGCTCTCGTCGGTTCCCGCGAGCAGCGAGCCGAGCATGACGGTGTCGGCACCCGCGACGAGCGCCTTGGCGATGTCGCCCGAGTACTGCAGGCCGCCGTCGGCGATGACCGGGATGCCCGCCTCGCGCGCGGCGAGCGACGCCTCGTACACCGCCGTGACCTGGGGCACTCCCACGCCGGCGACGACGCGCGTCGTGCAGATCGAGCCGGGGCCCACGCCGACCTTGACGGCGTCGGCGCCCGCGTCGATGAGCGCCTGGGCGCCCGTGCGGGTCGCGACGTTGCCGCCGATGACGTCGATGTGCGCGAAGGCCGGGTCGGCCGTGAGCCGCGCGATGATCTCGAGCACTCCGCGGGAGTCGCCGTTCGCGGTGTCGACGACGAGCACGTCGACGCCGGCGTCGCGCAGCGCGCTCGCGCGCTCCCACGCGTCGCCGAAGAACCCGATGGCGGCGCCGACGCGCAGCCGGCCTTCGGCATCCTTCGTGGCGTTCGGGTACTGCTCGCTCTTGTCGAAGTCCTTGACCGTGATGAGGCCGCGCAGTCGTCCGCCCTCGTCGACGAGGGGCAGCTTCTCGATCTTGTGCTGGGCGAACAGCGCGAGCACGTCGTCCTGCGAGATGCCGACCGGCCCGGTGATGAGGGGGGCCGGGGTCATGACGTCGCGAACGAGGGTCGTCTCGGCCTCGAAGCGCGAGACGAAGCGCATGTCGCGGTTGGTGATGATGCCCACGAGGCGGCCGTCGCCCTCGACGACGGGAAGACCGGACACGCGGAACCGCCCGCAGAGGGCATCCACCTCGGCGACCGTCGCATCGGGTGTCGTCGTGACGGGGTTGGTGATCATGCCCGACTCGGAGCGCTTGACCTTGTCGACCTGCTCGGCCTGATCGGCGATCGAGAGGTTGCGGTGCATGATGCCCATGCCGCCCTGGCGC
>NCEJ01000236.1 GCA_002280615.1 Micrococcales bacterium 32-70-13 | reverse complement strand
TCGCAGGGGCGGGGATCGACGAGGAGCGCAGCGCTTCCGGCGGCGCTGCGGTGCCCCGCGCCGCGCCTAGCGTCCGGCGGCCTCGAGGTCGCCGACGCCCAGCGACACCGCGCCCGCGAGGTCGGTGATGGCGGTGGGCCGGCCGGGCATCCACGTCACGCGCTTCTTCCAGCGGCCGCGACCGAAGCCGCCGACGAGCGCGCGCAGCACGGCGGTCTCGTCGAGGCCCGCCTCGGCGAGCGCCGCGAGCTCGGCGGGGTTGAGCCCGAGCGGCTGCTCGCCGTTGCCGAGGTCGGTGCCGTAGAGCAGCTCTCCGCCCGCGGCGCGGAACCCGCGCACGTTCTCGAGCGCGATCGCCCGCTCGGCCGGCTCGTGGATGGCGAGCGTCGACACCCAGCGCTGCCCCTGCGCGACGGCCCGCGCGACGAGCGTCGAGGGCAGCACCTCGCTGAACGGCGCGTGCGCGAGAACGTCGACACCGGCGTCGATCGCCCGTTCCGCCTGGCCCGCGCCCTCGACGTGCGCGACCACCGGCAGCCCGGCCGCGCGCACCTCGGCGACGACCTCGGCGAGCAGCGCGTCGTCCCAGACCGGTCCGGCGTCGGCGTTGAGCGCGATCTTGATGCGGGATGCCCCTGCCGCCACCTGCTCGGCCACCGCGAGCTCGGCGTCGTCGGCCGAGGCGATCTCCCGCCACGAGCCCGCAGGCGCCCAGGCCCGGTCGCTCGGGTAGCCGCCGGGCGCCGTGAGGAAGGCGCCCGCGAACTCGAGCGCCGCGGCGAAGGGGTCGGGCTCGGCGAGCACCGCGAGCACGTCGGGGTCGCCCCCGAGGTCGATGACGCGGGAGAGGCCACCGGCCGCGAGCGGCTCGAGCGCATCGGCGGGGTGCAGCTGCAGGTGCACGTGGTGGTCGGTGAAGCCCGGCAGAAGCACGCCCGGCAGCGCGATGCCCGCGGCGTCCGTGTCTGCCGGCCCGACGTAGTGGAGGGTCGCGCCACCGCGCCGGAAGAGGCTCGGACCCATCCACGCGCCGCGCCAGGCGCGCTTGAGGAAGTCGACGCCGCTCGAGCCGCCCGTGCCCGCCTTGATGCCGATCGTGCGGTTGACCGTGCGCATGTGGCGGAACCGCCAGAAGTGGAAGTTGTCCTCCAGATCGACGAGCTCTTCGCACGCCTCGTAGACGCGCCACTGCAGCGCATCGGCGTCGTGCGCGCCCTCGTAGATCTGCCGGAACACCGGCACGAGCTCGGGGGTGAAGACGTGCGCGAGCGTCACGTCGCGCTCGAGCACGCTCGCGGGGATCGCGAAGCCCGCGCGAGCGAGGAACCGCAGGAACTCGTCGTAGAGGCTCGGCGCCTCGAGCGCCTCGGTGAGCGCCGCGTGACCGACCGGGTCGCTCTCGAACACGCTCAGCATGCGAGCGTTCTTGTTACCGAGCAGGAACTCGAACGCGCGGTACTGGTGCGACTGGAAGCCCGAGGAGTTGGCGAGGAAGCCCCGGAACTCGGCGTACTCGGTCGGGGTGAGCGTCGCGAGCACGCTCCACTGCTGCGTCAGCACCTCCTGGATGTGCTTGACGCGCGCGATGCGCTTGAGCGCCGTGCCGATGTC
>NCEJ01000235.1 GCA_002280615.1 Micrococcales bacterium 32-70-13 | reverse complement strand
GGTGTCGACGCGCACGAGCGGGGCCCTGAGCATCCTGGGCCTCGACCCGAACGATCACGGCCCCGACATCCGCTCGCAGCTGGGGGTCGTGCCGCAGCAAGACAACCTCGATCAAGAGCTGCGCGTGCGCGACAACCTGCTCGTGTACGGGCGCTACTTCGGCCTGCCGCGCGCCCTGGTCGCCGAGCGGGCGGATGCCCTGCTCGAGTTCGCCCAGCTGACCGACCGCAAGAAGGCCAAGGTCGACGACCTGTCGGGTGGCATGAAGCGCCGCCTCACGATCGCACGCGCGCTCATCAACGAGCCGCGCATCCTGCTGCTCGATGAGCCCACGACGGGTCTCGACCCGCAGGCGCGGCACATCCTGTGGGACCGCCTCTTCCGGCTCAAGGAGCAGGGCACGACGCTCGTGCTCACGACGCACTACATGGACGAGGCCGAGCAGCTCTGCGACCGCCTCGTGGTGGTCGACAAGGGCCGCATCATGGCCGAGGGCTCGCCCGCCGCGCTCATCCGCGAGTACTCGAGCAAGGAGGTGCTCGAGGTGCGCTTCGGCAGCGACAAGAACGCCGAGGCCGCGGAGCGCATGGCCGGGGTCGGCGACCGTCTCGAGGTGCTGCCCGACCGCATCCTCGTCTACAGCGAGAACGGCGAGGCCGCGCTCGAGGCCGTCACGCACATGGGGCTCGAGCCCATCACCTCGCTCGTGCGACGCTCGAGCCTGGAGGACGTCTTCCTGCGCCTGACCGGGCGGAGCCTCATCGAATGACGGCGCGCTGGAGCATAGAGAATCGCATCGTGATTCCGCGACGCCAGCGCCGACGCAGCTGCGCTGCGTCGGGGAACGGGGAGTGGGTGATGACTGACACGGCATTGCGGCAGGATGCCCAGCGCGCGCTCGCGGGCGGTGCCGCCCCGCGCCGCTGGGGCTCGTGGTACATCGCCGAGCACCGCATCCGGGCGATGAAGGGCTACGCCGGCGACGCGATCTTCCAGAGCTTCGGCAACCCGCTCATCTACCTCTTCGCCCTCGGCGTGGGGCTCGCGAGCCTCGTGCCGCAGGGCATCGGCGAGGTCAGCTACCTGCAGTTCGTGGCGCCCGCGCTCATGGCGACCGCGGCCATGACCGTGGCGGCGAACGAGACGAGCTACCCGATCATGATGGGCTTCAAGTGGAACCCCATCTTCTTCGGCATGAACGCCTCGCCCATCACGGGCGGGCAGATCGTCAACGGCATGATGATCCACATCGCGCTGCGC
>NCEJ01000078.1 GCA_002280615.1 Micrococcales bacterium 32-70-13 | reverse complement strand
CTCGGCGGTCTCGGCACGGCGTTCGGTGCTCTCATCGGCGCCCTCATCGTCGGGATGTTCGTCGAGCTCTCGACGCTCGTGATCCCCTCCGACATGAAGTACGTCGGGGCGCTGGTGATCCTCATCCTGGTGCTGCTCGTGCGGCCTCAGGGCATCCTCGGACGCAAAGAACGAATCGGCTAGGGGCTGACCATGATCGACTGGATCCTTCTCTTCTCCAACGCCGCGCAGGAGATCATCTCCCCGGCGACGGCCGCCTACGCGCTCGCCGCCATCGGCCTGGCAATCCACTTCGGTTTCACGGGCCTGCTGAACTTCGGTCAGGCAGGCTTCATGATGCTCGGGGCCTACGGCTTCGCGATCGCAACGCTGACCTTCGAGTGGCCGGTCTGGGCGGCGCTGCTCACGGGAATCGTCGCGTCGATCGTCTTCGCGCTGATCCTGGGTATCCCAACCCTGCGCCTGCGGGCCGACTACCTGGCGATCGTCACGATCGCGGCCTCCGAAATCGTGCGCTTGCTGTTCACGACGAACGCCTTTGAGCCGGTCACCGGTTCGGCGAACGGCCTCCAGGGTTACAAGGACGGCTTCGAGGCCCTCAACCCCATTCCGCCGGGAACCTACGGCTTCGGCCCGTGGGTCTACAACGAGTACGACTGGTGGGTGCGCATCTTCGGATGGGGCCTCGTGGTCATCGCGGCCTTCATCACGTGGCGCCTGTTCAAGAGCCCCTGGGGCCGTGTGATCAAGGGCATCCGTGAAGACGAAGATGCGGTGCGTGCGCTCGGCAAGAACGTGTACTTCTACAAGATGCAGTCGCTGGTCATCGGCGGCGCGTTCGGCGCTCTCGGTGGCATGATCTTCATCCTCCCCCGCGCCGTCGTGCCCTCGAACTATCAGACGTCGCTGACGTTCTTCATCTACGCGATCCTGCTGCTCGGCGGTGCCGCGACCGTATTTGGGCCCATCATCGGCTCCGTCATCTTCTGGGTGCTGCTGTCGTTCTTCTCGGGCTTCCTCGCCCGGGCGGTCGAGGCGGGCTGGCTGCCGTTCATGAGTAGCGTGCAGGCCGGTCAGCTCCGCTTCATCCTGGTCGGCGTCGCGATCATGCTGATCGTCATCTATCGACCGCAAGGAATCTTCGGGAACAAGAAGGAGCTGGCCTTTGTCAAGTAGCGCCGGCGCCCAGGGCGCCCCCATCAAGTCGACCGGCCTGCACATCGGCGAGCCGGCTCCCGGGGTGAAGAAGGTCGACCCGATCATCGTGGCCGACAACATCACCCGCACCTTTGGCGGCCTCACGGCCGTGCAGGTCGAGCACCTGGAGATTCCCCGCGGCGCGATCACGGCCCTGATCGGGCCGAACGGTGCCGGCAAGACGACCCTGTTCAATCTCCTGACCGGCTTCGACAAGCCGGACACGGGCGAGTGGACATTCGACGGCACCGCCATCTCGGGCATCCCCGCCTTCAAAGTGGCGCGCAAGGGCCAGGTGCGCACCTTCCAACGCGCTTCAAGCTCGACGCGAAGAAGGACGACTACGCCGCGAGCCTCTCCGGCGGCCAGCGCAAGCTGCTCGAGATGGCGCGCGCCCTCATGAGCGAGCCCAGCCTGGTCATGCTCGACGAGCCGATGGCGGGCGTCAACCCTGCGCTCACGCAGTCGTTGCTCGACCACATCCTCGACCTGAAGACCCAGGGCATGAGCGTGCTCTTCGTCGAGCACGACATGCACATGGTGCGGCACATCGCTGACTGGGTGGTCGTGATGGCGGAGGGGCGCGTGGTCGCGGAAGGCGATCCGCACGAGGTGATGGCGAACCCCGCGGTGATCGACGCCTACCTCGGCTCGCACCACGATGAAGACCTCGGCAACCTCGACACCGGGGTTGTGACTGCGATCAAGGAGCTGGCTGACGATGACGCCGACGAACTCAAGCGCTGAGCCGACCGTGACCGAGAAGGGCAGAGTGGTCGTCCAGGTCGACACCGTGACCGCTGGCTACCTTCCCGGCATCAACATCCTCAACGGCTGCTCGCTGACGGCGCACGAGGGCGAGCTGATCGGCATCATCGGCCCGAACGGAGCCGGCAAGTCGACCCTCCTCAAGGCGATCTTCGGTCTCGTGAAGGTGCGCGAGGGCACGATCTCGCTCTACGGCGACGACATCACCAACCTCAAGGCGAACAAGCTGGTCGCCAAGGGCGTCGGCTTCGTGCCGCAGACGAACAACGTCTTCCCGACCCTCACCATCCAGGAGAACCTGGAGATGGGGCTCTTCCAGAAGCCGAAAGAGCTGGACCACCGGCTCGAGTTCGTGGTGTCGATCTTCCCCGAGCTCGGCAAGCGCCTGAACCAGCGGGCGGGCTCGCTGTCGGGCGGTGAGCGTCAGATGGTCGCCATGAGCCGGGCGCTCATGATGAGCCCCGAGGTGATCCTGCTCGACGAGCCGAGCGCGGGCCTGTCGCCCGTGCGGCAAGACGAAGCCTTCCTGCGCGTGAAGGAAATCAACAAGGCCGGCGTGACGACCATCATGGTCGAGCAGAACGCGCGCCGCTGCCTGCAGATCTGCGACCGCGGCTACGTGCTCGACCAGGGCACTGATGCCTACACCGGTACCGGCCGCGAGCTGCTGAACGACCCGAAGGTCATCGGCCTCTACCTGGGCACGCTCGGCCAGGAGTAGCACCGCAGACGGCCGCACAGGGCCCCGCAGAGCCATCCGGCTCGACGGGGCCCTTCCCGTGACGGCCAACCACCCCGCCCCACCGCCCCACCGCCTAGTGCTACAAATCACGGACTCTTGCAGCACATCTCATGACCCGTAGGGCAGAGCTGGTCGCGGTGCAGCAGAACTCCGTGATTTGTGACGGTGGAGGCGGGGGCACGGCGCGGCCGGGTGCGAGCATCCCGGCGCAACGGAAAGGGCCCCCGGCCGAAGCGGGGGGCCCTCCACGTTCACGCGGTCTTAGTTGATGCGCGTGTACTTGTTGTCGGCACCGAACTGGAAGATACCGATCGTGGCCTCGGTCGGGTCACCGTTCTCGTCGAAGGTGATCGGGCCGGAAGCGCCGTCGTAGTCAGCGACGCCGCCGTCGAGGATGATCTGCGCGCACGACGCGAAGTCGGTGCACTTCTCACCACCGCCGGAGCCGCCGGAGACTTCCTGCATCTTCGCCGCGATGTCGGCGCCATCGGTCGAGCCGGCCGCGAGAGCGGCGAGCGCGACGAGGATGACGGAGTCGTACGACTCAGCCGCGTAGCTGAAGTCGGTCAGCGCCGGGTCGACCTCGAGGAGGCGGTCCTGGAAGCTGCCCAGCGACGCGATGTCCAGACCCGGGAGGGTGCCCTTGGCGCCCTCGAGCAGGCCCGGCTCGAAGACCGTGCTGTAGTCGGCGAGGTTGCCGTCGACGAAGTACAGCTGGCTGCCCGGGTAGCCCGCGCCGACGAGGGCGGGGACGACAACCTTGGCCTGGTCGAACGAGACGATGGCGATCGCGTCGGGAGCGGCAGCTGTCAGCGCGGAGACCTGAGCATCGAAGCTCGTGTCACCCTCGTTGAACAGCTCCTCGGCGACGACCTCACCACCAGCGGCCTCGAACGTCGCGCTGATCGACGCGGCGAGGCCGGTGCCGTAGGCGTCGTTGAGAACCATCAGGCCGAGCGTGGCAGCGCCGTCCTCGGCGAGCAGGTTGCCGAGCACCTCGCCCTGGAGCAGGTCGCTCGGGGCGGTGCGCCAGTACAGGCCGTCGTCGTCGTAGTCGGTGAAGTCGGGCGAGGTGTTCGCCGGCGAGATCTGCAGAACACCGGCGCCGGTGATCTGGTCGATGACCGTGAACGAGACACCCGACGACGCGGCACCGACGATGGCCGTGACGTCCTGCGAGAGGAGGTCGGTCACCGAGACGGTGGCGGTGTCGGTCGTGGTGTCACCCGAGTCGCGGAACACGGCCTCGACGGAGATGCCGAGGCCGGCCTCGTTGACCTCCTGCACGGCGAGAGCAACACCCGCCTCCTCCGGCGGGCCGAGGAAGGCCAGGCTTCCGCTCTGCGGAAGGATGGTGCCGACCTTCAGGGTCAGGTCTTCGGCGGGGCCAGCAGGCGCCTCCTCAGCCGGCGCGCAGCCGCTCAGAACGAGCGCGCTGGCACCCACGACGGCAATGCCGCCGAGGATCGACTGAAGAGAGCGAGAGCGACGGCCAGAGCCGGAAGTGAAAACGCCCATGTTGCTCCTTGGGTTCATTGGTGTTCAGGATGCGGAACCACGAAGGTGGTCGCTTAGTCACCGTACGGTGTGCAGTGACCATTCACAACACATTCGGGTTACATCCCTGTAACACCATGAAGCGCGCTCGCCGTCGGGCGTTGTCGACGAAATCTATCGTTTCGGTGGCGCGGCGACGACGGATTCCGCAGGTCAGCGCGCGGCGATCGGGAGCGTTCCGACGAGCTCCGGACGGTTCTCGGCCGTGTACCGGTACAGCCCCAGCTCGCCCTCCACGACGTCGCCCGCCGCGTCGAGCGTGAGCGGGCCCGAGAGCCCGTCGTAGTCGATCGCGGGCTCGGTCTCGAGCACCTCGATGCACTCGCCGAAGCTCGCGCAGGGCACTCCCTGCGACGCCGCGGAGGCCAGCTGCGCGGCGATCGAGGCGCCGCCGTCGTCGTCGGCGAGCACGGCCGCGAGCGCGGCGAGAACGACCGCGTCGTAGGTCTCGGGGGCGAAGCGGAAGCTGAGGAGCGCGGGGTCGGACTGCCGCAGACGCACCGCGAGATCCTCGCTCACCGCCGCCCCCTCGAGCACGCCGTTGGCCCCCTCGAGCAGCCCCACCTCGACCGTGGCCGAGTAGTCGGCGAGGTTCTGGGCCGTGAGCCACAGCCGCTCGCCCTCGATGCCGCGGTCGGCGAGCGCCGCGATGACGGCCTGGTTCTGGGTGGCGAGCGGGGTGCCGGTGGCCAGGATGACCGCATCGGGCTCGCCGCCCGCGACGCTGAACGCCAGGCGATCGACGTTGGTCGCGGCATCGAGCTGCTCGATGCTCTCCAGCCGCATCCCCTCCTCCTCGACGGCCGCCCGCACGGCGAGCTCGACCGCGAAGCCGAGCGCATCCCCCGTCGTGACGAGTGCGACCGACTCCTCGCCCTCCTCGGCGAGGGCGCGCACGATGGCGCGCGCCTGCTGCTCGTAGGCCGGGATGGTGCGCACGAGCATGCTCGGCCCCCCGGCCTCGCGCGCGAGCGGGTACGTCGCGGCGGGCGAGATGACGACGACGCCCGCCTCGGCCGCGAGAGGCAGCAGCCGCTCCGCGAGCGCTGAGGTGGCCGGGCCGATGACGACGTCGATGCCGCGCTCGACGAGCTCGGCGAATGCCGCCTCGAGCTTCTGCTCCGAGGCGTCGCCCGAGTCGCGCGACAGCACCTCGACGGGCGCTCCGAGAACCCCGCCGGCGGCGTTGATGTCGCGCACGGCGATCTCGACGGCCGCGACCATGCCGGGGCCGATGAACGCCACGTCTCCGGTCATCGGGAAGAGCGTGCCAATGCGCAGCACACCGTCTCCCGTCGGCGCGACCGTCGCGCTGGGCGTGGGGGTCGGCGTCGGCAGCGGGGCGGGAGCGGTGCAGCCGACGAGCGCGACGGAGAGGGCGGCGGCCATCGCCGTGAGGGCGAGTCGCGTCATGGCGGCGCTCCTTCGTGAGACCAAGGGGGGTACTGGAACCCTACTGGTGCGCGCATAGGCTGGTCTCGTGCCCGCGCCGTCGCCCCCGCACCTCACCGCGCCGTTCGCCGCGCTGAGCGCCGCGCACGCGCAGGGGCTGCTCGAGCGGGTCTACGGCCTCGACGTGCGGGCCCTGCATCGCCTGCCGACCGAGCGCGACGACACGTTCCGCGTGCGCACCGCCGACACGACGCTCGTCGCCAAGCTCGCGCATCCGCTCGACGACCCGCGCGTGCTGCGCGACCAGCTCTCCGTGCTCGAGGGGCTCGCCCGCGAGCATCCCGACCTGCCCGTGCAGCGCATCGTCCCCGCGCGCGACGGTGCCCTCCTGACGGTGGTCGAGGGAGCCGACGACCGGCCCCGGTTGCTGCGCGTGCTCACCTACCTCGAGGGCGAGCCCCTCGGCGCCGCCCCCCGATCGCTCGCCGCCCTGGGTCAGCTCGGCACCCTGCACGCACGCCTCGCGACCGCGATCGCGACGATCGGCGACGCCGCCGAGCCGCCCCTGCAGGGCGCGCCGACCCCGTGGAACCTGCTGAGCGCCGATCAGTACGCGCCGCTCCTCGATCAGGTGGCCGACGACGACCTGCGCCGCGCGGCCCGACGCGTGATCGATCGGGCCCGGGATGCCGTGCTCCCGCGCGCCCTCGCCCTCCCCGCCCTGCTCGCGCACAACGACCTGCACGGCGACAACGTGCTCGTGCGCGCCGAGCCCTTCGCGATCACGGGCGTGCTCGACTTCGGCGACATGACCCGCACCCCGCGGGTCGCCGACCTCGCCGTCGCCGCCTCGTACGCGCGCGGCCGGGTCGGCGAGGCGGGCGCGCCGTGGGCCGCCGCGGCCGCCTACGTCGCCGGGTTCGAGCGCGAGCAGCCGCTCACCGACGAGGAGCACGCGCTGCTGCCCGAGCTGGTGCTGCTGCGGCTGGCCCAGCGCGGAATCCTGAACACGGCCATCGCCGCCGCGAACCCGGCCGCGGCGCCGTACGCGAGCCGCAACCTGCGCGCGATCGAGCGCGACCTGCGCGAGCTCGGGGCGAGCATCCCGAGCCGGATCGGAGCACCCGAATGATCGAGAACGAGCCCATGATCGGCCCCGCCACCTACTTCCGTCCCGAGCACCGCGCGGGGCTCGACGAACGCACGCGCACGCTGATCGACCGCCGCGAGGCCGTGCTCTCGGCGGGCTACCGGCTGTTCTACGCGCACCCGGTCGAGTTCGTGCGCGGCAGCGGCACCAAGCTCTACACGCGCGAGGGCGACGAGTACCTCGATGTCTACAACAACGTTCCCTCGGTCGGCCACGCGCACCCGCGGGTGACCGCGGCGATCGCCGAGCAGTCGGCCCTGCTCAACACCCACACGCGCTACGTGCACGAGGGGCTCATCGATTACGCCGAGATGCTGCTCGGTTCGTTCACCCCGGGGCTCGACACGCTCACGCTCGTGTGCACCGGCTCTGAGGCCAACGACCTCGCCCTGCGGGTGGCCAAGCAGGCGACCGGTCACCGCGGCGTAATCGTCACCGAGAACGCCTACCACGG
>NCEJ01000077.1 GCA_002280615.1 Micrococcales bacterium 32-70-13 | reverse complement strand
TGCGGCCGGATGGCGGGGTCGAGTTCAGCGCGGTCGATGCCGCTCGCGAGCACGTCAGTCACGCGGGAGAGCCTAGCGGCGCACCCTGGAGGAGACCATGGCCGCACCGATGACGACGACGATCGCGGCGAGACCGGCGAGAACGGCCGTCGCGACGCCGCTCGGGGCGACCGTGCCGAGCGCGCCCGCGAGCGGGTAGGTGACGGCGTACCAGGCGTGCGAGGTCGAGAAGCGGGCGGCGAAGACCGCCGCATGCTGATCGGGCGGCACCTCCGCGCGGATGAGACGGGCGCTTGGGGTGCTGATGGCGCTGCTGGATGCTCCGAGCACGAGCCACAGCGCCGCCAGGGCCGCGATGCTCAGGCCGCCGAGCAGCGCCGCCGCGGCCGTCGCCGCGAGCACGATCACGGCGAGCGCCGCCCCGAGCAGCATGACGCTCGTGTCACGCAGCACGCGCAGCAGCGCGGGCAGGGCGAGCGCGACGGCGATCGAGCCGAGGCCGAAGGCCACGAGCACGATCGCGAGCGCGGCCGAAGGATCGGCCGGATCGGCCCCGGAATCGATGAGCAGCACGACGCTCGACACGAGCACGGTCGCGTAGATCGTCGCCGACACCGCGTCGAGCACGGCGGCGAACCGGGGCCCGGGGGTGCGCACGAGCACACCGATGCCGCGCAGCAGCCGCCGACCCACCGGTTCGACGGTCGAGCCGACCTGGTCGTGCAGGCCCGCGAGCAGCACCCCGATCGCCGAGCCGAGGAATCCGAGGGCGGTCACCGCAAAGAGCGCCTGGGGCGGCAGCACGAGCACGAGCAGCGCCGCGAGCGGCGGGCTCAGCAACGACTCGAGGTCGTAGGCGAGCCGCGAGAGCGACTGGGCCGCGGTGTAGTCGCGCTCATCGGGCAGCACGCGCGGGATCACCGCTTGGTAGGTGGGGGTGAAGACTGCCGAGGCGGTCTGCAGCAGCACGATGCCGAGGTAGAGCTGCCACGGCGCGGTCGCGAGCACGAGCGCCGCCGCGACGGCGAGGCGCACGAGGTCGGCGGTGATGAGCACGGCGCGGCTCGACCGGCCGGCGAGCAACGCGCTCGCAATCGGCGAGACGACGACATAGACGGCGATACGGATGGTGAGCGCCGTCGCGATGATGCCGGCCGCGCCCGCAGGGTCGAGCCGCACGGCGACGAGCGCGAGCGCGACGGTCAGGAGGCCCGTGGCGGCGAGCGAGGAGACCTGCGAGGCGAAGAGCGCCGCGAAGCGCCGGTTGCGCAGAATGCTGATCATCGAGCGCTGCGCTGCTCGTTCGGGGCCGGCACGAGACCGGTGGAGTGCTCTGCTTGCCGCAGCGCCTCCCGTACGAGGAGCGCCGGGTGCTCGTCGACGAGCGAGTAGTGAACGCGATTGCCCTCGTGGCGCGTGTGCACGAGGCGGGCCAGCCGCAGCTTTGCCAGGTGCTGCGAGACGGCCGCGGGCGCTCGATCGACGATCTCGGCCAGTTTCGACACCGACAGCTCGCCGCGAGCGAGGGCAAGGACGATGCGCAGCCGCGTGGGGTCGGCCAGAAGAGTGAGCAGTTCGGCGGCGACGTCGATCAGCTCGGCATCGTTCGCCGACTCTATCTGGCTATGTGCGTGCATACGCAGATACTAATGCACGGGGATGCTCGCGCTCGGCGCGCCGCCCTACAGCCAGTCGCGGCGCTTGAACGCCACGTACAGCCCGATGCCGAGCAGCAGCATGAGCCCCATCGCGAAGGGGTAGCCGAACACCCACTCGAGCTCGGGCATGTAGCGGAAGTTCATGCCGTACACGGTTCCGACGAGGGTCGGGGCGAACAGGATGGCCGCCCACGAGGTGATGCGCTTGATCTGCTCGTTCTGCGCGACGCTCACCTCGGTCATGCGGCGCGTGATGAGGGTCGACTGCGCCTGCAGCGCCTTGTCGAGCAGGCTGCGGAAGGAGTCGGCCCGCTCGCCCGCGCGCGTGACGTGGTCGAGCACGTCGCCGAGGTGGTGGCTGAGGTCGAGGTCGACGCCGTACTTGTCGCCCCCGCGCTGCAGCGCTCCGATGATGCCGATGAGCGGCTGCACCGCGCGCTGGAAGCCGATGACCTCGCTCGACAGGTCGTAGATGCGGCGCGTCAGCACGTCGTGCTCGGCCTCGCCGAACAGCTGGTCCTCGATCTCGTCGATGTCGTTCTCGAGGCCGGCGATGACGGGCTCATACTCATCGACGACCTCGTCGAGCACCGCGTAGAGGATCGCCTCGGGGCCCTTCGCGAGCAGCTCGGGGTCGGCCTCGAGGCGGTCGCGCACGAGCGCGAGATCGGGCGACTCGGCGTGCCGCACCGTGACCACGAACTGCGGGCCGACGAAGACGTGCAGCTCGCCGAACTCGACCGTCTCGGTCTCGTCGATGTACCGCGCCGTGCGCAGCGCGAGGAAGAGGGTGTCGCCGTAGCGCTCGAGCTTCGAGCGCTGGTGCCCCTTGAGGGCGTCCTCCACGGCGAGGTGGTGCAGCCCGAACTCGGCGGCGACCGACTCGAGCTCGTCGATCGTCGGGCGGTACAGGCCGATCCAGGCGACACCCCCCGTGTCGCGCACGACCTCGTAGGTCTCGTCAAGACCCACGACGCCGGGGCGCCGCAGCCCGTCGACGTAGACGGCGCTATCGACGACGGCCATGTGCGTGCTCATCGGCGATCGGTGCAGACCGCATGATGCCTCCCTGGGCGGGCCGCCGCTCAGCGCAGCTGGCCGAAGGCCTCGGCCTTCTTGATCGGGCCCGCGATGAGAATCGTATCCCCCGGCTCGATGACGGTGTCGGCATCGGCGTTGCACCACTCGGCCGTGCCGCGCTGCACCGCCATGACGGTGACGCCGTGCTGCTTGCGCAGGTCGGTGTCACCGAGGCGCTTGCCCTCGACCACCCGGTTCGGCCCCATCTTGACGATCGCGTAGTCGTCGTCGACCTCGATGTAGTCGAGCGCGGCACCGCGCACGAGGTGGGCGACACGGCGGCCCATCTCGTGCTCGGGGTAGATGACGTGCTGCACGCCGAGTTGCGTGAGGATCTGGCCGTGGGCGTCGCTCACGGCCTTCGTCCACAGGTGCGGAATTTGCATGCGCAAGAGGATCGAGGTGGTCAGGATGCTGGACTGCACATCCGAGCCGATGGCGACGACGACGCGGTCGAACTCGTTGACGGCGAGCTGCCGCAGCACCTCTTCTTTCGTCGTGTCGGCGCGCACCACCTGGGTCAGCTGCCCGTTGAGCGACTGCACGATGTCCTCATCCGCATCGATGCCGAGCACTTCGGTGCCCGTGGCCATGAGCTCGAGCGCGATCGCGCGGCCGAAGCGGCCCAGGCCGATGACGGCGACCGAGTCGGCCTCGGCGATGCGCGTGGCGCGGTCACGGCTGAAGATGCGGGAGTTAACCAATGACGGGCCTTTCCTTCGGAAGCTCGTAGAGCACCTTGCGTTGCCGCAGCACCAGGGCGGTGCCGAGCGTGAGCGGGCCGAGTCGGCCGAGGAACATGAGGATCATCAGGATGATCTGCGCCGCGGGCGGCAGGTCGGCGGTGATACCCGTGCTGAGCCCCACGGTGCCGAAGGCCGAGATGACCTCGAACAGCAGCACGTCGAGGTCGAGGTGCGTCATGACCATGAGGGCGATCGTCGCGCTCATGACGGCCGCCATCGAGAGCAGCGTGATCGTGATGGCCTCGCGGTGCACCGCGCGAGAGAGCCGCTTGCCGAAGATGTTGACGGCGCCCTCGCCGCGCAGCTCGGTGATGATGATGAAGAGGAGCACCGCGAACGTCGTCACCTTGATACCGCCCGCGGTTCCGGCGGGCCCGCCGCCGATGAACATGAGCACGTCGATGCTCAGCCAGGTCTCGCTCGTCATCTGCCCGATATCGACCGAGTTGAAGCCCGCCGTGCGCGCCTGCACCGAGTGGAAGAACGACACGAGCACGCGGTCGCCCACCGAGAGCTCGCCGATCGTCGCCGGGTTGCTCCACTCGAACACCGCGATCACGACGGTGCCGAGCACGAGCAGCAGCGCCGTCATGGCGAGCACGAGGTTGGTGTTCATGCTCCAGTGCAGGGGCCGGCGCAGCTCGCGCCGCAGCTGCAGCAGCACGGGGAACCCGAGCCCGCCGAGGATCGTCGCGATGCACATGGGCAGCACGACGATGGGGTCGGTCGCGAAGCCGATCATGTTGTCGCTGAACGGGGCGAAGCCGGCGTTGTTGAACGAGGAGATGGCGAGGAACACGCCGCGTCCGAGGGCGGTCGGCAGGGCATCCCCGTACGACAGCCAGAACTGCAGCGTGAGAATGACCGCCACGATCGCCTCGATGATGAGCGACGAGAGCACGATGCCGCGAGCGAGGCGCACGGCGTCGCCCGTCGTGACCGCGCGGTTCTCGGCGCCCGCGACCATGCGCCCGCGCAGCGAGACGCGGCGCAGCAGCGCGAGGCCGATGAGCGAGGCGACGAGCATGATGCCGAGGCCGCCGAGCTGGATGAACGCGACGATGACGGCTTGCCCGAAAGGCGACCAGGCGTTGGCGGTGTCGACGACAATAGCGCCGGTCACGCACACGGCCGAGACCGCTGTGAAGGCCGCCTCGAGAAGCGTGACCTCGACGCCGGGCGCGTGCGCGATCGGCAGCGCGAGCAGCGTCGTGGCCACGAGGATTGCGCCGAGGAATCCGATGACGACGGCCTGAGGCGGGTTCAATCGGATGCGGTGGTTCGAGCGTCGCTGGGGCGCCCTCGTAAGAGGCACCCGCAGACTCTAGTCTTCTGCCGCCCGCGCGCAAGTCGGCGGCGTGTCGTGCTCAGGACCGCGAGTTCAACCGCGCGGTGCCGCCGTCGTCGTGCCGAGCCGCAGCTCGCTCGTGAAGAAGACGTCGTCGACGGGCTCGCCGGCGAGCGCCGCGAGGGCCATGCGGGCCGCCGCCCGGCCCTTCTCGACGATCGGCTGCACGAGCGTCGTCAATCGGTGGATGCTGAGCCCGTCGATGCGCGCCCCGTCGAAGCCGAGCACGCTCAGGTCGTCGGGCACGGTCAGGCCGAGCTCGTCGGCGGCCTGGATCGCACCGAGCGCGAGCAGGTCGCTCTGGGCGACGATCGCGGTCAGGTCGGGATGCTGGCGCAGCAGCGCGAGCGCCGCCCGGTAGCCCTCGTCGATGAGGCTGCCGGCTGCGACCTCGGCGGGCGCGTCGGGGTAGACGTCGCGCACGCCCGCGAGCCGCTCGAGGCCGGTGTAGGCGTCGCTCGCCGCCTCCCACTCCCGGGTGAAGGGGCCGCGCGTGTGGGCGCGATCCATCGGCAGCGTGATGACGCCGACGCGGCGGTGCCCGAGCGCGTGCAGGTGCTCGGCCCCCGTGCGCATGCCCTCGCGGTTGTCGAGCTCGACGCGGTGCATGCCCTCGCGCTCGCGGGCCTCGACGCCGATGAGCGGCACCTGGCGCTGGCTGAGAACGGCGACGGCGGGGTCGAGGTCGGTGCTGCAGCCGAGCAGGAGAGCGGCATCCATCGAGGCGTCGCGCAGGCCGCCCACCGGGCGGTCGTCGCTGTCGGTGAGCAGCAGCAGGCTGTAGCCGGCCTGACCGAGCTCGTCGGCGATGCCGTCGGACGGCGATGATGCCGCTGCGGCCCGTGCGCAGGCTGCGGGCGCGCGGGTCGGGGCCGCCGTAGTTGAGCTCGCGGGCGGCGGCGAGCACGCGCTCGCGCGTGTCGTCGGCGACGGGACCGGCGCCGCTGAAGGCGAGCGAGGCGGTCGAGGCCGAGACGCCGGCGCGCGCCGCGACGGCCGCGAGGGTCGGCCGGGCCGTCTCGTCGGCCGCGGGGATCGTGCGCGTTGCCGGGGTCGTCATCGGCTGTTACTGTAGTCGAACTCGGGTATCGAATCGATTCGACTCGCTACCGCTCCCGGTTCGCCGGACCACCACCACCCTCGAAAGGCCGCTGTGTCCACCTCCACCGGCACCCTGCCCACGCTCGCCGCCTGGCGCATCGCCGTCTTTGCCGTGTTCGCCATCAACGGCCTCGCCATGGCCACGTGGTTCGCGCGCACGCCCGCCGTGCGCGACGCGCTCGATGTGCGCACCGACGAGTTCGGCATCCTCATCATGGGCATGGCCGCGGGCTCGATCGCGGGCCTGCTCGCCTCCTCGCACGTCATCGCGCGCATCGGCTCGCGCACGACCATCCTCGTCGCGCTGCTCTCGAGCCTCGGCGCCCTCGCGCTCATGGGGCTCGGCGCGGCGACCCTGCAGAGCTTCGCCGTCACCTTCATCGGCCTCATGGTCTTCGGCGCCGCCTCGGGCATGACCGATGTCGCCATGAACGTCGAGGGCGCCGCGGTCGAGCAGGCGCAGGGCCGCAGCATCATGCCGTGGTTCCACGCCTCGTGGAGCCTCGGCACCATCACGGGCGCGGGCATCGCCGCGGGCGTGAGCGCCCTCGGGCTCGGCGTCGACGTGCACACCGTCTTCATGGCCGTGCTGCTCGGCGCGGGCGCGCTCGTCGTCGTGCGGTTCTTGCCCAAGCACCGCGCACTGCCGGGCCTGGACGACGATGGCGCCGGCCCCGCGCGCACGACCTTCGGCGAGCGCATGGCGATCTGGCGCGAGCCGCGCACGCTCATCATCGGCCTCATCGTGCTCGGCATGGCCTTCGCCGAGGGCTCGGCCAACGACTGGCTCGCCCTCGCGATGGTCGACGACCGCGGCGTCGACGAGGCGACGGGCGCCCTG
>NCEJ01000076.1 GCA_002280615.1 Micrococcales bacterium 32-70-13 | reverse complement strand
CGCAGCGGGGGCTGGGCATGAGCGCCCCCGGCACGACCCCCGAGGTGGTCGTCTCCGCGCGCGGAGTCGCCGTGCGGCGCGACGAGCGCGAGATCCTCACCGCGATCGAGCTCGAGGTGCACGCGGGCGAGGTGCTCGCGCTCGTGGGGCCGAACGGGGCCGGCAAATCGACGCTGCTCTCGGTGCTCAGCGGCGACCTACGGCCGAGCGAGGGATCGGTCGAGCTCATGGGTCGCGCGGTCGGCGCCTACCGGCCGCTCGAGCTCGCCCGCCGTCGCGCCGTGCTCTCGCAGGCCAACACCGTGAGCTTCCCGTTCCGCGTGCTCGAGATCGTGCAGATGGGCCGCAGCCCGTGGCTGCGCACCGCCGACCTCGCCGACGACGAGCGGGCGGTCGACGCCGCCGTCGAGGCCACCGACATCGCGCACCTGCTCGGCCGCCGGTTCACGAGCCTCAGCGGAGGCGAGCAGGCGCGCGTGTCGCTCGCGCGCGTGCTCGCGCAGGCGACGCCCATCGTCTTCCTCGACGAGCCGACGGCCGCGCTCGACCTGCGGCATCAGGAGGAGGTCATGCGCCTCGCCCGCGCTCTCGCAGGCGAGGGCCGCGCGGTCGTCGTCGTCGTGCACGACCTCTCGCTCGCGGGCGCCTACGCCGACCGCATCGCGCTGCTCGACCACGGCCGGCTCGACGCGGTCGGAACCCCGGCCGAGGTCATGACGGCCGACCGGGTCGGGCGGGTCTACGGGCTCGACGTGCAGATCCACCGCCTGGGAGCATCCGACCGCCCGATCGTGCTGCCGCTGCGCGACTGAGGATTCCTCCGCGAGCGGCGGCTAGGCTGGCGTCATGGAGTGGTGGGGGTGGCTGCTGATCGCGGCCGGGGTCGTTGTGCTCGGCGCGATCGCGCAGCGCGTCGGCTGGATCGACCTGCGGGGCGACGGCCGCCGCGGCGGCTCGGGCGGCGGGCTCGTCGGCATCGGCGACGAGGTCTTCAACCCCACGCGCCACGAGGCCTCGATCGAGCTCGACCGGCAGACGACGCTGCCCGCCCCCGCGCCCATCCCGGGCGACGGCGATCTCGGCGTCATCCAGGTCGAGGGCGATCCGGATGCCGGCGAGGGCTATCAGGGCACCATCCGCCTCTAGCCGCTAGCGCTCCGTCAGGTCGGCGTACTCGGGGTGCCGGCGCATCCACATGCGCACGAACCCGCACACGGGCTGCACGCGGTCGGTGGTCGCGGTGCGCAGCTCGTCGAGGATCACGCGCACGACCTCGCCGCCGACACCCTTGTTGCGCATGAGCGGAGGAACCTCGGCGTGCAGCAACCGGAGGGTCGTGCCGGCGCGGTCGTAGTCGATCCAGCCCTGCAGCTCGTCGCCCTCGTAGACGGCGTAGCGCTCGGCGTCGGGCTCGTGGCGAACGGTGAGGCTCATGCCCGGCACCCTACCGGGCGCGCCTGGCGCGGGGTTCAGGCGCTCGCGCGCACGACGACCTCGGTCGTCATGATGTGGCGGCGCGCGGTCGGCACGCCCTCGAGCAGGTCGAGCAGGATGCGGGCCATGCGCTCGCCCTGCTCGACCGAGGGTTGCCGCACGGTCGTGAGCGGGATCTCGCTCGCGAGCGCCGCGGGCGAGTCGTCGAAGCCCATGACCGCCACCTGGTCGGGTACCGCGATGCCGCGCTCGCGCAGCACCGTGATCGCGCCCATGGCCATGAGGTCGCTCGCGACGAAGATCGCGTCGAGATCGGGATGCGCGTCGAGCAGCTCGCGCGTCGCCCGCACCCCGCCGGCGAGGGTGAAGTCACCGCGGGCGATCGCGTCGGTCGCGAGCCCGGCATCCGTCATCGCCGCGCGCCACCCCGCCAGCCGGTCGATGCCGGCGGGCATGTCGTCGGGCCCCGCGACCGTTCCGATGCGTCTCCGGCCGTGCTCGATGAGGTACCGGGTGCCGGTCGCCGCCGCGAGCGGGTTGTCGACGTCGACGAAGTAGCTCTCGGTCGATGTCGGGTCGAGCGGGCGGCCGCCGAAGACGACGGGGATGCTCGAGCCCAGCTCGGCGAGCACGTGGTCGCCCGTGTGGTGCGAGACGACGAGGGCGCCGTCGGCGTTGCCCCCGAGCAGGTAGGCGACGGTCTTGTCGAACGAGCCGGTCGAGCTCGCGAGGTGCAGGTTGAGCACGTAGCCCGTGTCGTCGAGCACGTTGGAGATGCCCTGCACGATCGCGGCGAAGTAGGGGTCGCCGAAGAACCGCGTGGTGTCTTCGGGGATCACGAGGGCGATCGCCATCGATCGCCGGTTGGCGAGCGAGCGCGCGGCCCGGTTGGGGGTGTATCGAAGCTCGGCGATCGCCGCCGTGACGGCCGCGATCGTGTCGTCGCTCACGCGGGGCGAGCCGTTGACCACCCGCGACACGGTCGCGCGCGAGACCCCTGCGCGCTCGGCCACCATCTCGAGCGTCGGGGCGACGCGTACGCTCGCACCCTCCGCTGCCATGGGTGAATCCTAACCAGCGGTGGGGGGCACGCTGCGCGCGGCGATGATCGACTGGTACAGCCGCCCGCTCGTCTTCACCGTGCGCACCTGCGTGTCGTAGTCGACGCGCACGAGGCCGAAGCGCTTGTCGTAGCCCCAGGCCCACTCGAAGTTGTCCATGAGCGACCAGTAGAAGTAGCCCTTGACGTTCACGCCCCGATCGATCGCGTCGAGGATGGCGTCGAGATGCAGCCGGAGGAACTCGGCCCGCTCGGTGTCGTCGACCGATCCGTCGGCCGCGACGACGTCGGTGTACGCGGCGCCGTTCTCGGTGACGTAGAGGGTCACGCCCGCGGGGCGCGCGTACTCCTCGTCGATGCGCACGAGCAGGCGCGTCAGGCCCTCGGGCTGCACCTCCCAGTCCATGGCCGTGACGGGCAGGCCGCGCGGGTGCGCGTAGATGCCCTCGCCCGCCGGGAACGGCGAGAGCTTGGGCCGCTCGGAGGGTGCCGCGCTCGACAGCGGCGCCTCGGCGGGCGGCCGGGCGCTCACCGCCTCGCCGTGGTAGTAGTTGATGCCCAGCGCGTCGATGGGGGTCGCGATCGCGGCGAGGTCGCCGTCGAGCACGGGCAGGTGCAGCCCGCGCGCATCCAGATCGGCGAGGAGATCGGCCGGGTACGCGCCGCGGAAGATCGGGTCGAGGAAGAGCCGGTTGTGCTGCGCGTCGATGCGCCGCGCGGCGTCGACGTCGGCCGCATCGCTCGGGTCGACGGGGTCGGGCACCGTCATGTTGAGCGTGATGCCGAGGCTCAGCTCGGGGCCGAGCTCGCGCAGCCGCTGGGTGGCGAGGCCGTGGCCGAGCAGCAGGTGGTGCGCGGCATCGAGCGAGGCCTGGGGGTTCTGGATGCCCGGCGCGTGCTCGCCGCTGAGATAGCCGAGGAACGCCGAGCACCAGGGCTCGTTCAGGGTCGTCCAGTTGGTGAGCCGATCGCCGAGGGCGCTGTGCACGTCGGCGGCGTAGTCGGCGAACCGCAGCGCGGTGTCGCGCGCGGGCCAACCGCCGGCGTCCTGCAGCGCCTGCGGCAGGTCCCAGTGGTAGAGCGTGAGCCACGGCGTGATGCCGTGCTCGAGCAGCTCGTCGACGAGACGGCGGTAGAAGTCGAGGCCCTGAGCGTTGGCCGTGCGCCCGTCGGGCTGCACGCGCGCCCACGAGGTGCTGAAGCGGTAGACCTGCACGCCGAGATCGCTCATCAGGGCGACGTCGTCGCGGTAGCGGTCGTAGTGCTCGCACGCGCGCTCGCCGCTGTCGCCGCCGACGACGGCGCCGGGGATGCGGCAGAAGGCGTCCCAGATGGAGTCGGCCCGGCCGTCGCGGTGGGTCGCGCCTTCGATCTGGTAGGCGGCGGTGGCGACCCCGAGCCGGAAATCGGCCGGAATCGGGCGCGGCGAAGCGTGCGTCGAGACCGACGCGGTGGTGTGGGGGGTCATCCCTTAACGGCTCCCTGCATGATGCCGCTCACGAGGTGGCGGCCGGCGACGACGAACAAGATCAACAGTGGGATCGTGCTCAGGATAACCCCGGCCATCACGACCGAGTAGTCGACGAAGTAGTTGCTCTGCAGCAGCGAGAGCGCCACGGGCAACGTCGGGTTCTGGCGGTCGAGCACGATGAAGGGCCAGAAGAAGTTGGTCCAGGTGGCGATGAAGATGAAGAGCGCGAGCATGGCCGCGGCGGGGCGTGCGGCGGGCAGCGCGACCGACCAGAAGGTGCGGATCATGCTCGCGCCGTCGACGCGCGCCGCCTCGATGAGCTCGTAGGGCAGCGCTTGCGCGAGGTACTGCGTCATCCAGAACACGCCGAAGGCACTGACGACCGCGGGCAGGATGACCGCCCACAGCGTGCCGGCGAGCTGCAGCTGGCTCATCGCGATGAAGAGCGGCACGACGCCGAGCTGGGTGGGCACCGCCATCGTCGCGATGACGAAGATGAGCAGGCCGTTGCGGCCGCGGAAGCGCAGCTTGGCGAAGGCGAAGCCCGCGAGTGTCGAGAACAGCACGACGGATGCCGAGACCACGGTCGAGACGATGATCGAGTTGCCGATCGCACGCCAGAAGTTGACGCTGTCGGCTTCGAGCACGGCCGCCGCGTTGGTGAGGAAGTTGCCCCCCGGCCACCACACGATGTCCTGCTGGTTGATGGTCGAGGCGTCGCCCGAGCCGATGAGGAACGACCAGTAGATCGGGAACATCGAGCCGAGCATGACGGCGGTGAGGAAACCGTAGGCCTTCCAGCCGGGCCGCTGCCCGTTCTCGAGCCCACGGCGGCGCGGCCGACGCCGCTCCAACAGTCCGGTGCCGGTCATGATGCCTTCGCAATCGAACGGGTGATGGCCACGTTGAGCAGCCCCACGATGATGATGATGAGGAACAGCAGCCAGGCGACCGCGGCCGCGCGGCCGAAGTTCAACTGGCCCCAGCCGAGGTTGTAGAGGTAGATGGTGATGGTCATCCACTGGCTGCTCGCGCCGCCCTGGCCGACCGAGTCGTAGAGGCGGGGCTCGTCGAAGATCTGCAGGCCGCCGATGGTCGAGGTGACGATGACGAAGATGAGGGTCGGGCGCAGCTGCGGGATGGTGATCGAGAAGAACTGGCGCACGATGCCGGCGCCGTCGATCATCGCCGCCTCGTAGTAGTCGCGGGGGATGGCCTGCATGGCTGCGAGCAGGATGAGGGCCGTGTAGCCCGTCCAGCGGAAGTTCACCATCGTCGCGATCGCGATGTGGCTCGGCAGCACCTCGGAGTGCCAGCCGATGGGGTCGATGCCGATGTCGGTCAGCAGGTTGTTGATGAGGCCGTACTGGTCGCCGAACATGTTGCTGAAGATGAGGGTGACGGCGACGGGGGCGACGACGTAGGGCAGCAGCACGCCCATGCGCCAGAAGGTCTTGGCCCGCAGGTTGCGGTCGAGCACGGCGGCGATCAGCAGCGCGAAGGCGATCTGCGGCACGGCCGAGATGAGGAAGATCGAGAAGGTGTTGCGCAGCGCGATCCAGAAGGGCGGCTGCGAGAGCACGAAGGCGAAGTTGTCGAGGCCGACGAAGTCGCCCTGCCCGCCGATCAGGTTCCATTCGTGCACCGAGACCCACGCCGTGTAGACGAGCGGGAAGAGGCCGGTGATCGCGAAGAGGATGAAGAAGGGCGAGATGTAGAGGTAGGGCGAGACCTTGACGTCCCACCGCGAGAGCGTCTGGGAGAGGGCGATGCGGCGTACCGAGCGCTGCTTCTTCTGGATGGGGGCGGAGAGCCCGGTGGCGGTGGTCAGCATGGCTGGTCTCCTG
>NCEJ01000234.1 GCA_002280615.1 Micrococcales bacterium 32-70-13 | reverse complement strand
ACGACGCGCGCGGGCGTGAACTGGATCTCGGTGTCGGGCTCGGCAGCCGGGTCCCACGAACCGAGGGCCCGGATCTGCTCGGCCGTGACGTTCGCGCCGTCCTCGGTGCGCAGCAGGTTCTCGAGCAGCACCTTGAGGCTGAACGGCAGGGTCTGGTAGCCCTCGACCGTGTCGATGCGGAAGACCTGGTACTCGGCGCCCGCGACCGACAGGGTGTCGATCGAATCGAAGCTGTTGACTGCAGACACAGTGACTCCTCTTGTGCAACGGGACCGGGCGCATCCGTCGCCCAGCGCCGGACAGGACCAGCCTACCGGCCGGAAACTATCTTGATATCGAGATAAATAATGCTAGCACTCAGGATGCCCGGCGCGCGTAGACCGCGCGCACCATGAGCCACGTCACCCAGAGCACGGCCGCGTAGAGCGGCAGGCCCATGAGCAGTTTCGTCGCGGCGAGGGCGGCCGCCTGCTCGGCGAGATAGAGCGGCACCTGCACGCCGAGGCGCAGCGTGAACAGCCCGACCCACAGCCAGGTCGTCACCGTGAGCACGGTGCGCTTGGCGGGGTCGGCGCGCCACTCGTGGTCGCCCGTGAGCAGCGCCGTGATGACCCCGATGAGCGGTCTGCGCACGACGAGGCTCACGAGCAGCGCGATGAGCCAGACCCCGTTGATCACGAAGCCGAGCAGGAAGTTCTCCTCGGCCCGGCCGGTGAACAGGGCGAGACCCGCGGAGAGCGCGATGCCGATGAGGCCGACGACGGCGGGCAACATGGGCGACCGCATGACCGCGCGCACGAGCACGAAGACGACGGCGATGCCGACGGGGAGCGGTCGGCCGCTCGCCCGGCTCGACCCGCGCGAAGCCCGAGCGCCGCGCCGCGGCCTCGAGGGCGGCGCGCAGCTCCGCGGCACTGTCGGGCTGCTCGGCGGCGCCGGGGGCGGGCTCGCTCGAGGCGTCGCCGTCGACCGGGCGGGGGTCCTCCGCGCTCATGCCGTCGGAGCGGCCGGGGCCGTCGCGGTGCCAGCGGCCGTCGCGCCCTGAGGCACCTGGAGCGGGATGAGGTCGCGCGGCGGCATCGGGGTCGTGCCGCGCACGACGACGATGCCGCGGAAGACGTCGTCGATCGCCGCGGCTGCCTCGGCCTCGATCGCGCCCTGGCCGGCGATGACGCCCCGCAGGAACCAGCGGGGGCCGTCGACGCCGACGAACCGGGCGATACGGGTCGCCCCCGCCTCGCCACCCGTCACGGGGATGCGGGCGATGACCTCGGGCCCGAACACGCCGTCGCGCTCCTGCACCTCGCCGCCCTGCGACCGCACCTGCTCGACGATCTGCGCGCGGATCTCGTGCCACAGGCCGCTCGTGCGCGGCGCCGCGAAGGGCTGCACCTGCAGGGTGGAGCCCGCGTAGTCGATGCCGACGGCGACGACGCGCTTCGTGCCCTCCTCGATCTCGAGGCGCAGCTGCAGGCCCTCGCGAGGCACGAGCTTGACGCGCGTCGTCGAGCGACGGGGTCGAGCCAGTGACGGGATCGGTCACGCGGAATCTCCTTCGGTCGGCACCCCACGGTAGCCGGTCGAGCCGAACCCCCGCTCGCCGCGGTGCGAGCCCGGCAACCACTCCACGGGAACGAACCGGGCCTGCACCACGGGCATCACGACGAGCTGGGCGATGCGATCGCCGGCCTCGACGCGGAACGTCTCGCGAGCATCCGTATTCAGCAGCGTCACGCGGATCTCGCCGCGGTAGCCCGCATCGACGGTGCCCGGCGCGTTGAGGATCGTGATGCCGTGGCGCGCGGCGAGGCCGCTGCGGGGCATGACGAAGGCCGCGAACCCCTCGGGCAGGGCGATCGCCGTGCCCGTTCCGACGGTCGCCCGCTCACCGGGCGCGAGCTCGACGGCCTCGGCGGCGCGCAGATCGGCCCCCGCGTCGCCCGGGTGGGCGTAGGCGGGAACGGTGGATCCGGTGAGCAGCACATCGACGGTTCGCGGCACCCGTCGAGGCTAATGCATGGTCGAATGGGCGCATGGAGTCGTATCGCGAGCGCCTGTGGCCCGCCCCCTGGATCGCCCTCATCGCCGCACTTGCCATCCCCGCGAGCCTGCTGACCTTCGCACCGATCAGCGTTCTCGTCGGCGCCGTCGTGGGGGTGGTGCTCGCACTCGGCGTCGTCGGGGCGGCCGTACTCTCGGCGCCGACGATCGTCGTGGGCGACGGGATGCTCCGCGCGGGCGCGGCGCGCGTGCCGCTGTCGCTCGTGGGAGAAACGGTCGTCGCCCGGGGCGATGAGGCGCGGCTGGCGCGCGGTCAGCACCTCGATGCGCGCGCGTTCATCGTGCTGCGACCCGATGTCTCGCCCGTGCTGCGCATCGCGCTCACCGACCCCGACGACCCGACGCCCTACTGGCTGCTGTCGACGCGCCGGCCGGAAGACCTCGCCGCGGCGATCGCCTCAGCGCCGAGGACCGGAGCGGGGAACTAGCTGGCGCACTCCCGGCACACCGAGCCGAGCTTCTCCTCGTGGTCGAGCTGGGAGCGGTGCTTCACGAGGAAGCAGCTGATGCACGTGAACTCGTCGGCCTGCGGGGGCAGCACGACGACGTCGAGGTCGAGGTCGGCGAGGTCTTGGCCGGCGAGCTCGAAGCCCGGGTTGTCGGCGTCATCGACGTCCACAACGCCCGAGAGCTTGTCGGGAACGCGCTCCTGCAGGGCCTGGATCGAGTCGGTGTCCTCGTCGGTCTTGCGGGGGGCGTCGTAGTCCGTAGCCATGCCA
>NCEJ01000233.1 GCA_002280615.1 Micrococcales bacterium 32-70-13 | reverse complement strand
GTGGGAGGCGGTGATGTGCAGCCGGGCGAGCAGGTCACGGGTGGTGCCGGCGCGCATCGAGGCGCCGTTGTCGGCGTGGATCACCCGCGGCTGGGCGCCCTCGGTGTCGATCGTGGCTTGGATGAACTCGGCGGCGAGCTCGCGCGATTCATAGCGTTCGGCGCGGTGACCGACGACCTGGCGGGAGTAGAGGTCGAGCATCGTGAACAGCTTGAACCGTTGCCGACCGGGCCCGGGGAGGTCGGTGATGTCCCAGCACCACACCTGCCGCGGCGCGTCCGCGACGAGGACCGGCTTGACCCGCGGCAACGCGGTCCCGTTGGTGCTGCAGCGACGCCGGTCCCCGGACTGCCCTGCCTGGCGCATCACCCGGTGCATCGTCGCCAGCGAGCACAGGTACTCGCCCTGGTCGAGCAGCGTGTAATACGCCTCCCGGATCGACAGGTCCGCCACATCGTCCTGGTTCAATCGGGCCACGATCGCCGCTTGTTCCTCTGCGGTGAGCCGGTTCGGGTAGTTCCGATCCGCCTGCGGGATGGTCAATGTCGAGACCCGTCCGCCGGCGAGGTGGCGATACACGCTCGACCGGGCGACCCCGAGCAGGTCACAGGCCCGCACCATGGTCATTCCCGCGGCTTGGAGGGCCTGGGCGGTATCGGCGGCAACTGCGAGGTATCCGGGCCCTGCAACCAGGCCGGGCGGCCCGGCGTCGGTTCCGGTTCCGTCGTGGGTGGCTGTTCCGCGCTCTTGGCCAGCGATTCCAAGAGCGCGGCAGCTTTTCCCAGGATGTCGACCGCGGCTTGGGACTGCTCCAGTTCGCGCTCCAGCCGCTGCTTCTCGCGTCGCAGCCGCGCCAGTTCCTGCCGCTCCTCGAAGTTCAACCTCGGCGTATAGCCCTTCGGTTCCTCGCTCATGGACTCGACGGTAGCCGGATCCTGGAGCCTTCCGTCAGCCCTTTGCCGGGCCCATTCCCACGGGGTCCCTGTCCAGACCCCGATCCGGCGGCAGAACGCGGTCTTCGCCCCCCGATCCAGACACTGGTCCCACTCCAACAACAACGCCCACTTCTGGGCCGCGGTGAAGTGATGCCGCTTCGACGGACGAAACGGCACCGCCTCCGAGACGACTTCCATATCCATGACGGACCTGCCTTTCCCCACCCAGCTGTCTCACAACAGGCTGACGCACTGGGTCCTGCGCAGGTGAACGTGGGGAACGCAGGCGGCTTTGCGTTCGGCTGGATGCATCCGTGCATCCACACCGTCCCGGGTGACCTGCCCCGTTCCTAGAC
>NCEJ01000075.1 GCA_002280615.1 Micrococcales bacterium 32-70-13 | reverse complement strand
CGGCGAGCAGCGCGGCCCGCTGCATCGTCGCGACGGTGTAGCCGCCGTCGAGCCCGGGCCGCAGGCGGCTCGTCACGATGACGCACGAGACCTCGGGCAGGGCGAGCAGCCGATCCTCGACCGTCCGCTCGGGTTCTCGCACGCCGCCAGCCTAGCCAGGGGGTGCGCGGGGAATACCCGGCAGCGGCTCGGTCTTGCACCGTGCATGACCACGAGCCTTCCTCCGCAGACCATCGGCATCATCGGATCCGGCAACATCGGCGGCGCCCTCGCGCGCGCTCTCACTCGCGCGGGGCACCGCGTCGTCATCGCCAACTCGCGGGGGCCCGCGAGTCTCGCCCCCCTCGTCACCGAGCTGGGCGAGCTCGCCACGGCGGGCACGGTCGAGCAGGCGGCGCAGGCCGGCGAGCTCGTCGTCGTCACGATCCCGCTCGGCGCGGTCACGGGCATCCCGAGCGCCCTGCTCGACGGGCGCATCGTGATCGACACGAACAACTACTACCCCGCGCGCGACGGTCACATCGCCGAGCTCGACGACGAGAGCCTGACGACGGCGGAGTTCGTCGCCCGGCACTTCGCGGGCGCCACGGTCGTGAAGGCCTTCAACCACATCCCGGCGCTGCACATCGCGGAGCACGCGCAGGCGGCGGGCACGCCCGACCGGCGTGCTCTCATGGTCTACGGCGAGGATGCCGCGGCGGTCGCGCGGGTGAGCGCCCTCATCGACGAGCTCGGCTTCGACGCCGTCGCGGGCGGCGGCCTGTACCGCGACCAGTAGCGAGCCCGGTCAGCGCCGGCGCGAGACTGACACGGTGAACTTGGGCGTGCGCGCCACCTGCCGCGTCGGGCCGACGGCCCGCTCGAGCGCGGGCGTGTAGCCGAGCGGGCTGTTCCACACCGCCCACAGCTCACCACCGGGGCGCAGCACCCGGCCGGCCTCGGCGAACAGCCGCAGCGCGATGCCCGTGTGCACCGCCGCCCCCACGTGGAAGGGCGGGTTGAGCACGATGAGGTCGGCGCTCGCATCGGCCTGCCGGGCGAGGCCGTCGTCGTGCACGGCCTCGACGCGCACACCGTTCGCCGCCGCCGTGAGCGCGGCGCTCTGCACCGCCACGGCCGAGACGTCGCTCGCGATGATCCGCGCCCCCGGCTCGCGCCGGGCCAGGAACGCCGCGAGCACGCCCGAGCCGCACGCCAGGTCGATCGCGGTCGCAAAGGGCGGCAGGCGGTCGGCCGCGTCGAGAAGGGCGCGCGTGCCGATATCGAGGGAGCGAGAAGCGAAGACGCCCGGCATCGCCACGATGTGCAGCTCGTGCTCGGGTGCGTACCCGCGCGCGGGGGCGAGCGGGGCGAGCGGCCGAGGCCCGCGCGCGGTGAGCAGCCGCGCCTTGCCGCGCGCGAGCGAGACGTCGACGTGCTGCCAGCTCGCGCGCAGCACGTCGTTCTGCGCGGGCGTCATGTGCTTGAGCATGTTGCCGGCGATGAGCACGGCATCGGGATGCGCGTGCGCGGCGAGGTGCCGGGCGACCGCATCGAGGCGGTCGAGCGAGCGGGGCAGGCGCAGCAGCGCGAGCGGCGCATCCGGCGACATCACGGTCTCGAGCGGATGCTGTTCGATCGCGCCGACGCCCGCGGCGACGGCGTTGGCCTCGAGCGCGTGCTGCGCGACGAGCGAGTCCTGGTGCACGCGCACGCGCGCGGCACCGAGCGTGCGGGCCCCGAGCGAAAGGGCGCCGTGCGTGTCGTCCACGACGACGACCGCGGCGGGGCGGTCGGCGAGCAGCGGCGCCGCAGTGTCGAGCAGGTACCGGTCGGCGGCGTCCCACGCCCGCAGCTCGGCGGCCTCGACATCGGGGCGGCGACGGAGAGATTCGAACGTCCTGTCGAGTGCGGGATCGCCTCCGTTCACGGCGTTTCCTCGCGCGGCCTTCGACCGCCCGTCGTCACCGGCGGGCGAGGAGGGCCGCGATGCGTTCCTCGAGCTGGATCGGTCGGAAGGGCTTCACCAGGAAGTCGTCGACCCCCGCGGCATACGCGGTGGCGATGTCGTTTTCGTGGGCGCGTGCCGTCAGCATGAGTACTCGGGCCGACTTGACGTGGGGATGATGGCGCAGCGCCTCACAGACCTCGATACCCGTCTTGCCCGGCATCATCCAGTCGAGCACGAGCACGTCGGGGTTCTCGTCGATCGCCAACTGCAGAGCAGATTCCCCGTCGTCGGCCTCGGTGACGTCGTGGCCAGCCCTCCGGAGCCGAAGCGCGATGAGCGCACGAATATCCGACTCGTCCTCCGCTACCAAGATTCTCGCCACGCCTCATTCCCCATTCCCCAGGCGGGGTTTAGCATCGCCCTCGTGAGCACAGTACGGCAAAACGGAGTCGGCATGCAGGGCGACGATGTCGGCGGCCCTCCGAGCCTTCTCCAGCGAGCGGCGACGCTCAGAAAACCGGCCTACGTCTCAACAATCGTTGGTCTCGCGGTGCTCACATTCGGGTTGGGTTTCGCCGCACTGTTGCTGACACCCCCGGGCGGCACGACCGCCATCTGGTGGCCCGCGGCGGGCACCAGTGCCCTGTTGTATCTGCTGTACCGCGGGCCGAAGTGGCAGGTCCTCGTCCTTGTTGCCGCGGTCGGGTTCGTCTCGAACCTGCTGATCGGGCGGCCGCTCTCGTTCGCGCTGTGGGGCGCCGCCATCCTCGCCATCGAGATCGTGGTGCTCGGTCTTGTTCTCGGGAAGGTCGGGCACTCCGCGCTGCTCTCGACGTTCCGAGGCTTCGCTCGGTTTGTGGCCGCCTGTCTCGCCGCCTCGACCACGGTCGGCGTTCTCGCCGGAATTGCCTTCTTGACGTTGGTCGGAGCCAACCCGGCGCTGGCCTTCTCCTCGGTCGTCCCCTCCCATTTCTCGGCGCTCGCGATCATCCTGCCAATCGCACTTGTGCCCATGCCTCGCGGAGCCCGAGGTCCACGAATAGAGCTGGTACTCCAGATCACCGCGATCACGGTCGTCGCGCTTCTCGTGTTCGCGCCCTTCCAGACGTCCGCCATCAGTACTCTTGTCATGCCGTTCTTTGCCTGGGCGGCTGTTCGCTTTCGGCCCATGATCGTCATCGCCGAGGTCGTTGCACTCGCCGTGGCCGCCTCGGTCCTCACCGTGTTCGGCGGCGGTCCCTATGGAGACGCCAGCGAGAACGATCTGCCGGCCTCGCTCCTGGTGCAGATCTACCTGCTGTCCATCGCCCTGACGGTGCACATCCTGATCGTCGTCAACGCCGAACGGAGCATCCTCCGGACGCGCGATGAGCGGCGCGCAGCGCTCTGGCGTGGGGGCTTCGTCGGCTCGCAGGTCGGCACCGTCTTCGTGTCGCTCGATCCCGCCGAGCGCGGCCGAGTGCTCGAGGTCAATGACATCGCGTCCTCGCTCATCGAAGAGAAGTGGTTCGTGCCACTGCTCGAGGCCTGGCAGGTCGATGGCGGCGAGACCCGTACGGCCGAAGTTCAGCTCGACGACGGGCGAACGGTGCAAGTGCACGGCCAGTACGTACAGACCGACGACAACCACGCGCTTGTGCTCCAGCTCGTCGACATCACCGATTTCGTCACGGCGCAAGCGACGATGGAGCGGGTCGTGCTCAATGAGCGACGCGTGGCCAACGAGCTACGGTCGCTCTCGAAGCAGAAGGACGACTTCGTGTCGTCCGTGAGCCACGAACTGCGCACCCCGATCACGAGCATCGTCGGGTTCGCGGAAGAACTGCGCGAGACCGCCACCGAGGACCAACTGATGGCCACCGAAGTGATCACGCGCAACGCCGATCGGTTGACCGAGATGGTCGAGCAACTGCTGGAGATCGGGCGACTGACGGCGCCGAATCCGCTGCATGAGCTCTCTGCGATTGACCTCACCGCGATAACGCAACAATGCATCGAGGATCAGACAGCGAGCGCGGTGGGGCGTGGCGTCAGAGTCGAGGCTTCTCTCGCCGACCACCCGATCGGCGTCAAGGCGACGACGAACACCCTCACGAGAGTCGTGACCAACCTGCTGTCGAACGCGATCAAGTTCACGCCTTCCGGCGGAAGTGTGCGCGTGACGACAACGGCCGATGAGGCGACGGTGACCTTGACCGTCGAGGATTCGGGCCCCGGCATCAGCGATGACGACCTGCCGCACATCTTTGAGCGTTTCTTCCGCAGCGAAGACGCGACGAAGTTGCTCACCCCCGGCACCGGGCTCGGGCTCTCGATCGTGAAGTCGCTCGTCGAGACCCACGATGGCGAGATCGCCGTCGGCCGTTCCGAGCTCGGAGGGGCGAAGATGACGGTGCGTTTTCCCGCTCCCGTCGTCGAGACGTCCCACTAGTTCCTGCGCTGCGGCCGCCAGATGACGAGCTGGTTCGACTTCTGCGCGCGCGTGCCGGCCTTGATCGACACGACCTCGCCCTCGACGCCGGCCGCGAAGACACGCCGTCCCGGGCGGGCGAGCAGCTCGTCGGCAAGCGCCGCCTCGAGCTCGTGCACGCGGGCCCGCAGCGCGACGACCTCGTTCTCGAGGTCGAGGATGCGGCGGATTCCCTCGAGGTTGAGCCCCTCGGCGCTGAGCCGGGCGATCTCGCGCAGCTGCACGACGTCGCGCATCGAGTAGCGGCGACTCTGCCCGGCGGTGCGCGTCGGCGAGACGAGGCCGAGCCGGTCGTACTGCCGCAGCGTCTGCGGGTGCATGCCCGCGAGCTCGGCGGCCACGGCGATCGCGAAGATCGGGCTGTGCTCGTCCATGACGGTCA
Source organism: Micrococcales bacterium 32-70-13 (assembly GCA_002280615.1). GTDB lineage: Bacteria > Actinomycetota > Actinomycetes > Actinomycetales > Microbacteriaceae > Microcella. The sequence continues at coordinate 1,866 of NCEJ01000075.1, read as the reverse complement.
TTGTCCTCCGATCACCGCGCGTCGTCACCCGCGCGCGCGGGCGATGAGCTCGTCGCGCGGGTTCTCGGGCGGCAGCGCGGCGGAGAACTGCTCCAGGCGCTTCACCGCCTCGGCCGAGAGGTGCGAGGGCACCGCGACCTGCACGGTCGCGAGCAGATCGCCGGTGCCCTTCGCGGTCGTCAGGCCGCGGCCCTTGACGCGCAGCACGCGCCCGCTCGGCGTGCCGGCCGCGACGCGCAGCTTGACGGGGTCGCCGCCGAGCGTCGGCACCTCGATCGTGGCACCGAGGGCCGCCTCGACGAACGTGACGGGAACATCCACCCGCAGATTCAGGCCCTCGCGCGTGAACACCGGATGCGGGCGCACCTGCACCGTGAGCACGAGGTCACCCGGCTCGCCGCCGTCGAGGCTCTGCTCGCCCTTGCCGCGCAGGCGGATCTTCTGCCCGTCGGCGACGCCGGCCGGGATCTTGACCTGGATGGGCTTGCCGCCCCCCGGGCGCTCGAGCGTCACGGTCTCACCGTGCACGGCCGTGTCGAACTCGAGCCCGACGGTCGCCGTGTGGTCGCGGCCCTTGGTGGGTACGCCGTAGCGGCGACCACCGCCGCCCGCGCCCGGAGCCGCATTGCCGAACAGCCCGCCGAAGATGTCCTCGAAGCCGCCCGGCGCGGTGCGTCGCCCACCCGGGGCGCCGCCGCCGAACATGCCGCCGAAGACGTCGTCGAAGCCGCCCGGCGCACCGCCCGCCGTGAAGCGGGCTCCCGAGCCCATGGCCCGCAGCTGGTCGTACTCGGCGCGCTGCGCGGGGTCGCTCAGCACCGAGTGCGCTTCGCTGATCTCCTTGAAGCGCGCCTCGGCCGCCGCGTTGCCCGGGTTCGAGTCGGGGTGGTACTGCCGCGCGAGCTTGCGGTACGCCTTCTTGAGCTCGGCGTCGGTGACATCCTTCTTCACGCCGAGAACGGCGTAGAAGTCCTTATCGAACCAGTCTTGACTGGCCATGCGTCACCTAGCCCCGCGGAACCGAGACGGCCACCTTCGCCGGCCGCACGAGGCGGTCGCCGAGCGCGTAGCCGACCTCGATGACATCGGCTACGGTCTGAGCGGTCGCCTCGTCGCTCGGCAGCTGCACGATCGCCTCGTGGAACGCCGGGTCGAAGGGCTCACCGACGACGCCGACGGCCTTCAGGCCGTAGCGCTCGAAGGCCAGCCGCAGCTTCTGCGCGACGAGCTCGAGGGGGCTGCCCTCGAGGTCGCCGTGCGCCGCCGCACGATCGAGGTCGTCGATCGCAGGAAGCAGCGAGCGGATGACATCGGCAATGACCGCCTCGCGGTTCGCGGCGCGGTCGCGCTCGACGCGCGTGCGGAAGTTCGCGAGCTCGGCCTCGGCGCGGGCGGCGCGATCGCGGTACTCCTCGATCTCGCGCTGCCCGGCCTCGGAGAGGATGTGGTCGATGTCGGCGTCGAGGCTGTTGCCCGACTCCGACACCTCCACATCCGCGTCCTCCGCGGCGAAGAGATCCTCGACCGACTCGGCGTCGGTCGGGGCGCCGTCCTCGGCGAGCGGCTCGTCGGGCTCGGGAGCCTCGTTGCCGTCGCGCTTCTTGGCCGCCATGACTACTTCGCGTCCTTGCCGTCGGCCGGCTTGTCGTCCTCGTCCTCGACGATCTCGGCGTCGACCACGTCCTCGTCGTTCGCGACCGGGGTCTCCTGGTCGTCCGAGGGGGTGGGCTCCATCTGCGAGGCCGCGTAGATGGCTTCGCCGAGCTTCGTCTGCGAGGCGTTGAGGGTGTCGAACGCCGTCTTCACGGCCGCATCGTCGTCACCGGCGAGCGCCGTCTTGAGGGCATCCACATCGGCCTGCACCTC
>NCEJ01000232.1 GCA_002280615.1 Micrococcales bacterium 32-70-13 | reverse complement strand
GCGACCTTCGTGCTCGACCTCGTGACGCTCGCGATGCTCATGCTCGCCGTCACGCCCAACAAGCCCGCCGACGGCGAGCGCCAGCCGGAGACCTTGAACGACTGAGCCCCTGAACGACTGAGCTGCGCTACTCCTGCGCGAGCGCGGGGTCGATGAAGTCGACGAGCCGCGAGGCATCGCCCACGTAGCCCTGCGGGCTCAGCGCCACGAGCCGGGCCTTCGCCGCGGCCGAGATGTCGAGGCCCTCGACGAAGGTGCGCAGCTCGGCGCCACCGATGCGGTGACCGCGCGTGAGCTCTTTGAGCATCGCGTAGGGGTCGGCGATCGAGCTGCGGCCCGCGGTGACCTCGGCGCGGATGACCGTCTGGATCGCCTCGCCGAGCACCTCCCAGTTGACGTCGAGATCGCGGGCCAGGGCATCCGGATCGATCGCGATCTCGCCGAGGCCCTTGATGATGTTGTCGAGCGCGAGCAGCGAGTGCCCGAGCGCGACGCCCACGTTGCGCTGCGTCGTCGAGTCGGTCAGGTCGCGCTGCAGGCGCGAGGTCACGAGCGTCGCGGCGAGCGAGTCGAGCAGGGCGCTCGCGAGCTCGAGGTTGGCCTCGGCGTTCTCGAAGCGGATGGGGTTGATCTTGTGGGGCATGGTCGACGAGCCCGTCGCGCCCGGCTGAGGGATCTGCCGGAAGTAGCCCATCGAGATGTAGCTCCACACGTCGGTGCACAGGTTGTGCAGCACGCGGCCGACGTGGCTGATGCGCTGGTAGAGCTGCGCCTGCCAGTCGTGCGACTCGATCTGCGTCGTGAGCGGGTTCCAGGTGAGGCCGAGCCCGGTGACGAAATCGCGGGATGCGCTGATCCAGTCGTGGTCGGGGTCAGCGGCGAGATGCGCCGAGAAGGTGCCGGTGGCCCCCGAGAACTTGCCCCGGTATTCCAGCTCGTCGACCGAGGCGAGCAGCAGCTCGAGGCGATGCACCGTGACGGCGAGCTCCTTGCCCATCGTCGTGGGCGTCGCGGGCTGACCGTGGGTGTGCGCGAGCATGGGCTGATCGCGCAGCTCGAGGGCGAGGGCGCGCAGGGTGTCGACGAGCGAGCGGGCGCGGGGCATCCAGACGTCGCGCACGGCCGCACGGATCGTGAGGGCGTAGGCGAGGTTGTTGATGTCTTCGCTCGTGCAGGCGAAGTGCGTGAGCTCGGCGATCTCGGTGAGACCGAGCGCGGCGAGCTTGTCGCGCACGAGGTACTCGACCGCCTTGACGTCGTGGCGCGTGACGGCCTCGCGGCGCGCGAGGTCGGCGATGTCGTCGTCG
>NCEJ01000231.1 GCA_002280615.1 Micrococcales bacterium 32-70-13 | reverse complement strand
CTTCGACGGCCGCTCGGGCGAGCCCTTCCCCGACCCGATCTCGGTCGGCTACATGTACATCCTGAAGCTCCACCACCTCGTCGACGACAAGATCCACGCGCGCTCGACGGGCCCCTACTCGATGATCACGCAGCAGCCCCTGGGCGGTAAGGCCCAGTTCGGCGGCCAGCGGTTCGGCGAGATGGAGGTGTGGGCCCTCGAGGCGTACGGCGCGGCCTACGCGCTGCAGGAGCTCCTGACGATCAAGTCCGACGACATCCTCGGCCGCGTGAAGGTCTACGAGGCGATCGTCAAGGGCGAGAACATCCAGGAGCCCGGTATCCCCGAGAGCTTCAAGGTGCTGATCAAAGAGATGCAGTCGCTGTGCCTGAACGTCGAGGTCCTCTCGGCCGACGGCACCGTGCTCAGCCTGAAGGACACGGACGACGAGGTCTTCCGTGCCGCCGAAGAGCTGGGTATCAACATCTCCACCCGCTTCGAGTCCTCGTCGATCGACGAGATCTGAGCCGGGCATCCCGAGTATTCGCTAGACGCTGACGACTGCAAGTAAGAGAAGAGAAATCTGTGCTCGACGCAAAAACCTTCGATGAGCTCCGTATCGGCCTCGCGACCGCCGACGACATCCGTCGCTGGTCGCACGGTGAGGTGAAGAAGCCGGAGACGATCAACTACCGCACGCTCAAGCCCGAGAAGGACGGCCTCTTCGGCGAGCAGATCTTCGGGCCCTCCCGCGACTGGGAGTGCTCGTGCGGCAAGTACAAGCGGGTGCGCTTCAAGGGCATCGTGTGCGAGCGCTGCGGCGTGGAGGTCACCAAGTCCTCCGTGCGCCGCGAGCGCATGGGCCACATCGAGCTTGCCGCCCCGGTCACGCACATCTGGTACTTCAAGGGTGTGCCGAGCCGCCTGGGCTACCTGCTCGACATGGCGCCGAAAGACCTCGAGAAGGTCATCTACTTCGCCGCCTACATGGTCATCTCGATCGATGAGGACGGCCGTCACGCCGACCTCCCCGGTCTCGAGAACGAGCTGCGGCTCGAGATCAAGACCCTCGAGGGCCAGCGCGACGCCGGCATCGCCACGCGCATGCAGCGGCTCGAGACCGAGCTCGCCGAGCTCGAGGCCGAGGGTGCCAAGGCCGACCAGAAGCGCAAGGTGAAGGACGCCGGCGAGAAGGAGATGGGCCAGATCCGCAAGTCGTTCGACGAGCAGATCGCCCAGCTCGAGCGCGTGTGGGAGGACTTCCGCACGCTCAAGGTCGGCGACCTCAAGCCGGAGGACTCCGTCTTCCAGGAGCTGCAGGACCGCTTCGG
>NCEJ01000230.1 GCA_002280615.1 Micrococcales bacterium 32-70-13 | reverse complement strand
CGCGCCGCACGCGCGGGCGCACCGCGGCACCGGCCCCCGCGGCCGCCGCTCCGGCCGCCGCCCCCCGCCTCGCCTCGGTGCCCGCCGCCGATTCGGGCCCCGTTATCGCCAAACCGCCCATCCGCAAGCTCGCGAAAGACCTCGACGTCGACCTCGCAGCCGTCACGGCCACGGGCCTCGCGGGCGAGATCACGCGCGACGACGTCATCCGGCACGCGCAGCAGGCGAGCGTGTTCCGCAATATCCAGACGCCCGCCTGGCCCAACGAGCGGGAGGACCGCATTCCCGTCAAGGGCGTGCGCAAGGCTATCGCCGCCGGCATGGTCAAGAGCGCGTTCAGCGCGCCGCACGTGAGCGTCTTCGTCGACGTCGACGCGACGCGCACGATGGAGTTCGTCAAGCGCCTCAAGGCGAGCCCCGACTTCGCGGGCATCAAGGTCTCGCCGCTGCTCATCATGGCGAAGGCGATGATCTGGGCCGTGCGCCGCAACCCGACGGTCAACTCGACCTGGACCGACACCGAGATCATCGTGCACCACTTCGTGCACTTCGGCTTCGCCGCCGCGACGCCGCGCGGGCTCGTCGTTCCGAACATCAAGAACGCGCAAGACCTGAGCCTGCGCGAGCTCGCCCAGGCGATCGAGCTCATGACCAACACGGCGCGCGACGGCAAGCTGCAGCCCGCCGACATGGCCGACGGCACGATCACGATCACGAACATCGGCGTCTTCGGCATGGATACCGGCACGCCCATCCTTAACCCCGGCGAGGTCGCGATCGTCGCGCTCGGCACGATCAAGCAGAAGCCCTGGGTCGTCGATGGCGAGGTGCGTCCGCGCTTCGTGACGACGATCGGCGGCTCGTTCGATCACCGCGTCGTCGACGGCGACGTCGCGAGCCGGTTCCTCGCCGACGTCGCGTCGGTGATCGAGGAGCCGGCGCTGCTGCTCGACTAGCGCGGGCCGGTTGAGGCTCGCGCGCTCGTGCCGACGCACGTCAGCGTTCGAGTGGCTCCAGAATCACGACCGGAATCTGCCGGTCGGTCTTCCGCTGATACCCCGCATAGCCCCGGTACGCCCGCACGGCGAGCGGCCACAGGCGCGCGCGCTCATCCGGGTCGGCGGTGCGCGCCCGGTAGGGGCGGGGATGCTCGCCGACCCTCGCGACCTGCACGAGCGGCTCGGCAACGAGGTTGAGGTACCACGCGGGCTGTAGGTCGTCGCCGCCGCGGCTCGCGATGACGACGAGGCGCTCTCGAGCTGCGTCCGGTGGTGGTGAGCTCGATCACGGCCATGCCCCCGAGGTCGCGGCCGATGCGGCCGCCGGTGAGGCGCAGCAGCGCGCGGTGCAGCCCCGTCATGGCGAGCATCGCGCGGCGGTTCGACATGCGGGCGACGGTAGCGGAGCATCCTGAACCGCCGCCTCGGCGGATCCTTATTGAGAACCGTTTTGACAACCATTCTCGATAAGACCCAGCATCGAGCCATGACCTCGACCCGCCGCGCCTTCCCCGCCCTGCTCGTCGCGACCGCCGCCGGCCTCGCTCTCACCGGCTGCGCCGCGCCGGCCCCGGAGGCTACCGGCCTCTCGGTCGTCGCCTCGACCAACGTCTACGGCGACATCGCCGCCGCGATCGCGGGTGACGCCGCGACCGTCACGAGCATCATCGACTCGCCCACGGTTGACCCGCACAGCTACGAGGCGAACGCGCAAGACCAGCTCGCCATCGCCGGCGCCGACCTCGTGGTCGGCAACGGCGGCGGCTACGACCCCTTCATCGACGTGCTCGTCGAGGGCTCGGGCACCGAGGCCGTCGTGATCTCGGCCGCCGCCGTCGCGGGGCTCGAGGAGGGCGAGGCGCACTCGGACGAGGAGGAGGCGCACTCCGACGACGAGGCCGCCGACGACGACGGTCACGGCCACGCCGAGGGATCCAACGAGCACGTCTGGTACGACCTCCACGTGATGGGCGATGTCGCCGAGGCGATCGCCGCCGAGCTCACCGAGCTCGATGCCGCCAATGCCGACGCCTACGCCGCGAACCTCGAGGCCTTCCTCGTCGAGCTCGAGGCGGTCGAGGAGGAGGCGCACGAGCTCTCCGAGCAGCTTGGCGGCGGCGTCGTCGCGTCGACCGAGCCCGTGCCCGCCTACCTGCTCGCCGAGCTCGGCTTCGACGACGAGACGCCCGAGGAGTTCAGCGAGGCGATCGAGGAGGGCGCCGACGTGCCT
>NCEJ01000074.1 GCA_002280615.1 Micrococcales bacterium 32-70-13 | reverse complement strand
CGTGCTCGAGCGCCGCTGCGGTATGCCGCTCAGCGGGTTCGACGTGTATGTCTCGACCGTCGGCGGAATCCGCCTGACCGAGCCCGCGGCCGACCTCGCAATCGCCCTCGCCATCGCGAGCGCCCGCCGCGAGAAGGCGCTGGATGCCCACCTCGCGGCGATCGGAGAGATCAGCCTCGCCGGCGAGATCCGCGCGGTGTCGGGCGCCAGCCAGCGCGCCGCCGAGGGGGCACGCCTCGGCTACACCACGGTGGTCGACGCCTCGGCGCTGCACCTGCGCGAGGCCGTGCGGCTCGCGTTCGCGAGCGCGCACGACGAGAAGCTCGACGTTCCCGACTTCTGAGCTACTCGCGCGGCAGGCGCAGCGCGTCGAGCACGTCCTGCGGCTCGGCCTGCATCGCGTGAGGCCCGGCCACGTCGAACCACACGGCCTCGAGCACGCCGAGGTTCTGCTCGATGAAGTCGGCGAGCGTCTCGCCGTCGTACGGCAGCACGCGGTGCTCGGGCTCGTCGGGCACCATCGCGATATAGGTCTGCGGGCTCGAGAACAGCAGCAGCATGTACTTGTCGGCCTCGCCGCGGCGGAACACCCGCACCTGCGCCGGCCCCTCGACAGGCAGCAGCGGCACGATCACGCGGTCGTTGCGCAGGGCGAAGGCCACGGCCGCGGCATCCTGCTTCTCGAGGGCCGCGTCCAGTCGCTGCTCGGGGGGGAGCAGCGAGGGAGGCAGAGGGGCGAGGTGGCCGGAGGCGGTGCCTCGGAGGTGCAGTCGTCGGCGCTCGAGCGCGTGCGGCTCCACGCGAAGGGCGAGCTCGAGAGGGGTTCGCCGGGCTCGAGGGTGACCTCGGCGGGCACACCCGGCTCCTGGCAGTCGGTCGAGGCCCAGATGCGGTCGCTGCCCGAGGTGATGACGTAGCTCTGCACGTCGCTGCCGGCCTGCAACGTGCACGCGGTGGTGCCGGTGTTGAGCAGGGTGAGCGAGAGCAGGGGCTGCTGGCCGGCCGCGTAGACCTCGGCATCGGTCACGGGGGTCACGGTCACCTGCGAGGGCGTGCAGGCGGCGGCATCGCCGGTCGCGGGGGCCTCGCCCGGCTCGTCGGGCTCGGCCGTCTCGCTCGACTGGGGGTCGGGGGTGGGCTGCTCGGCGGGGGCTCCCGTGCCCGGGCGCACGATGATGAGCACGATGATGATGAGCACGGCGAGCACGCCGAGGCCCACGACGATGCGCCGGCGCCAGTAGATCTGCGGGGGCAGCGGCCCGACGGGGTTGCGGATCGTCGACATGCCGACAGGGTAGGCCCGGGGCGCGGCCGCGGCGGGATGCCCGCCCGGCGTGTGCCCGAACGCTCAGGCGCTTCTACAGAACCTTGAGCATGCGCGTGTTGCCGAGCGTGTTCGGCTTGACGCGCGAGAGGTCGAGGAACTCGGCGACACCCTCGTCGGGCGAGCGCACGAGCTCGGCGTACACCTCGGGGTCGACGAGCAGCTGCTCGTCGATGGGCGCGAAACCGTGCCGGCCGAAGAACGCGACCTCGAAGGTCAGGCAGAACAGGCGCTGCAGGCCGAGCTCGCGCGCGTCGTCTTCGAGGCTTTCGAGCAGCGCGTGCCCGACGCCGCGGCCGCGCCACGTATCGCTCGTCGCGAGGGTGCGGATCTCGCCGAGATCTTCCCAGATCACGTGCACGGCGCCGCAGCCAATGACCTCGCCCGTCGCGTCGTCGACGGCCACGCGGAACTCTTGCAACGACTCGAAGAACACGACGAGCTCTTTGCCGAGCAGGATGCCGCGTTGCACGAGCGGTTCGACGAGCTGCTTGATCGCGCGCACATCGCTCGTGCGCGCGCGCCGCACGCTGAACCCGGTAACCGTCACGTCGCAAGCCTACGGCCGCCGCCACGCCGAAGCGCCCCGGCCGGGTGACCGGTCGGGGCGCTGACGGGGTGCGGGCATCCGGTGATCAGATGCTCGGCGCGGGCTACTCGACAGGCGGCAGCTCGGCCGATGCGGCCGAGGGGCCGGCCTCGACCGCGGCGAGCTCCTTGCGCGTCGTGGCGAAGGTGAACGCTCCGTCGACGAAGTCGACCGCGACGTGGTCGCCGGCGTTCAGCTCGCCGTGCAGGATGCGCTCGCTCAGCGCGTCTTCGATCTCGTGCTGCACCGCGCGCCGCAGCGGGCGGGCGCCGAGCGTCGGATCCCAGCCGACCTTGATGAGCTGCGCCTTGGCGGCGTCGCTCACCTCGATCGTCATGTCGCGGTCGAGCAGGCGCTCGCGCAGGCGCTTCACGAAGAGGTCGACGATCTGCAGCAGCTCGTCCTGGTTCAGCTGCGGGAAGACGATCGTCTCGTCGACGCGGTTGAGGAACTCGGGCTTGAAGTGCTTCTTGAGCTCCTCCACGACCTTCGCGCGCATGGCCGAGTACGACGCCGCGGCGTTGCCCTCGAGCGTGAAGCCCACCGGGCCACCCGTGATGTCTTTCGTGCCGAGGTTGGTCGTCATGATGATGACCGTGTTCTTGAAGTCGACGACACGACCCTGACCGTCGGTCAGGCGGCCCTCTTCGAGCACCTGCAGCAGCGAGTTGAAGATGTCGGGGTGCGCCTTCTCGATCTCGTCGAAGAGCACGACGCTGAACGGCTTGCGGCGCACCTTCTCGGTGAGCTGGCCGCCCTCCTCGAAGCCGACGAAGCCGGGAGGGGCTCCGAACAGGCGCGAGACGGTGTGCTTCTCGCCGTACTCCGACATGTCGAGCGCGATGAGCGCGCCCTCGTCGTCGAAGAGGAACTCGGCGAGCGCCTTGGCGAGCTCGGTCTTTCCGACACCGGTGGGGCCGGCGAAGATGAACGAGCCGCTCGGGCGCTTCGGGTCTTTCAGGCCCGCGCGCGTGCGGCGGATCGTCTTGGCGAGCACCGAGATCGCCTCCTCCTGGCCGATGACCCGCTGGTGCAGGGCCTTCTCCATGAAGATGAGGCGGCTCGACTCCTCCTCGGTCAGCTTGAAGACGGGGATGCCCGTGGCCTGGGCGAGCACCTCGGCGATGACGCCCTCGTCGACGGTGCCGCTCGCGGCGACCTCACCGGCGCGCCACTGCTTCTCGAGGCGCAGCCGCTCACCGAGCAGCTTCTTCTCGTCGTCCCGAAGCGAAGCGGCCTTCTCGAAGTCCTGGTTCTCGATCGCCAGTTCCTTCTCGGTGCGCACGGCCGCGATCTTCTCGTCGAACTCGCGCAGCTCGGGCGGCGCCGAGAGGATCGACAGGCGCAGGCGGGCGCCTGCCTCGTCGATCAGGTCGATCGCCTTGTCGGGCAGGAAGCGGTCTTGCACGTAGCGGTCGGCGAGGTTCACCGCGGCGACGATGGCGCCGTCGGTGATCGACACCTTGTGGAAGGCCTCGTACTTGTCGCGCAGCCCCTTGAGGATGTTGATCGCGTGCGGCAGCGCCGGCTCGTTGACCATGACCGGCTGGAAGCGCCGCTCGAGCGCGGCATCCTTCTCGAAGTGCTTGCGGTACTCGTCGAGCGTCGTCGCACCGATCGTCTGCAGCTCGCCGCGGGCGAGCAGCGGCTTCAGGATGCTCGCCGCATCGATCGCGCCCTCGGCGGCACCTGCACCCACGAGGGTGTGGATCTCGTCGATGAAGACGATGATGTCGCCGCGCGTGCGGATCTCCTTCGTGACCTTCTTCAGGCGCTCCTCGAAGTCGCCGCGGTAGCGGCTGCCGGCGATGAGCGAGCCGAGGTCGAGCGAGTACAGCTGCTTGTCCTTGAGCGTCTCGGGCACCTCGCCCTTGACGATCGCCTGGGCGAGGCCCTCGACGACGGCGGTCTTGCCGACGCCGGGCTCGCCAATGAGCACGGGGTTGTTCTTCGAGCGGCGCGAGAGAATCTGCATGACCCGCTCGGCCTCCTTCTCGCGCCCGATGACGGGGTCGAGCTTGCCCTCGCGCGCGGCCGCGGTGAGGTTGCGGCCGAACTGGTCGAGCACCTGCGAGCCCTTGTCGGGGCTCGGGCTGTCGCCGCCGACGGCGACCGCCTCTTTGCCCTGATAGCCCGAGAGCAGCTGGATGACCTGCTGGCGCACGCGGTTGAGGTCGGCGCCGAGCTTGACGAGCACCTGTGCGGCCACGCCCTCGCCCTCTCGAATGAGGCCGAGCAGGATGTGCTCGGTGCCGATGTAGTTGTGGCCGAGCTGCAGCGCCTCGCGCAGGCTCAGCTCGAGCACCTTCTTGGCGCGCGGCGTGAACGGGATGTGCCCGGTCGGCTGCTGCTGCCCCTGCCCGATGATGTCTTGCACCTGCTCGCGCACGGCGTCGAGCGAGATGCTCAGCGACTCGAGGGCCTTGGCGGCGACGCCCTCGCCCTCGTGGATGAGGCCGAGGAGGATGTGCTCGGTACCGATGTAGTTGTGGTTGAGCATCTTGGCTTCTTCTTGCGCCAGCACCACCACACGACGGGCCCGGTCGGTGAACCGTTCGAACATCTCGCACTCTCCTCACGCGATTCCGACGCAGGATGCGGAGCCGCTGTATCGAGGGTAACCAGCGCACCCTGCGTTAACTGCCCCTGTTCGCCGTAGGCGTGACACTGTTCGCAACTCAGGCTGTGGTGCCGAATGTGCGGCAGTACCGCTGCACATCGGCCGGTTCAGCATGAGTTACGAACACAACCCCCACCAGTCAGGGCGACGTAGGGTGAGCGGGTGAGCAACCTCGAGACCGAGCCCGACGAGCTCGTGTGCGCCGATGGGCCCGCGGCGGGCATCCAGGTGCTCGAACCGCGCGAGGTGCCGCTCGGCGGCCCGCGCGCGATGACCGTGCGGCGCACGCTGCCGCAGCGCGGGCGCAGCCTCATCGGCGCCTGGTGCTTCGTCGACCACTACGGCCCCGACGACGTGGCCGAGACGGGCGGCATGACGGTGCCGCCGCATCCGCACACGGGGCTGCAGACGGTGAGCTGGCTCTTCGAGGGCGAGGTCGAGCACCGCGACTCGAGTGGCGCGCGGGCGCGTGTGCGCCCGCGCGAAGTCAACCTGATGACGGCGGGTCGAGGCATCCAGCATTCCGAAGTGTCGACGCCCGACACTGTGCGCCTCCACGGCGCACAACTATGGATCGCCCTGCCCGACCGCGACCGCCACACGGCCCCGTTCTTCGAGCACGCCGAGCCCGCGCCCATCACGGTGGGCGCGGCAACGCTGCGCGTCTTCGTCGGCACGCTCGCCGGGTCGGCCGCGAGCCCGGTGCGCACCTTCACGGCCCTCGTCGGCGCGCAGCTCGACCTGCCGGCCGGCACGAGCGTCGACCTGCCCGTCGACCCGCGCTTCGAGCACGGGCTGCTGGTGGATGCGGGCACCGCCCGCCTCGACGGCGTCGAGATCCCCACCGCCCACCTCGGCTACGCGGCCCCGGGTCGCTCGTCGGTGCGGATCGCGGCGGGCGACTCGCCCGTGCGCGCGCTGCTGCTGGGCGGCGAGCCGCTCGGCGAGCCCATCGTCATGTGGTGGAACTTCATCGCCCGCGACCACGACGAGATCGTCGCGTTGCGCGAGCAGTGGCAGGGCGAGGTGATCGACGGCGGCGACGCGGCGGGTCGGTTCGGCACCGTCGCGGGCTGGGAGCACGCGCTGCCCGCCCCGGTCATGCCCGACGTGCGGCTGCGCCCGCGCGACTGAGGGTCGGGGCCGGGCTACTCGTGCGGGTCGGCGGGCGGCGTGGCGGCCCGCTGCTGAGCGAAGCGCAAGCGCTCCTCCGCCTCGACCTTCTCGTAGGCTTCGCGCTCCGAGCGATCGGCACGAATGATCGCGCGCATCGCGAACCAGAAGATGAGCCCGAGAAGAATCGTCGGCGTCACCGAGAAGATGGCGTTACCCCAGAAGTCGTCCGGCATAGGTCAAGGATACGTCGCGCGGCCGAGACCGCGCCCCGGCTCAGGCGGCGGTGCGTCGACGGGCCCAGAGCCCGAGACCGAGCACGATGACGGCGAGCACGGCGGTGGCGCCGAGGGCGAGAGGGCCGAGCACAGCGAGGTCGCCCAGAATCGAGTCGACGACGGGCACCTGCGTCGCGGTCTCCTCGCCGTCGAGCGACTCGGTCGGCAGCTGCAGGCCCTCGAGCGGCGCGGTGGCGCTGTTGTCGACCGTGATGTCGGCCACGACGGTCGAGAGCCGCCCGGCGTCGGCGACGGCGATGAGGCAGTAGGTGCCGTCGGGCAGCGCCGCCGTGGGGATGCTCGTGGTGAACTGCTCGCCCGCGAGGGCGATGCTCGTCTCGACGAGCGGCGAGCCGCAGTCGCCGAGGCTCTGCGGCGCGAGGCCGAGGTCGAGATCGGCGGCGTCGCCGGCGATGCTGCCCTCGATGATGAGCTGGCCCGAGACGGTGGCTCCGGCGAGCGGGGTCGCGATGCGCAGCGACTCGGCGGCGAAGCCGGGGCTCGCGATGATCACGGTCGAGAGCACGGCGATGGGGATGCCGGCGACGACAGCGCGGAGGCGGTGAGAGATCATGGGATCGCCGTTCGGGTCGGGCGATGCGCGCGGGTGCTGGGGGGCATCCGGGCGAATTCGGGTAATGGGTGCCCTCAGGCTAAGCCGACCCTCGCGAGCACGTCAGCCCCCGTCCGGGGGGCGCGGCTCAGCCCTTGGCGATGATGCCGATGACGCCCGAGAGCAGCAGGTAGGCGCCGACCGCGCCGACGACGAGCCACAGGGCCAGCCGGTTCATGCTGAT
>NCEJ01000229.1 GCA_002280615.1 Micrococcales bacterium 32-70-13 | reverse complement strand
CTGGAGTCTCCGGTGTTTGCGGGATCATCACGAGCGGCTCGAGAAATCGCAGGTAGTCAGGCACGTCGATGCGGCCCATGATCGCGTACTCGCCCCCGCCGACTGCCGCCAGCCTCAGCAACACGAAGGGCGCTGATCCACTAGTACACCGGAGGGGTCTGCGGACACAAGCTCTCAGCCGCGGCGAAGTCGGCAGGGCTCACCTTTGAATAGGGGCTCCATTGATCGGTCAAGAACGACTGTGCGTATTCCTGATAGGACGGAGCTTCTTCAATCGCGAAGCCCTCGACCACCAGGCACTCCAATACGGCGAGTTGCGCTTCGTATAAAGAGTTCATCTCGACTTCGGTAAGCTCGCGAGCTTCAAGTTGCCCTAGCGTCCCAAGGCATGTATCCCTGTCCTCATAGTAGATGGGCAGTTGGGCGTCGGGCGGGAGGTCCATCGTGAGCCCTCCGTTTGGGTCGACGATCATCACCCATCCGCGTTCAGCCATGCATGAGCTCATCATGAGGTCAAAGTCGGCTTCTGATTGAATCGAGCGCGTGCCTGACTCGGCCTCCGCGCGAGCACACCCGGCTATGCCAATCCCCATCAGCATGATGACAACGGTCGATGTTGCCCACTTAAGGCTAGGGCTCGTCAACATGACGGCTCAGCTAGTTCCAGCAGCTGATGTAGTTCGCGCTAGTCGGCGATGAAAGTGGGAAGAGGTTCAGTGTTGTGGTGATTGAGCTGGAGGATACGTTCTGCAATCCTCGGTCGAAATAGCGCACGGACCGGGTGAGACCATTGTTGAAAGTCTTGAGAACCCCATTTTGAATGTGCTCAGTTACGCCAGTCGAGTCACTTCGGGTGAAGGCAGTCCAGCCCGACGGGCAACTCTTGGGCCCAGTGGTGAGCGCCAGAGCTGGACTGGCGGTTCCAAAGACCAGGAGCGCCGTTGCAGCGATTCCGATTCCCGCAACCTTCGTGGACCTTTTCATCTTGACCGTCTCCTCGTAGATTCAGCGATTTATTGAGCGTTACTTGAAGGGAAGCTACTCCGAGTAGGACGTCCTGTCTACTGCAATCCGTGAACCAGTACCGTCGCCCCGGCTGACTACGGCACTCGAAGCTCAGTCAGCGGATCGCGGCGTGCGGCGGCCAGCGCCGGGATCACGGCGGCGATCGCTCCGACGGCGACGGCGAGCAGGGCGACCGCCGCGAAGAAGTCAATCCCGGGAAGCGGGTCGCCGGTAGCGGCGAGGCCGATGGCGGCTACCGCGCATCCGATGATCGCGCCGATCGCGCTGAGAACCGCCACTTGCGTGAGCAAGAGTCCGACG
>NCEJ01000228.1 GCA_002280615.1 Micrococcales bacterium 32-70-13 | reverse complement strand
CTCGAGACGCCACACCTGCACGTCGTCGCCGCGCTCGTTCGCCGTGACGAGCCGCCCGTCGGGTGTCGCGGCCGGGCGGGCCGGGAACTGCCCGCTCGCGGCGGAGTCGCCGAAGAACGGGTCGGGGATCGTGAGCGGCAGCGTGCGGCCCGCGCCGAGGTCGGCGGCGATCGCCGCCGCATCCCGCCACGTCTCGACGGCCTCGGGCGCCGCAGAGGCCGGCAGCGCGCCGGGCCGTAGCTCGGCCTGACCGACCGGCTGGTCGTCGACCGAGCCGCTGCTCCACACCGCACCCCGCCCGGGGCACCAGACGGTCGACTCGATGAGCGTCGTCTGCAGGTCGTCCTCCGCACTCGCGATGCGCACGACGCTGTCGACGCCGAGGCAGCCGCCGGTGAGGGGCACCTCGACCCCGTCGACGCCGGTGAACGGGCCCGTCGCGGCGAACGCGGTCGACTCGGCCGTGTAGGTCAGGGCGCCATCGGCCAGGGCGCTGCCGCTCGAGCTCCACGCGTCGCCGGGGCGCGCATCGGCGGGCAGCAGCAGCAGCTCGGGCTCGAAGAGCAGCCCCAGGCCGCCGCCCCACGATGCCGTCAGCACGATGCCCTCGGAGGTGAGCCGGTGCAGGTCGGTCGCTCGCTCCCCCGCCGACGTCGCGCGCGTGGCGCGCCACCACTGCGCGCGGCGCACCTCGGCCTCGCCGAGGGCGTCGAGCAGCGTCGCCGACACGATCGTCGGCGCGGCAAGAACGCCCTCGACCCCGGTCGACCGGGAGTGCTCGATGACCGTCTCGACCCCGTCGCTCGCGAGGATCACGGTGCGATGGCCCTCGGGCGGCACGTACCGGAGTGGTCACGAGCGCCAGTGTAGAGCCGCGCCCCCGTTCAGCGCATCGAGTCGAGGATGGCGATCAGGTCGTCGAGCGTCGTCCGCGGGTTGACGATCGCGAACCGCGCGTTCGTGCGGCCCGCGTGCGAGCTCGGCACGACGAAGGCCCTCTGGTCGTCGAGCAGGCGGTTCGACCAGTGCGCGTAGTCGCCCGGGCCCCAGCCGACGCGCTCGAACACCACGACCGACAGCTGCGGGTCGCGAACGAGCGCGAGGTAGTCGCGGGCGGCGATCTCGCGTCCTGCGGCGTGAGCGAGCTCGATGGAGACAGCGATCGCCTCGCGGTAGACCTCGGCCCCGAAGGTCGCGAGCGAGAACCACAGGGGCAGCCCGCGGGCGCGCCGGGTCAGCTGCACCGAGTAGTCGGAGGGGTTCCACTCGGTCGACTCGGTGAGGGCATCCAGGTACTCGGCGTGCTGCGTGTGCGCCAGCCGCGCGATCTCGGGGTCGCGGTAGAGCAGGGCGCAGGAGTCGAAGGGAGTGAAGAGCCACTTGTGGGGGTCGACGATGAGCGAGTCAGCCCGCTCGATGCCCGCGAAGCGCGGGCGGGCCATCTCGGTGAGCGCCGCCGCCAGGCCGTAGGCGCCATCGATGTGCAGCCAGAAGTCGTGCTCGTCCTTGAGCGCGGCGATCGAGGCGATGTCGTCGACGATGCCGAAGTTGGTCGAGCCGCCCGTCGCCACGACGGCGATGACGGCCTCGCCGTGCTCGAGCAGCGCCGCGCGCACACCCTCGCCGTGCAGCATTCCGCTCTCGCCCACCGGCACGGCGACGACATCGATGTCCATGACCGTCGCGGCGCTCGCGATCGACGAGTGCGCCTCGGCGCTGGCGATCACGACCCACCGCTCGGGCCGCGCGCGCCCGGCCTCGCGACGCCGGCGGTCGGCGTGGTCGCGGGCCGCGACGAGCGCCGAGAGGTTGCCGATCGTGCCGCCCTGCACGAAAACCCCGCCCGCGGTCTCAGGCAGGCCGAACTCGTGGGCGAGCCAGGCGAGCACGTCGTTCTCGGCGTACACCGCACCCGAGCCCTCGAGCCACGAGCCGCCGTAGACGGCCGTGGCCGAGACGATCAGGTCGAAGGCCGTCGCCGCCTTCGACGGTGCCGAGGGGATGAACGAGAGGTACTGCGGATGCTCGGTCGTGATGCACGAGGGCGCGAGCACGTTCTCGAACAGGGCGAGCGCGCGGCGCGCCCCCATGCCCTCCTCGCTGATCGTGCGGCCGGCCAGGCGCCGCAGCTCGGCGGGCGTGAAGGGCTTGTCGAGCGGGGTGTCGTCGCTCAGGA
>NCEJ01000227.1 GCA_002280615.1 Micrococcales bacterium 32-70-13 | reverse complement strand
CGCCGCCGGCGTGCTGCCCGCGGGCGTGCTCAACGTCGTGCTGGGCGACCGCACGACGGGTGCGGCCCTGCTGCAGCATCCGACCCCCCAGATGGTCGCCATCACGGGCTCGGTGCGCGCCGGGATGGAGGTCGCGAAGGCGGCCGCGACTGATCTCAAGCGCGTGCACCTCGAGCTCGGCGGCAAGGCCCCGGCGATCGTGTTCCCCGACGCCGACCCGCAGAAGGTCGCGGAGGGCCTCGTGCTCGCCGCCTACTTCAATGCGGGCCAGGACTGCACCGCGGCGACGCGCGTCATCGTGCACGAGTCGGTGCACGACGAGGTCGTCGCCGCGCTCGTCGCCCGCGCCACGACGCACGCCGTCACGGGCGGGCCGCGCGAGGAGGGCGTGTTCTACGGCGCGCTCAACAACTCCGCCCAGCTCGAGCGCGTCGCGGGCATCGTCGACCGCCTGCCGGCGCACGCCGAGATCGTCGCGGGCGGTGCCCGCCAGGGCGATCGCGGCTACTTCTGGCCCGCGACGATCGTGACGGGCATGCGGCAGGACGACGAGGCGGTGCAGGAGGAGATCTTCGGGCCCCTGCTCACGGTGCAGACCTTCCGCACCGAGGAGGAGGCGCTCGCGCTCGCGAACGGCGTGCGCTACGCGCTCGCCTCGTCGGTGTGGACGAGCGACCATGGCCGGGCGATGCGCTTCGCGCGCGACCTCGACTTCGGCTGCGTCTGGATCAACACGCACATCCCGTTCGTGTCGGACATGCCGCACGGCGGGTTCAAGCACTCGGGCTACGGCAAAGACCTGTCGCACTATGGTTTCGAGGACTACACGCGCCTCAAGCATGTGATGTCGTACATCGGGGGCTAGCGAGGTTACAGGCGGGGGGCGCCATGGATGATCGGCTGGAGGACACCGACGACACGGTGCTGCGCCCGCGCGCGCCGGGCCGCCCGGGCGCCGCGCCCGCCGAGCCCGACCTCGACGACACGATCGTGCGGCTCGTCGAGCCCGCTCCAGCCCCTCCGGCGGCGCGGCTGCCGACGGAGGCGCTGCCGATCGTCGAGCCTCCCGCTCCGGCGCCGACCATCGCCTGGGAGCTGCGGGTGCGCGGCACGACGACCGTCGTGCCGCTCGACGTGCCCGTCGTGATCGGCCGTCGGCCCGGCCCGCCGCGCCCGACCGAGCACCCGGCGCCGCGCCGTGTCGTGATCCCCGCCGATCGGCGCGACGTCTCGGCCCGGCACGCGCGCATCGAGCGCCTCGGCGAGTCGCTCGTCGTGAGCGACCTCGGGTCGACCAACGGCGTGGTCGTACACTGGTCGACGGGGGCG
>NCEJ01000226.1 GCA_002280615.1 Micrococcales bacterium 32-70-13 | reverse complement strand
TGGGATGCTGCGGGTGCTCATAGAGGTCGCGCACCTTGCCGGAGTAGACGTGGGTCCAGCCGGGCGCGGCGAGAGCATCCGTCATCAGACGACCCGCGCGGCGATGTCGGTGCGGTACTGCCCGCCCTCGAGGCCGATGCGACCGATGGCCTCGTAGGCGCGGGCGCGGGCCTCGGAGAAATCGGAGCCCGTCGCGACGACGCTCAGCACGCGGCCGCCCGTCGCGACGAAGCCGTCGGCCGAGCGCGCGGTGGCGGCGTGGGCGATCGTCACGCCCTCGACCGCGGCGGCCTCGTCGAGCCCGGTGAGGGGGCGGTTGGGCGCGGCGGTGACGGGGTAGCCCTCGCTCGCGAGCACGACCGTGACGGCCACGTCGTCGCTGAACTGCGGGTGGGCGACGCCCGCAAGCTGGCCCGTGCTCGCCGCGAACAAAAGCGCGCTCAGCGGCGTGACGAGACGCGGCAGCACGACCTGCGTCTCGGGGTCGCCGAAGCGCGCATTGAACTCGATGACGCGGATGCCCTGCTCGGTGACGATCAGGCCGCAGTAGAGCAGGCCGATGAAGGGGGTGCCCTCGCGCTCGAGCTGCCGCACCGTCGGCTCGGCGACCGTGCGGATCACCTCATCGACGAAGCCCTCGGGCGCCCACGGCAGCGGCGAGTACGCGCCCATCCCGCCCGTGTTGGGCCCCGTGTCGCCGTCGCCGACGCGCTTGAAGTCTTGCGCCGGGCTCAACGGCACGACCGTGTGGCCGTCGCTCAGCAGGAAGAGGCTGACTTCCTGGCCCGCCAGGAACTCCTCGACCAGCACCCCTCCCTGCTGCAGGTAGTGCGCGGCGTGCGCGACGGCGGCGGCGCGATCATCGGTGACGATGACGCCCTTGCCGGCCGCGAGCCCGTCGGCCTTGACGACGTAGGGGGCGCCGAGCTCGTCGATCGCGGCCTCGGCCTCGGCGAGGGTTCCGGCGCGGATCGCGCGGCCCGTCGGCACACCCGCCTCATCCATGATGCGCTTCGCGAAGGCCTTCGAGCCCTCGAGCTGCGCGGCCGCCTGGCCGGGGCCGAACACGGCGATGCCGCGGCGCCGCACGGCGTCGGCGACGCCCGCGACGAGCGGCGCCTCGGGGCCGATGACGACGAGCTCGATGTCGTTGTCGACCGCGTAGTCGGCCACGACGTCGCCGCGCGTCGCGTCGAGCGCGACCGTCGGCACGACCGTCGCGATGCCCGCATTGCCGGGGGCCGCGGTGATCTCGTGCGCGGCATCCTCTCGCAGCAGGGCCGTGATGATGGCGTGCTCGCGGGCACCCGAACCGAGGACGAGGATTCTC
>NCEJ01000225.1:680-2014 GCA_002280615.1 Micrococcales bacterium 32-70-13 | reverse complement strand
GACGTCGAGGCGAGGTAGAGGCGCACGGCTCGATGCTACGGCGGCGTTCGCAATTCAGGCTGTAGCGGCAGTTGTGACGCAGTACCCGCGCACGATCGGCCGTACAGCATGAGTTGCGAACAATAGGCTGGCCGGATGGGAGAGCACATCGGCAGCATCATCGAACTGACCGTCTCCACGATCGCCCACGGTGGTATCGGGGTCGGTCGGCTCGACGGCCGGGTGGTGTTCGTGAGCGACGCGATCCCGGGCGAGACCGTGCGGGCGCGCGTGAGCGACGACCGCAAGAAGAGCTTCTGGCGCGCCGACGCCATCGAGGTGCTGCAGCCGAGCGAGCACCGCCGCGACCACGTGTGGTCGGCCGCGGCGATCGACCGCGACCCCCGCGGCCGTGCGGGCGGCGCCGAGTTCGGCCACATCGCCCTCGCCCACCAGCGCGAGCTCAAGCGCCAGGTGCTCGCCGAGTCGCTGCAGCGCATGGCCGGCATCGAGAGCGACGTCGTCGTCGAGCCGCTGCCGGGTGACCCGGCCGTGAACGGGCTCGGCTGGCGCACGCGCATCCGCCTGCACGTCGACGACCAGGGCCGGCTCGGACCGATGGCCTCGCGCTCGCACTCGGTGATCCCGGTGCAGGATGTTCCGCTCGCGACCGCCGCCGTGCAGGCGGCGACGCCCTTCGCCGAGCGGTTCGTCGGCCTCGGCACCCTCGACGTCATCGCGCCCACGACGAGCGACCCGCGCCTGGTCATCGGCGAGCAGAAGCCCACCGTCATCCGCGAGCTCGTGGGGGAGCGCGAGTTCCAGCTCGACGACACCGGGTTCTGGCAGGTGCACCGCGCGGCGCCCGTCGCCCTCACGCGCGCCGTGCAGGAGGCCATCGACCCGGCCCTGTTCGACCCGCGCGCCGAGAACCTCGACCTCTACGGCGGTGTCGGCCTGCTCGCCGCGGCCGTCGCCGACCGCTTCGGCGTCGAGACGCGCATCACGAGCGTCGAGTCCGACGAGCGCGCGACCGACCACGCGAGCGAGAACCTCGCCGAGTGGCTCGGCGCCTCGGCCGAGACCGGGCGTGTCGACCGCTGGCTGCGCGACCTCGATGCGGGCGCCTCGGCGGCCGACCGCGACCGCTTGGCCGCGGCGACGATCGTGCTCGATCCGCCGCGCTCGGGCGCCGGGTCCGACGTCATGACCGTGCTGGGCCGGCTCGCACCGGCGCAGCTCGTGTACGTGGCGTGCGACCCGGTCGCGCTCGCACGGGATGTCGCCCTCGCCGCCGAGGCCGGCTACCGGCTGGCGCGCATCCGGGCCTTCGATCTCTTCCCGCACACGCACCA
>NCEJ01000225.1:0-640 GCA_002280615.1 Micrococcales bacterium 32-70-13 | reverse complement strand
CTCCCGATCGATGAAGGGTGTGGGTTCTGCTCTCGTGGTTGCTCCGGTGAACAAGCAGGTGCGCGTCGCGGTCGTCGACGACCACGAGTCGGTGCGCCTCGGCCTGCAGGCGGCGTTCACTAACGCCGGCTTCGAGGTCGTGTCGACGGCAGCGAGCGTTCCCGAGCTCGTCGAGACGCTCGAGAGCCGTGAGCTCGACGTCGTCGTGCTCGACCTGTCGCTCGGCGACGGCTCGAGCGTGACCGACAACGTCAAGGGGGTGCAGGCGCTCGGCGCCGCCGTGCTCGTGCACTCCATCGCCGACCGCGTCGCCAGCGTGCGCGAGGCTCTCGCCGCCGGTGCCGCCGGGGTGATCCCGAAATCGTCGGCCACGAGCACCGTCATCGCCGCCGCTGAGACCGTCGCGCGCGGCGAGGTGCTCAACAACCTCGAGTGGGCGAGCGCGATCGATGCCGACCGCGACTTCGCCAAGGCCCAGCTGGGTCGCCGGGAGCGCGAGATCCTGCACCTCTACGCGAGCGGCCTGCCCCTCAAGCTCGCGGCGCAGCAGCTCGGCATCGGCTACTCCACCGCCCGCGAGTACCTCGACCGCATCCGCGCCAAGTACGTCGAGGTGGGCCGCCCGGCTCCGACCAAGGTC
>NCEJ01000073.1:1992-12416 GCA_002280615.1 Micrococcales bacterium 32-70-13 | reverse complement strand
GTCGGTGAGCTGCTCGGTGAGGAACTTGTGGCGCTGCTCGAGCGCCGCGAACTCCTCGAGCGCGAGCGGGTTGACGCGGCCGAGCTGGCTGAGCTTGCGTTCGGCGCGCGCGAGCCGGGCCTGCTGCTCGGTGCGGTCGAAGGGCTTGCCCGCGGGTTCTGTCCGCGGATCAGGAAGATCACCGTCGCCGCCGCCCTCGGCCCCGCCGACACGCCGAACTGAGGCCTCTGCACCGGCGCCTTCCTGAACCGCGAACGGATGCGCGGCGGCCTGCGCCACGATCTCCGCGACCCGCGCGGCCTCCTCGTCGGAGGTCGGGTCGAACGCGGGCGCATCGGGGTCGGGGTCGACGCGCGCGGCGGCCTCGGCCGCGATCGCATCCGCGACGGCCCGCGCGGCCTCGGTGAGCGCGTCGTCGTCGGGAACGGGCACGTCGGGGCCGTACTCGGCCACGAGCACCTCCTCGACGAGCCCGAGCTCGTCACCCGCGCGCTCGAGCAGCTGCGAGAGGTGCAGCTTCTTCTCGTAGATCTGCAGCTCGAGGCCGTGCACGCCCTCGGTGATCGCCGCGAGCCGCTCGCGCAGCGAGCTCTCGGTGCGGCGAAGCTCGAGCAGCTCGTCGTTCTGGGCGGCGCGCTCGCTCTCACGCTGGGCCAGAGCGACTCGGGCCTCGGTCGGCGACCGAGCGGTCGATCGAGCTCTGCACGGCGGGCAGCGCGGCCGCGACGGCGGTCGCCTGCCGCACCTGGCGCTGCCGCAGCACCGCGCGGCGCGCCGACTCGTCGGCGGCGGCCTTCTCGGCGATGCGGCGCTTCTCGAGCAGCTCGGCGCCCTCGACGGCCGCGCGCACGCGCTCGCGCGCGGTCTCGAGCTCGATACGGCGCTCGAGCTCGGCGGCCCGCGCCGCCTCGAGGTCGGCCAGCAGGGCGTCGCGCGCCGACGCATCGAGCATGGGGCGCGGCCGCCCGGCGAACTCCTCGTGCTCGGCCTGCGCGCGCTCGACGCCCGACTCGGCCTCGCGCACCGACTCCTGGGCAGAATCCACGCCCGAGGCGAGCCGGGCTGCTTCGGCCTCTGCGGCCTCGGCCTGCGCTCGCGCCCGGGAGACCTGCTCGCTGCGGGCGGCGCGCTGGGCATCCTGATCGCGCACGGCGGCGAGGGCGTCGACCGCGGCCTGCTTCGCCGCGGCGAGGGCCGCGCGGGTCTCGTCGAGGGCCCCGCGAGCGCGTTCGATGCCCGTCGCGACCTCGGTGAGCGCGGCCGACGCGGTGTCGCGCTCGGCGGCGAGCTCGAGGCGGCTGCGGCCGGCGCCCGACCCGCCGCGCAGCACCGAGCGGGTCAGCACGTCACCGGCTCGCGTGACGACGCTGATCGAATCGGCGCTGTCGAGCGCCGCGACAGCGGGCCAGGCGGCGCGGGCGGCGGCGAGGTCGTCGGCGATGAGCGTGCGCGCGAGCAGGGCGAGCACTCCCGGCGGCGCGGTCACGACGTCGGTGGCGGCGGTGAGCCCTGCGACCGCGACCGGGGCGGATGCCCGGCCCGCCACCTCGGCGAGCACGACGTCGACCCGGCCGGCCTCGGCGGCGTGGGCGCGCTCGAGCGCGCGCAGGCCCGCGTCGAGGTCGTCGGCGAGCGCGGCCTCGGCGAGCGTGCCGAGCGCCGCGGCGATCGCGGCCTCGAAGCCGGCGCGCACCTGCACGTGGTCGCTCACGAGCCCGCGGATGCCGACGGAGCCGACGAGCACGGTGGAGCCGTCGCCCGAGTCGATGGCCTGCGACAGCGCACTGACGCGGGCCGCGAGGGCGTCGCGCTCGCGCTCGAGGGCGTGCAGCGCGTCGCGCTCGACGTCGATGCGCGCGCTCAGGGCGGCGACGCGGTCGTCGGCCTCGGCGAGCGCCGCATCGAGCGCGCGCGACTGCTCGGTGCCGTCGCCCTCATCGAGCGCGGGCAGGACGGCGAGCTCGGCGCGCGTCGCCTCCTGGCGCGCGACCGCGGCCTCGAGCGCGTTCTGCTGGCGCAGCAGCTCGCCGCGCGCGGCCGCCAGGGTCGAGCGGGCGACATCGACGCGGCTCGCGAGCGCCGCGAGCTGCAGATCATGCTGCGACACGAGGGCGCTCTGCGCGGCGATCTCCTCGTCGAGGGCGTCGAGCGTGGCGCGCGCAGTGGCAGTGCGGGCGGCGACCTCGCCGACGAGCGACTCAGCGGCAGCGACGCCCTCCCGGAGGGCGACGGACTCGGCCCGGGCCTCGTCGACCTGGGCCTGCGTGATGGTCGTCGACATGCCCGGCAGCTCGGCCTGCTGGCTCAGAAGTGTCAGCTTCTGCTGCGTGAGGCTCGCGAGGCTGCGCACGCGCTCCTGCACCTGCTCGAGCTCGAAGGCGAGGCGGCGGGCCTCGTCGACCGCGTCGCCCACCTGCTGAGCCTCGATGCGCTGCACGCGCAAGCGGGTCTGGTCGAGCTGGCTCTGCACGACGATGCGCTCGCTCGTGCGCTCGCTCTCGCTGCGCGCGTGATCGGCGAGCGCGGTGCGCAGGGCGACGACCTCGTCGGCCAGGAGGCGGGCCCGGGCATCCCGCACGATCGCGGCGATGGTCTGCGCTTCGCGCGCGATCTCGGCCTGCCGCCCGAGCGGGGTCAGCTGCCGCCGGATCTCGCCCGCGAGATCGCTCAGGCGCGTGAGGTTGGCCTGCATGGCCTCGAGCTTGCGCACGGTCTTCTCTTTGCGGCGGCGGTGCTTGAGAATTCCGGCGGCCTCTTCGATGAAGCCGCGCCGGTCGTCGGGGCTCGCGTGCAGCACGGCGTCGAGCTGGCCCTGGCCGACGATGACGTGCATCTCGCGGCCGAGGCCCGAGTCGCTCAGCAGCTCTTGCACGTCGAGCAAGCGGCACGCGGTGCCGTTGATGGCGTACTCGCTGCCGCCATTGCGGAAGAGCGTGCGCGAGATCGTGACCTCGCTGTACTCGATGGGCAGGGCGCCGTCGGCGTTGTCGATCGTCAGCTGCACCTCGGCACGGCCGAGCGGGCCGCGCGTGGTCGTGCCGGCGAAGATGACGTCTTCCATCTTCCCGCCGCGCAGGGTCTTGGCGCCCTGCTCGCCCATGACCCAGGCGAGCGCATCGACGACGTTCGACTTGCCCGAGCCGTTGGGCCCGACGATGCAGGTGACGCCCGTCTCGAACTGGAAGGTGGTCGGCTGCGCGAACGACTTGAAGCCCTTGATGGTGAGGCTCTTGAGGTGCACGCACAGCTCCCTTCCGCGGATCAGCGACGACGGCTCCGCCCTACCGTATCGGGTTGCGGGCCGCTAGTCTGGCGGGCTGGCCACGAGCCAGACCCTGGAGAGACGGAGGCGCGGCATGAGCGCGATCGAGATCACCGAGGTGGGCATCCCGGAGTCGTTGGAGGCGCCCGACGCCGCCGAGTTCATCGCCTGCGTCGACGTGCGCAACGCCGTGTGGCGCGCCGACTCGGGCACCGACGACCTGACCTACACCGCGGCCGAGCTGCTGCCGGGCTGGCAGAAGGCGATGTTCGAACCCAAGCGCATGTTCGCCGCGCGCCTCGACGGCCGACTGGTCGCCCGCGGGGTGTACGAGACGCGCACCGAGGAGGCGGCCGACACCGTCTGGCTCATCGCCGAAGTGCTGCCGGATGCCCGGGGTCACGGTGTCGGAGAGGCCCTGGCCCGTCACCTCGAGGGCATCGCGCTGAGCGAGGGCAAGACCCGGGCGATCGTCTATGCGCCCTCGTGGAAGAGCGGCGGCATCCGCATCCCCTCCCCCACGGGCTTCGGCTCGGTGCCCGCGGGCACCCCCGAGGTGCGGCTGCTGCAGGGGCTCGGCTACCGCCTCGAGCAGGTCGAGCGGGGCAGTCGCCTGCCGCTACCCGCCGCCGGGGTCGACGAGCTGCTGGTCGCGACGCAGCAGACCGCCGGGCCCGACTACCGCGTGCACACCTGGGCAGGCGCGACCCCGCCGGAGTGGCGGGAGGGCATCGCGCACCTGCTCACGCGCATGAGCACCGACGCGCCGACCGCCGGGCCCGAGGAGCCGGAGGACCCGTGGACGGTCGAGCGGCTGCTCGAGGACGAGGCGCTCGAGGCGTCGAGCCCGCGCACCCCGCTCGTCGCGGCGGTCGAGCACGCGCCCTCGGGCCGGCTGGTCGGCTTCACCGAGTTCACGGTGCCGGCCGAGGCCGAGCGGCCCGTCGCGCAGGAGGACACGATCGTGCTGCGCGAGCACCGCGGGCACCGCCTCGGCATGCTGGTGAAGGCCGCGAACCTGGTGTGGCTCGAGCAGGTCTCGCCCGGGCATCCGGCGATCATCACCTACAACGCCGAGGAGAACCGGCACATGCTCGCCGTCAACGAGGCGCTGGGCTTCGTGCCGTTCGTGTACGAGGGGGCGTGGCGGAAGGATCTCGTCACCCCTTGACAGCGCGGATCGTTTTCGTGTTAATAGCAACTAACATGAAAACGACCCGGAGCTACGAGCAGACCGCGCGCCGCGCGGCGACCGAGCGCACGCGCACGGCGATCCTCGACGCGGGCCTCGACCTCGGCCGCGAGAAGCTCACGGTCGAGATCGTGCTCGGCGACATCGCCGAGCGCGCCGGCGTCAGCGTGCAGACCGTGCTGCGGCACTTCGGCTCGCGCGAAGGCCTCTTCGACGCCCTGCAGCAGCACGGTGCCGCGCGCGTCGGTGAGCAGCGCCGCGCGCCCGTCGGCGAGCTCGAGACCGACCTGCGGGTGCTCGTCGACCACTACGAGCTGTGGGGCGACATGAGCATCACGCTGCTCGCCCAGGAGCGCACCGACGAGCGGTCGCGCGCCGTCACGACGACCGGCCGTGCGATGCACCGCGCGTGGGTCGCCGAGCTCATCGGCCCCCTCGTCGCGCCCCACGGCGGCGCCGCGCCCGACGAGGCCGTCGACGAGCTCGTCGTCGTCACCGACGTGTACGCCTGGAAGCTGCTGCGGCGCGATCGCGGGCTGTCGCGCGCCGACACCGAGCACCGGATCCTCTCCCTCGCCCGCGCCGTGATCGAGCACCACCGCGCCACCCCCACCCCCGCCTGAGAGGACCGCACCATGACCCGCTACCTGCTCGCCACCTGGAGCGGAGGCGGCAACCTGCCCCCCGCCCTCGCCATCGCCGCCGAGCTCGAGCGCCGCGGCGACTCGGTGCGCGTCATCGGGCACGATGACCAGCGCGCGGCGGTCGAGGCCGCCGGGCTGCCCTTCGAGCCCTACCCGACCGGGCTGCAGTGGGTGGGCTCGCGGGGCTCGAACCCCGTGGCGATGTTCCGCGTCTTCCACGATGCCGCCCTCGGCACCGACGTCGTCGCCTCGATCGCCCGCGAGCCCGTCGACGCCGTCATCGTCGACTGCATGCTGCTCGGCGTGCTGAAGGGCGTGCAGCAGGCGGGCGTGCCGACCGTCGTCATCGCGCACTCGTTCATGAGCTTCTGGCACCGCTGGCGGCGCAACCCGCTCACCGCGCTGTTCAGCGCCCGGCTCGGCGCACGCGCCGACCGGCTGTGGGACGCCGCCGAGGCCGTGCTCGTCACCGCGTTGCCCGAGCTCGACAGCGCCTCCGCCGATCCGGGCGGAGCGACCTGGATCGGCCCCCTCGTGCCCCCGGAGTCGGCTCCGAGCACGGGCGACGCCGTGCTCGTGAGCCTCAGCAGCGTCAACCTGCCGGGGCAGCGGCCCGTGCTGCAGCGCGCGATCGACGCCGTCGGCGCGCTCGGCCTGCCGCTCATCGTGACGACCGGTCCCGCGATCGACGCCGAGGGGCTGCGGCTGCCGGCCGGCGCCGAGGTGCACCGCTACCTTCCGCACCCCGAGGCGATGCGCCGCGCGCGCCTCGTGATCGGGCACGGCGGGCACGGCACCACCATGACGGCGCTCGCGCACGACCTGCCGCTCGTCATGATCCCGCTGCACCCCATGATCGATCAGCCCCTGGTCGCCGCGGCCGTCGAGCGGGCCGGCGCCGGCATCGCCCTGAAGAAGAGCGCCAGCACGACCACGATCGCCGCGGCCGTGCGGCGCCTGCTCGACGAGCCGGGGCACGCTGCGGCGGCGGCTCGGCTCGGGGCAAGCATCCGGCAGTCGGATGCCGCGGCCGGCGCCGCCGACCGCATCGCGCAGGCGCTCGCGCCCGCCTAGCGGATCTTCTGGCAGCGCGGGCAGAAGTGCGAGCCGCGGTTCATGAACTGCTCGCGCACGATCGGCCGCTCGCACCGCGGGCACGGCTTGCCGTGCTGTCCGTAGGCGCGCAGCGAGTGGCTGAAATAGCCCGAGGCGCCGTTGACATTGACGTACTGCGCGTCGAAACTCGTGCCGCCCTCGTCGAGCGCACGCCGAAGCACGAGCCGCACCTCGGCGAGCAGCTCGCGCGCCTTCCGGGTCGAGAGCGTCTCGGTCGGCTGGTCGTAATGCACGCGCGCCGCCCACAGCGACTCGTCGGCGTAGATGTTGCCGATGCCGCTCACGAGCGTCTGGTCGAGCAGCGCGCGCTTCACCGTCGTGCGCTTCGCGGCGAGCCGCCGCAGGAACAGCCGCTCATCGAAGGCGGGATCGAGCGGGTCGCGCGCGATGTGGGCCACCTGGCTCGGCAGCCGCCGGGTCGCGCAGCAGCACCTGCCCGCTCATGCCCAAGTGGGCGACGAGCGCCTCGGCAGGAGCATCCGCCGCCCTGTCGATCGGCAGCCAGAGGAACTTGCCGCGACGCACCGCCCCGCGCAACCGTCCGCCGGTCAGTCGCTCGGCGAAGTCCTCGGCCGGGCCGTCGTGCCGCTTGAGCGAGCGCTCGTCGAGCACCTCGACGGCGTCGATCGTCGCGCCCGTGACGGCCGGCTGCAGGCCGTGGCGCACGACCTCGACCTCGGGAAGCTCGGGCACGGGTCGGTCCCGTGCCTCAGCGCCGGGACTGCAGCACGATGCACGCTTCGAGGGCTGCAGCCATCTCGGCCTGCTTCTTGCTCGTGCCCTCGCCCGTCGCGATCGGCTCGTCGGCGAGCAGCACGGTTGCGGTGAAGACCTTCGAGTGGTCGGGGCCGTCGTCGCTGAGCGCGTAGACGGGCAGGCCGAGGCCGAGGTGCGCGGCGAGCTCTTGCAACGAGGTCTTGGGATCCATCGCCGCACCGAAGCGGTCGGGATCGGTGAGCAGCGGATCGATCAGGCGCAGCACGAGGTCGGTAGCGACCTCGCCGCCGAGATCGAGGTAGGTGGCTCCGATGATCGCCTCGACCGTATCGGCGAGGATCGACGACTTGTCGCGACCGCCGGTGAGCTCTTCGCCCTTGCCGAGCTTGAGGTGCTCGCCGAGCCCGATGGCGCGCGCGACCTCGGCGAGGGCGACCGACGAGACGAGGGAGGCACGCCGCTTGGCGAGGTCGCCCTCACTCAGGTCGGGATAGGTCGTGTAGAGCATGACCGTGACGGCCTGCCCGAGGATCGAGTCGCCGAGGAACTCGAGGCGCTCATTCGTCGCCGCGCCGCCGTTCTCGTACGCCCACGACCGGTGGGTGAGGGCGAGCTCGAGCAGTTCGGGCTCGATGGTGACCCCGAGCGCCCGCTCGAGAGCGCTGCGATCGTCTGACGGCGTCATGCCGACAGCGAGGTCAAACGTCGGCGACCTTGCGGCCCTTGTACTCCATGTACAGGGGCGTGCCGGCCGAGTCCTCGACCACCTTGGCGCGGTGGGGAAGGCTGTAGACGACCTTGCCGTTCTCGACGGTCTTCACGAGGGTCGGCACAGACGCCTTCCACTGCGAGCGACGCGAGTTCGTGTTCGATCGCGACATCTTCCGCTTGGGAACAGCCATGGTGGTTCTTCTCTCTGTCAGACCGGCACGCGCGCGCGTGCCGGTGAGGTTCGGGGGTGGTGCGGCCTAGTCGTTATCGTCTCGCTCGCGGGCCAGGCCCTCGAGCGCTGCCCAGCGGGGGTCGATGACCTCGCGGGGCTCCCGCGGGCCGACTTCCGCCAGGCGCTCACCGGTCTCGGGGTCGAGACCAGGGCAATCCTCGCGGCACACCGGCTGGAACGGGAGCGACAGCACCACGGCGTCGCGGACCACCGGTTCACAATCCACGTGATCATCGTGAACCTGGTATTCGTACGCCTCGTCTCGAGAATACGCGAAAAGCTCCTGGAATTCGACTTCGACCGGCATGACGACGGGGTCGAGGCAGCGCACGCACTCGCCCGCGGCGGTCGTGCGCACCTCGCCCGAGACGAGGATGCCGTCGTGCAGACCCTCGAGCCGCAGGTCGAGCTCGAGCGCCGTGCCGGCGGGAACGACGACAGCGGCGGCCCCGAGCTGCTCGGGCACGGCGAACGCCAGCGGCTTCTCGCGCATCTCGCCGGGGCGGTGCATGAGGTCGCGCACGGTCACGCGGTAGGGGTTCGAGGCGGTAGGCATAACGGTCCATCCTACCGGCGCGACGGCCGGCCGTGCTCACGGTACGTCGCTAGTTCTGCGCAACCGCCGTGAAAGCGCCGTCATACGCCTGCATGGCGACTGCGACTTGCTCGGGAGTCACGATGCACGGCGGCACGACGTGGATGCGGTTGTCGGCCGCGAACGGCAGCACCTTGCGCGCCATGAGCTCGGCCTTGATGCGCCCGATGACATCGGCGCCCACGGGCTCGCGCGTCGCGCGGTCGGTGACGAGGTCGAGGGCCCAGAACACGCCGAGACCGCGCACGTCGCCGATCATCGGGTGCTTCTCGGCGAGCGCGCGCAGCGCGGGGCCGAGGTGCTGCTCGCCGATCATCTTCGCGTTGTCGACGATGCCCTCGTCGGTCATCGCATCGATCGAGGCGACGATCGAGGCGGCAGCGAGGGGATGCCCGCTGTAGGTCAGCCCGCCCGGGAAGACCCGCTCGTCGAACGCCGCGGCGATGCTCGGGCTGATGACCACGCCGCCCACGGGCACGTAGCCCGAGTTGACGCCCTTCGCGAAGGCGATGAGGTCGGGGGTCGCCCGGTTGGGGTTGATCGTCTCGTTCTGCCAGGCGAACCAGTCGCCCGTGCGGCCGAAGCCAGCCATGACCTCATCGGCGATCCACACGATGCCGTACTTGTCGGCGAGCGCGCGCACGCCCTCGAGGTAGCCGACGGGCGGGGCGAAGATGCCCGCCGTGCCGGGCACCGATTCGAGCAGAATCGCGGCGATGGTGCCGGGGCCTTCCGCGACGATCGTGCGCTCGAGGTGGCGCAGGGCGCGCTCGCACTCCTCCTCGGGCGTCGACGAGAAGAACTCGCTGCGGTAGGTGAAGGGGCCGAAGAAGTGCACGTGCCCGTAGGCGTACTCGTTCGGCATGCGGCGCCAGTCGCCCGTCGCCGCGATCGACGCCCCCGTGTTGCCGTGGTAGCTGCGGTAGGTCGAGAGCACCTTGTGCTTGTGCGTCGTGAGGCGCGCCATGCGGATCGCGTTCTCGATCGCGTCGGCGCCGCCGTTGGTGAAGAAGACCTTGGCGAAGCCCGGGCCCGACTTCTCGACGATGCGCTGCGCGGCCTCGCCGCGCACGAGGGCGGCGTGCGAGGGGGCGACCGTCGCGAGCTGCGCCGCCTGGCGCTGGATCGCCTCGACGACCTTCGGGTGCGAGTGGCCGATGTTGGTGTTGACGAGCTGGCTCGAGAAGTCGAGGTAGGTCTCGCCGTCGTAGGTGTAGACGTCGCAGCCCGCGGCGCTTGCCACGACGAAGGGCTTGAGCGCCCCCTGCGCGCTCCACGAGTGGAAGACGTACTCGCGGTCGAGATCGTAGGCCCGCACACCATCGGCGGGGTCGGCAGCGGGAGCGGAGGTGTGTGACCGGTTCAGCGTGTCGGTCATGGGTATCAGTCCTTGAGTCGAAGGAACGGGAATCTGCCCATTATCGCCGCTCGGCACCGATCTGCTCATCGCGCAGAAGAGCGGGGATGCGCTCGCGGAACGGGAAGAACCCGCGGGTCGCGTGCGGCCACGCGCGAGCATCCCACGGTCGCAGGATGCGCGAGACCGCGATGCCCTCGGCGGCGAGGTCGCGCTCGAGCCGATCGAGGCGGTCGCGCACCGGCCCGACGGGCGCGTACGGAGTCACGAGCGCCGTCGCATCGTGGGCGCGCAGCCACGGCAGAATCGCGGATGCCGTGATCCCGTCGAGCGCGCCGGCCTCCACCCCGTAGTGCTCGCCGGCCCGCGCGCGGCCGTCGGCGAGCGCCTCTGTCGTGAACCGCGCCACGAGCGGGGGCGTCGGATCGGGCGCATTCGACAAGCGCAGCGTCGACCGCCCCTCCCCCGCCGCCGGGCTCGCGACCGCGACGACCTCGGCGCCCGCCACGCTCATCATCGACTCGAGGCTCTCGGCGTGCAGGTCGTCCTCGTGCAACAGCAGGGCGACGCGGCCGCTCGGCAGCGGCTCGGGCCGCGG
>NCEJ01000073.1:0-1953 GCA_002280615.1 Micrococcales bacterium 32-70-13 | reverse complement strand
GCCGGGGGCAGGAAGGGGTGCGTCGTCGTCGACCGCGGGGGCGCTCGTCGCGAGCCCGCGCGGACGGAACCGCCCCTCGGTGGCGAACTCGATGTTCTGCGTCGTCGCGAGGTAGGTCTTGCCGACGGTCTGCAAGCCCGCGACCCAGCGCCAGCTCAGCGTGTTCGACGCCGGGTCGCCGTCGAGCAGGTGGCGCAGGAAGAAGTCGGCGCCGAGCTGCCAGGGCAGGCGCAGCGTGAAGATCCAGATGCTCGCGAACCACATGCGCGCGTGGTTGTGCAGGTAGCCGAGCTCGACAAGCTCGCGCGCCCAGTCGTCGAAGCCTTCGATGCCCGTTCGCCCCGCGATCGCGTCATCGTAGGTCGCGCGCTCGGCCGCGCTCAGGGCGTCGAGCGCCGGCGCCACGCTCGCCGTGTACCGCGCCCACACGCTCGGCCGCAGCTCGAGCCAGCCCTTCCAGTAGGTGCGCCAGTAGACCTCTTGCACGAACTTGCTCGCCGCATCGAGCGAGTGCCGCTGCAGCACGGATTCGACGACTTCGCGCTCGGTGACGAGCCGGTGCCGCACCCAGGGCGAGAGGGTCGACACGTTCGAGCGATCCCCCGGGCCTCGGTCGGTGTTGCGCTCGGCCGCATACGCGCGACCGGCACGAGGAACAAAGTCGGCGAGCCGGGCCAGGCCATCGTCGCGCGTCGGTTCGAATGTCATGCCCTCATCGTCGCGCAGTGAAGCTGGAGAGAGGGGGAGACATCAGCCAACCAGTAGTGATGATCGACAGCTCGAGCCCGCCCAGCCCGCAGTTAGCCGCCGATGGCGTTCATGCCACGAGCGGGCTGGAGGAATCCCGGGTCGTCGATCGCGTGGCCGGGAAGTTTCGACCAGACGCACGCTCTCAGAATCCTCTCGATCGCGACATCGGCATCGTCGTCATTGCCCCGCAGGGCGGGCATGAGGTCGAACTCCGAATTCGAGAACAGGCAGTTGCGCAACTGCCCGTCGGCTGTCAGCCGCAATCGATCGCAGTCACCGCAGAACGGCGCCGTCACCGATGCGATGACACCGACCCTCGCCGGCCCGCCGTCGATGAGAAACAGTTCGGCGGGCGCACCGCCGCGAGCGGGAACCGGCTCGAGGTGCCACTTCGTCGAGAGCGCGCTCAAGATCTCGTCGCGCGTCACCATTGTCTGCCGATTCCAGGTGTGCTCGGTGTCGAGAGGCATCTGCTCGATGAAACGCATTTCTGCATCGTGAGCGAGTGCAAAATCGACGAGATCAGTCATTTCGTCATCTGACGCCGCAGCGGCGGCGATTCCGGCGAGCACGTCGTCGAGTCGATCTCGACGGGTCAATGCTCGAAAGCGTTCACGATCGAGCGTGTCGATCGAGACGTTGAGTCGACCCAGCCCGGCGGCGATCAGGTCGGGCAGCAAGTGCGCCAGCCGGATGCCGTTGGTCGTCATCGCGACGTCGACGGCACCGCTCGCCACATTGATTCGGGCCAGCCGACGAACAATGTCGACGACGTCGGGCCTGAGCAGCGGCTCGCCTCCCGTGAGGCGAAAAGTCGTGATTCCCGCCGCAGCCGCCACCGAGGCAACCTGGATGATCTCGTCAACCGTGAGAACGCTCGACTTTGCCAGCCATTCGTTGCCCTGTTCAGGCATGCAATAGGTGCATCGCAGCGAGCAGCGATCGGTCAACGAGATGCGCAGGTCTCGATGCGCGCGGCCAAAACGATCAACAAGTGCACCCTCTGACGGCGCGATGCCAGCACGATCGGCCTTCGTCGTCAGAGTGAGGTTGACCGCCGCCATAGTGCGAGGTTACTCGCGCGCGACGCTCGATCGAACTGCTCGACGATCCTCATAAGTAATGCCCGCGTAGCGATGGTCGTGCCTCATAAGTCGATGCCCGGATAGCCGTAACGCTGGAGGGCATGAGAGAAGGCTTGTC
>NCEJ01000072.1 GCA_002280615.1 Micrococcales bacterium 32-70-13 | reverse complement strand
CCGCTCCTCGGCCGAGGTCTTCGGCCACGCGTACCCGGGCTCGCTGCTGCGCGAGGTGCCCGTGGCGGGCATCCTGGGCGATCAGCAGGCGGCGACGTTTGGGCAGGCCGCCTTCGAGGCGGGGGCGTCGAAGAACACCTACGGAACCGGCAACTTCCTCATCGTCAACACGGGCGAGCAGATCGTCGCCTCCCAGCACGGGCTGCTGACGACCGTCGCCTACCGGCTGGGCGACGAGGCCCCGCGCTACGCGCTCGAGGGCTCGGTCGCCGTCACGGGCTCGCTCGTGCAGTGGCTGCGCGACAACCTCGGGCTCATCTCCTCGTCGGGCGAGGTCGAGACGCTCGCCGCCTCGGTGCCCGACAACGGCGGCGCCCACATCGTGCCCGCCTTCAGCGGCCTGTTCGCCCCCTACTGGCGACCGGATGCCCGCGGCGCGATCGTCGGACTCACCCGGTTCATCACCCGGGCCCACATCGCCCGCGCGGCCCTCGAGTCGACGGCCTTCCAGACGCGCGAGGTGCTCGACGCCGCCGATGGCGAAATCCCCGTGCCGATCGCCGAGCTGCGCGTCGACGGCGGCATGACGGGTAACGAGCTGCTCATGCAGTTCCAGGCCGACATCCTCGGCATCCCGGTCGTGCGGCCGCGCATCATCGAGAGTCACCCGCACCCTCGACTGGGTCGATGACGACACCTCCGCGTAGTTCCGCGTCCGCCGCCCGCGCGCCCGAGCCCGGCTCCCGCGTGCGGTCGGGTTCGCAACTCCTGCTGAACGGCCAGTTGTGATCGGGTTACGCCGCACATCACCCGATTCAGCATGAGTTGCGAACACCACCCCGCCACAGGATGCTCGCAGACGCTGTTGTCCCCGGTCGTCACGAGCGGCGGATGATCGTCCACTGCTGGCCGCCACAGTTCCGGCATGGATGCCCTCACAGCGTTTTCCGTGCGCTCGACTCTCTGCCTCACGCGAGCCGAGCTGCTCGCCCTGGGGGTGTCGCCGCGTTCCATTGCAGCCTCGGTGCACGCCGGGATGGTGATCCGCGCGCGCCGCGGTGTGTATGCCCCCGCCAGTGCGCCGCCCCACGTCGTGCGCGCTTTGCGCGTCGGGGGGCTTGCGGCTTGCACCGCAGCTGCCGAGAGCTTCGGTCTCTGGGTTCCCGAGCAGAGGCTGACGGAGGTCTGGTTGCCGCGTCAGGCATCCCGGCTCCGCAGTGCCCACAGCCGTCGGGTTCCTCTGGCCCTCGCCGACCGGACTCGCCTCCGCACGCACTGGCACCCACTGGTCGACCCGCGCGCGGCGAACTCCTGGCGCGTCGGCCGGCTTGACGCTGTTGCGCAGTGCGCACGGTGCCTCCCGCGCGAGCTTGCCATCGCGGTGCTCGATAGCGCCCTCAGCGTCGGTGCCATCGGCGCGCACGAGCTGCCCGCACTCGAAGCGGTCCTCCCGCTCGACCGCCGCTCGTGGGTGTCCCTCTCGGATGGACGGGCAGGCTCAGGAACCGAGTCGCTCGTGCGACTGGCTCTGCATGACGCTGGCTTTCGCGTCACACCGCAAGTCCGAATACCCGGGGTCGGCTTCGTCGACCTCCTGGTCGGAACCCGGGTCGTCGTCGAGGTCGACAGCAAGCGATGGCACTCAACTCCGGAGCAGCGCGCCGAGGACTCCCGGCGTGACCTCGAACTGCACCGCTTGGGGTTCGTGGTGGTGCGCGTGCGCTACGACCAGGCCATGAACGAGCGCGATGCGGTGGTCGCGGCTGTCGAGCGCGCTGTGCGGACGAGTCGATCTGTGGGGGCCGCCCGTCGGCATCGGCGTTCATAACTCAGGCTGACCTGCCCTATGTGTGCCTGTAGTGCGTCACATTGGGCGGTTCAGCCTGAGTTGCGAACAACACCCCCGACGGAGCCCGGCAGGCCCGGCGAGGGGACCGGCTCACGTGGCGAGCAGTGCTGGCAGCTCGGTGAGCGAGCGGATGCTCGGCACGCCCGCGGGCGCATCGCCCTCGGCATGGTCGGTCATCGGGTTGCGATCGCGGCCGCGGTCGAGCCAGATGCCGAGCATGCCGGCATCGTGCGCCCCGACGGCGTCGGTGCGCACGCGGTCGCCCACATACGCGCACTGCGCGGGCGCGACGTCGAAGGCGCGAGCCGCGGCGTGGAAGATGCGCGGGTCGGGCTTGGTGACGCCAAGCTCGCCCGAGGCGATGACGCGGCCCCGCCGGGCGGGGTCGTCGATCGACCCGTCGGCGCGCACGGGGGTGAGGTCGAGGCGATCCCACAGGGCGATGCGCGTGAGCTTGTCGGTCTGGAAGGCGAGGTCGCCGTTGGTGATGATTCCCACGCGCAGGGTGGGCAGCGCGTCGAGTGCGGGCAGCACGTCGTCGAACAGCCGCCACGCGTCGCGGTAGCCGACGAGGTAGCGCTCGAACCACTCGAGCGCCTCGTCGTCGGAGACCTCGATGCCGTAGGGCGCGAGCAGGTCGCGCGCGCGGGCCACGCGCTGGCCCAGGTAGGTGAGCTCGCCGGTGAGGTAGCGCGTGTAGTGCACCTCTTCGAGCTGCGCCCAGCGACGCTGCACGGCCGAGGTGTCGTCGGCCGCGAACGCCCCGCCCGCGGCCGCCTGCGCGAGCGCGATCGCCTCGTCGACCGCCCGGGTGTGGGCCATGAGCGTGTCGTCGAGGTCGAACAGCACGACCTCGATGCGAGCGGGCGGGCTCACGCGCGCGGCAGGAACCCGAGCGCGTCGTACACCCGGGCGAGCGTCGCATCCGCGATGACGGATGCCCGCTCGGCGTTGATCGCGAGCAGCCGGTCGAGCTCGGCGGGGTCGTCGAGCAGCTCCAGGGTGCGGGTGCGGATCGGCTCGAACGCCTCGACCACGGCCTCGGCGACCGCGGTCTTGAGCGCGCCGTACTGGAGGCCGTCGAACGACGCGACGAGAGCATCCATGCCCTGACCGGTGAGTAGCGACAGGATCGACAGCAGGTTCGACACCCCCGGCTTCTCGACAGGGTCGTACGCGACGACGCCCGACGAGTCGGTGACCGCCGACTTCACCTTCTTCGTCAAGACAGAAGGCTCGTCCATGAGCCACAGGATGCCCGCCGGGCTCTCGCCCGACTTCGACATCTTCGACCCCGGGTTCTGCAGGTCGTAGACCTTCGCCGTCTCTTTCAGGATGCGCACCTCGGGCACGACGAGGGTGTCGCCGAACCGCGCGTTGAAGCGGGCAGCGAGGTCGCGCGTCAGCTCGATGTGCTGCCGCTGGTCCTCCCCGACCGGCACGACGACGGCGTCGTAGAGCAGGATGTCGGCCGCCTGCAGGATCGGGTAGGTGAACAGGCCG
Organism: Micrococcales bacterium 32-70-13; assembly: GCA_002280615.1. GTDB lineage: Bacteria > Actinomycetota > Actinomycetes > Actinomycetales > Microbacteriaceae > Microcella. The sequence goes on along the minus strand of NCEJ01000072.1, from coordinate 3,412 downwards.
ACCGACGCGAGGTCGGCGCCGCCCTTCGCCGACTTGTCCTTGAACTGGGTCATGCGGCTGGCCTCGCCGAAACCTGTGATGGTGTTGAGCACCCAGGCGAGCTGCGCGTGCGCGGCGACGTGCGACTGCACGAACAACGTCGAGTGCTCGGGGTCGATGCCCGCGGCGATGTACTGCGCGGCCGTGCGGCGGGTCTGCTCGCGCAGCGCGGCCGGGTCTTGCGGCACCGTGATGGCGTGCAGGTCGACGACGCAGAACACGGCGTCGTGGGTCGCCTGCATGTCGCGCCACTGCAGCAGGGCTCCGGCGTAGTTGCCGAGGTGCAGGCTGGCGGCGGAGGGCTGCATGCCCGAGAACAGGCGCGGGAGGCTCATGCGTCGATTCTTCCAGGTGGATGCTGCGCCTGAGTTCAGGGCAGCAGGTAATCCACGACCACGGGCGCGTGGTCGCTCCACCGGGTGTCCCACGAGGGCGCACGGTCGACGGCGTAGGCCTGCACGGTCGCCGCGAGGGCGGGGGTCGCCACGTGGTAGTCGATGCGCCAGCCCGTGTCGGTGTCGAAGGCCTGGCCGCGCTGCGACCACCAGGTGTAAGGGCCGGGCACCTCTCCGGCGTGCACGCGGCCGACGTCGACCCACCCGAGGCCGGGGCGCGTGACGCCGTCGACGCACTCGATCGGAGCATCCAGCGCCCCGAAGAAGCGGTCGAAGTAGGCGCGTTCTTCGAGCAGGAAGCCCGCGTTCTTGCGGTTGCCCTTCCAGTTCTTGATGTCGAGCTCGCGGTGGCCGACGTTGAGGTCGCCGACGACGAGGGCGTATGGCGAGTGCGCCGCGAGCAGGGGCAGCCGCTCGGTCATCGCGTCGAGGAACTTGTACTTCTCGACCTGCTTGGGGGTGTCGACCTCGCCCGAGTGCACGTAGCAGCTGACGACCGTGAGGGTCGTGCCGTCGATGTCGAGGTCGGCCTCGAGCCAGCGGCCGGCCGAGTCGAAGTCGTCGGGCCCGAGCTCGACGCGGTGCGCGGCGAACTCGCGGCGCGCGGCGATCGCGACGCCCGCGCGGCCCTTGGCGGTCGCGGCATCGTGCAGCACCGTCCACTCGGGGCCGAGCAGCCCCGTGACGTCATCGGTGGATGCCCGCACCTCCTGCATCGCGAGCACGTCGACATCGCGGCTCGCGAGCCAGTCGCCCATGCCCTTGCGGTACGAGGCGCGGATGCCGTTGACGTTGACGGAGGCGATACGTACGGGGGTCGGCATGCGCACAGTCTAGGAGCGGCGACCGACAGGTCGCCGAGACGCGCGATGAGTTCAGTCAGTCCCGCCGGCCGAGCAGCCGTCGGAACCAGGGCCGATCGTCGACCGCGGGCTCGGGCTCGTGCGCGGCGACGAGCGCGCGCGCCCGTTCGAGCCGCTCGGCGTGGGCGACCTCGTCGAGCACGATCTTCTCGTCGGTGACGCTCACGGCGATCCACGAGGCGGCGATGAGGATCGCTTGGCAGACGAAGTTGAACCAGATGAGCAGACCCAGCAGCACCGCGAACGAGGCGAGCAGCGGGTTGTTGCTGGCTCCGCCGAGCAGGCTCGTGCCGAGCACCTTGAGCGCCCCGAGCGCGAGCGCACCGATGAGGGCGCCCTGGCGCACGTGGCGGAACGGCACCTTGACGCCCGCGAACACGCGATAGAGCATCCCGAGCACGACCGCATCGAGCGCGAACATGACCCCGAGGGTGACGATGCGGCCGAGCACCGAGTTGAGCGTCGTGTCGCGCAGGCCGATCCCGGCGAGCAGCCCCTCGAGCGCGACGGTGCCGAGCACCGCGAGCACCGACGAGAGGGCCAGCAGCGCCCCGAACCCCACGGCGAGACCGAGGTCTTTGAGCTTCAGCAGCACGGGGTTCATGCGCGAGCCGGGAAGGTCGAGGATCGTGCGCACGGCGTCGCGCGCCCCGGCGAGCCAGCCGAGCGCCGAGAAGAGCAGGCCGATGAGGGCGACGGCGCCCGTCCAGCCGAAGACGCCCGCCGAGAGCAGCGCCTCGGGGTCGATGACCCCCTCGCCCTCGTCGACCGCGATGAGCCCGGGCACGGTCTGCGCGAGCACCTCGATGAGCGATTCGCGTAGGCCGAAGTTCGAGACCAGCACGAGACCCGCGATCGCGAAGCCGACCCAGAGCCCGGCGAAGACGGCGAAGATCGCCTGGAATGCGAGACCCGCAGCGAGCAGAGGCCCCCGCTTCTCGCCGTAGAGCACGAACACGCGCACGGGCTTGAGCGCCATGACCCACGCGGTCACGCGGCCGATCCACGCCATGAGGCGCCCCCACCAGCCGGTGGGCTCGGGGGCGGCGGGCTCGGTCACCCCGCCACCATAGCGAAGGCCCCGGGGGAGACCCGGGGCCTGTCGCGATGCGGGAGGGGATGCTACGGGCGGCCCCGCAGGATCGCCTGCTTGACCTCGGAGATCGCCTTCGTGACCTCGATGCCGCGCGGGCACGCTTCCGAGCAGTTGAAGGTCGTGCGGCAGCGCCACACGCCCTCCTTGTCGTTGAGGATGTCGAGGCGCACCTGGGCGGCCTCGTCGCGGCTGTCGAAGATGAAGCGGTGCGCGTTGACGATCGCGGCCGGGCCGAAGTACTGGCCGTCGGTCCAGAACACGGGGCACGACGAGGTGCACGCCGCGCACAGGATGCACTTGGTCGTGTCGTCGAAGCGTGCGCGCTCCTCGATCGACTGGATGCGCTCCTTCTCGGGCTTCGAGCTCGACTGCAGGAAGGGCTGCACCTGGCGGTACGACGCGAAGAAGGGCTCCATGTCGACGATCAGGTCCTTCTCCAGCGGCAGACCCTTGATCGCCTCGATGTAGATGGGCTTCGTGATGTCGAGGTCCTTGATGAGGGTCTTGCAGGCGAGGCGGTTGCGGCCGTTGATGCGCATGGCGTCGGAGCCGCAGATGCCGTGGGCGCACGAGCGGCGGAACGAGAGCGTGCCGTCCTGATCCCACTTCACCTTGTGCAGGGCATCCAGCACGCGGTCGGTCGAGTACATCTGCACGTCGAAGTCCTGCCAGTACGGCTCGGCGTCCTTCTCCGGGTCGAACCGACGGATGATGACGGTGACGGTGAACTCCTGAACGGCCCCGACCTCGGCGGTCGTGTCGGTCGCGGTCGCCATCAGTACTTCCTCTCCATCGGCTGGTAGTGCGTGATCACGACGGGCTTCCAGTCCATGCGGATGTGGTCGCTCGCGTCGGCGCTGTGCGCGTCGCCCGTGAGGTACGCCATCGTGTGCTGCATGTAGTCGGCGTCGTTGCGGTCCGGGTAGTCGTCGCGCATGTGGCCGCCGCGGCTCTCCTTGCGGTTGCGTGCCGAGTAGACGACGACCTCGGCGATGTCGAGCAGGAAGCCCAGCTCGATC
>NCEJ01000224.1 GCA_002280615.1 Micrococcales bacterium 32-70-13 | reverse complement strand
CCCGTCGTGACGACGCTCATGGCGCGCGGCGCCTTCCCCGACTCGCACCGCCAGAACCTCGGCATGCCCGGCATGCACGGCACCGTCCCCGCCGTGCTCGGCCTGCAGGAGAGCGACCTGCTCGTCGCGATCGGCTCGCGGTTCGACGACCGCGTGACGGGCAAGGTGAGCGAGTTCGCTCCCGGTGCGAAGGTCATCCACATCGACATCGACCCCGCCGAGATCGGCAAGATCCGGCACGCCGATGTCCCGATCGTGGGGGATGCCCGCGAGGTGCTGCTCGACCTGCTGCCCGCCTTCGAGGCCGCCGCCGCGCAGTCGGCCCCCGACATCGTCGACTGGTGGAAGCGGCTCGAGACCCTGCGTTCGCAGTACCCCCTCGGCTACGTCGACGACCCCGATGACGGGCTGCTCGCTCCGCAGTCGGTCATCGAGGCGATCGGTCGGCTCTCGGGCCCCGAGGCGGTCTACGCCGCGGGCGTCGGCCAGCACCAGATGTGGGCGGCCCAGTTCATCCACTACGAGCGTCCCGGCGCCTGGCTCAACTCGGGCGGTGCTGGCACCATGGGCTACGCCGTCCCGGCGGCCATGGGGGCCAAGGTCGCCCAGCCCGATCGCCTGGTGTGGGCGATCGACGGCGACGGTTGCTTCCAGATGACGAATCAAGAGCTCGCGACCTGCACCATCAACAACATCCCGATCAAGGTCGCGATCATCAACAACTCCTCGCTCGGCATGGTGCGCCAGTGGCAGACGCTGTTCTACGACGGCCGCCACTCGTTCACCGACCTCGAGACCGGGTCGAAGAGCGCCGATGAGCAGACCCGCATGATCCCCGACTTCGTGAAGATGGCCGACGCCTACGGCGCCCTGGGCATCCGCGTGACGAAGCCGGAGGAGGTCGAGCCGGCCATCCGGCTCGCGATGGAGACCAACGACCGTCCGGTCGTCATCGACTTCATCGTCAGCCGCGACGCCATGGTGTGGCCGATGGTGCCGCAGGGCGTCGGCAACTCCTCGGTGCAGTACGCCCGCGATCACGCCCCCGACTGGTACGAGGAGTAAGCCCATGACCTACCACGTGCTCTCCCTCCTCGTCGAGGACAAGCCCGGTCTGCTCACGCGCGTCGCGGGCCTGTTCGCTCGGCGCGGCTTCAACATCCGCTCGCTCGCGGTCGGCACGACCGAGGTCGAGGGCCTCTCGCGCATCACCGTGGTGGTCGAGGTCGAGGGCCTGCCCCTCGAGCAGATCACCAAGCAGCTGAACAAGCTCATCAACGTGCTCAAGATCGTCGAGCTCGACCCCACGAGCTCGGTGCAGCGCGAGCACATGCTCGTCAAGGTGCGCGTCGACAAC
>NCEJ01000071.1 GCA_002280615.1 Micrococcales bacterium 32-70-13 | reverse complement strand
TCCTGCGGCCGAAGAACCGTGCGGTGCCCGAAAATCCCTGATGAAGGCCGACAACCGAGGGTCGGGACGGCCCTCGGGGCGCTGTCGCCGGGCGGGCCAGAAATGGCCCGCCCTCTCAGGCGACACGCCCGGGTTGCACGGGGTTGTGGCGTGTGGCAGACTCTTCTAGTTCCACACGCCGTGCTTTCGCGCGGCTCACTGCCAGGCAGTGCATAGGACGAGCGTCGCACCGAGTGATCGGGAGCGGGTCGTGATGAGCCTAGGCCGCAGGCAGTAGAACACAGCTTAAGCCGACACCACTCAGCTCCGGGGAGACCCGTGTGCCTGAACCGGGCGACACGCCCGGGCGCGGGGGTCGGCGGCAGGCGTTGGATCGACGAGGCCGAATCCGAGCCGTGCGCGAGCGCGGGCGGGCTGCAACCAGGCGATTGACGTTTGACAGAAGAACAGTGGTGCGACAGCGATTGCGCTCCGCGTGAGGTGCGCCCTGATGGGTGCATCACGTCCAAGAAGGAAGAGAGTTGAGCATGGCGGGACAGAAGATCCGCATCCGACTTAAGTCGTACGACCACGCAGGTCTCGACGCATCGGCGCGCAAGATCGTCGACACGGTCACCCGTGCCGGCGCCACGGTCGTGGGCCCCGTGCCGCTGCCGACGGAGAAGAACGTCATCGCCGTCATCCGGTCGCCCCACAAGTACAAGGACAGCCGCGAGCACTTCGAGAAGCGCACGCACAAGCGTCTCATCGACATCATCGACCCGACGCCGAAGGCGGTCGACTCGCTCATGCGCCTCGACCTTCCCGCCGACGTCAACATCGAGATCAAGCTCTAAGGAACCCGGACATGTCTGCTACCAAGACGACCAAGGGTCTGCTGGGCACGAAGCTCGGCATGACGCAGGTGTGGGACGAGAACAACAAGCTCGTGCCCGTCACCGTCGTGGAGATCGCCCCCAACGTGGTGACGCAGGTGCGCACACCCGAGGTCGACGGCTACTCCGCCGTCCAGATCGCCTACGGCGCCATCGACCCCCGCAAGGTCACCAAGCCGCTCGGCGGCCACTTCGAGAAGGCCGGCAGCACGCCGCGCCGCCACCTCACCGAGGTGCGCACCGCCGACGCCGCCGAGTACACGCCCGGCCAGCTGCTCGCGGTCGACATCTTCGAGGCGGGCCAGCTCGTCGACGTCGTCGGCACGAGCAAGGGCAAGGGCTTCGCCGGTGTCATGAAGCGCCACAACTTCAAGGGCGTCTCGGCATCGCACGGTTCGCACCGCAACCACCGCAAGCCGGGCTCGATCGGCGCCTCCTCGACCCCCAGCCGTGTCTTCAAGGGCATGCGCATGGCGGGCCGCATGGGTGGCGACCGCGTGACCGTCATGAACCTCAAGGTTCACTCCGTCGACCTCGAGAAGGGTCTGCTGCTCGTCAAGGGCGCGGTTCCCGGTGCTCGTGGCCGTCTCGTGTTCGTCCGCAACGCCGTGAAGGGAGCGTAATCGCCATGGCAACCTCGCTCGACGTGATCGACGCCGCCGGCAAGAAGACCGGTTCGGTCGACCTGCCCGCCGCCGTCTTCGACGTGTCCACCAATGTCCCGCTGCTGCACCAGGTCGTCGTGGCCCAGCTCGCGGCCGCCCGCCAGGGCACTCACTCGACCAAGGGTCGCGGCGAGGTCTCGGGCTCGGGCGTCAAGCCCTTCAAGCAGAAGGGCACCGGCCGCAGCCGTCAGGGCTCCGTGCGTGCTCCCGAGCACCGTGGCGGTGGCATCGTGCACGGCCCGACGCCTCGCAACTACGCACAGCGCACCCCCAAGAAGATGATCGCCGCCGCCCTCCTGGGTGCGCTCAGCGACCGTGCCCGGGGCGAGCGCCTGCACATCGTCGAGTCGTTCGGCTCTGACGTGCCCTCGACGAAGGCCGCCGCCGCCGTTCTCGCGCAGCTCACCACGGGCCGCAACGTGCTCGTCGTGATCGAGCGCGACGACGAGGTCAACCTCAAGAGCGTGCGCAACCTCAAGAACCTGCACGTGATCAGCCCCGACCAGCTCAACGCCTACGACGTGCTGGTCAGCGACGACATCGTGTTCACGAAGGCCGCGTACGAGACCTTCGTCAGCTCGAAGACGAACAAGGAAGAGGTCGGCGCATGAGCATCCACGCTGTCGCCCAGAACAAGGACCCGCGCGACATCATCATCGCGCCGGTCGTCAGCGAGAAGAGCTACGCGCTCATCGACGATGGCAAGTACACCTTCCTCGTCGACCCGCGCGCGAACAAGACCGAGATCAAGCTCGCCATCGAGAAGATCTTCAACGTCAAGGTCGCGTCGATCAACACGCTGAACCGCACGGGCAAGACCCGCCGCACCCGCTTCGGCACGGGCAAGCGCAAAGACACCAAGCGCGCCATCGTGACCCTGAAGTCGGGCTCCATCGACATCTTCACGGCCGTCGGCTAGGCACGAAGGAATACGACAATGGCTATTCGCAAGTACAAGCCCACGACTCCGGGTCGTCGCGGCTCGTCGGTCTCCGATTTCGCGGAGATCACGCGCTCGACCCCCGAGAAGTCGCTGCTCAAGCCGCTGCCCAAGACCGGTGGCCGCAACAACTCGGGTCGCATCACCACCCGCCACATCGGCGGTGGCCACAAGCGCCAGTACCGCGTCATCGACTTCCGTCGCAATGACAAAGACGGCGTGAACGCCAAGGTCGCGCACATCGAGTACGACCCCAACCGCACGGCTCGCATCGCGCTGCTGCACTTCGTCGACGGCACCAAGCGCTACATCCTGGCGCCGAACAAGCTGGCGCAGGGCGACATCGTCGAGTCGGGCCCCTCGGCCGACATCAAGCCCGGCAACAACCTGCCGCTGCGCAACATCCCCGTCGGTACGGTCATCCACGCCATCGAGCTCCGCCCCGGCGGCGGCGCGAAGATGGCGCGCTCGGCCGGCGCCTCGGTGCGTCTCGTGGCCAAGGACGGCCCCTACGCCCAGCTGCGTCTGCCCTCGGGCGAGATCCGCAACGTCGACGCGCGCTGCCGCGCCACCGTCGGCGAGGTCGGTAACGCCGAGCAGTCGAACATCAACTGGGGCAAGGCCGGCCGCATGCGCTGGAAGGGCGTCCGCCCGACCGTTCGTGGTGTCGCGATGAACCCGATCGACCACCCGCACGGTGGTGGTGAGGGCAAGACCAGCGGTGGTCGTCACCCGGTGAGCCCCTGGGGCCAGTCGGAAGGCCGCACGCGTCGCCCCAAGAAGGAGAGCGACAAGCTCATCGTCCGTCGCCGCACCGTTGGCAAGAAGCGCTAGTAGGAGTCGAGAACAATGCCTCGCAGTCTTAAGAAGGGTCCGTTCGTCGACGACCACCTGCTCCGCAAGGTGTTCGCGCAGAACGAGGCCAGCACCAAGAACGTCATCAAGACCTGGTCGCGCCGTTCGATGATCGTCCCCGCCATGCTGGGACACACCATCGCCGTGCACGACGGCCGCAAGCACATCCCCGTGTTCGTGACCGAGACCATGGTCGGTCACAAGCTCGGCGAGTTCGCGCCGACCCGCACCTTCCGCGGCCACGAGAAGGACGACAAGAAGGGTCGTCGCCGGTAACCCGGCGGCGTGAAGAGGAGTACAGACATGGTGGAGTCGATCGCCCGCGTGCGACACATCCGCGTGACGCCTCAGAAGGCTCGTCGCGTCGTCGACCTGATCCGCGGCAAGCAGGCCCTCGAGGCCCTGGCCATCCTGAAGTTCGCGCCCCAGGGTGCGAGCGAGCCCGTCTACAAGCTCGTCGCGGCGGCCATCGCCAACGCGCGCGTCAAGGCGGACGCAGCGAACACCTTCCTCGACGAGCAGGACCTCTACGTGTCCCGCGCCTTCGTCGACGAGGGAACGACCCTCAAGCGGTTCCAGCCGCGTGCGCAGGGTCGTGCGTTCCGCATCAACAAGCGCACCAGCCACATCACCGTCGTGCTCGCCACGCCGGACGAGCTGGTCGCTGCGGGCTCGAGCACCGGCAAGAAGAAGGCGAGCAAGTAGTCATGGGTCAGAAAGTCAACCCCTACGGTTTCCGTCTCGTCGCCCGCATCGAGATCGAGCGCACCCGTGACCGCGTTCGCGTCGACATCCACACGGCGCGCCCCGGCATCGTCATCGGCCGCCGCGGCGCCGAGGCCGAGCGCATCCGCGCCGACCTCGAGAAGCTCACCGCCAAGCAGATCCAGCTCAACATCCTCGAGGTCAAGAACCCCGAGGCCGAGGCCCAGCTCGTGGCCCAGGGCATCGCCGAGCAGCTGAGCGCCCGCGTGGCGTTCCGCCGCGCGATGCGCAAGGGTCTGCAGGGTGCGCAGCGCGCCGGCGCCAAGGGTGTCCGCATCCAGGTGTCGGGTCGTCTCGGCGGCGCGGAGATGAGCCGATCGGAGTTCTACCGCGAAGGCCGTGTGCCCCTGCACACCCTGCGCGCGAACATCGACTACGGCTTCTACGAGGCCAAGACCACCTTCGGCCGCATCGGCGTGAAGGTCTGGATCTACAAGGGCGACATCACCAACAAGGAACTCGCTCGCGAGCAGGCGACCCAGAAGTCGTCGCGCCCCGAGCGTCGTGACTCGGACCGCGGTCCTCGTCGTGACGGCGGCCGCCCGGCCACCGCTGCGGCTCCCGTCGCGGCCGGAGCGGAAGGCTAGGAACAATGCTGATTCCCCGCAAGGTCAAGTACCGCAAGCAGCACCACCCCAAGCGGAGTGGGCACGCGACCGGTGGCACCGAGGTCACGTTCGGCGAGTTCGGCATCCAGGCCCTCACGCCTGCGTACGTCACGAACCGCCAGATCGAGTCCGCCCGTATCGCCATGACGCGCCACATCAAGCGCGGCGGCAAGGTGTGGATCAACATCTACCCCGACCGCCCGCTCACCAAGAAGCCCGCCGAGACCCGCATGGGTTCGGGTAAGGGTTCGCCCGAGTGGTGGGTCGCCAACGTCAAGCCGGGTCGAGTCCTGTTCGAGGTCGCCGGCGTCAACGAGCAGCTCGCTCGTGAGGCCATGACCCGTGCCATCCACAAGCTGCCCCTCAAGGCACGCATCATCAAGCGCGAGGGAGGCGACGCGTAATGGCGATCGGATCCAAGGAGCTGGCACCTGCCGAGCTCGACACCTTCGAAGACGAGCGACTCGTCGACGAGCTGAAGAAGGCCAAGGAGGAGCTGTTCAACCTCCGCTTCCAGGCCGCGACCGGTCAGCTCGAGAGCCACGGACGTCTTCGTGCGGTGAAGCGCGACATCGCGCGCATCTACACGATCATCCGCGAGCGCGAGCTCGGCCTGCGGGCGACCCCCGCGCCGATCGAGGCTCCTGAGAAGCCCGCGAAGAAGGCTGCGAAGGCGAAGACCGAGGCTCCGGCCGAGGCCGCCGCCGAGGCCGAGAAGCCCGCTGCTTCTGACAAGTCCGAGGAGAAGAACTAATGGCGACGACTGAGAAGAAGTCCGCCGCTGCCGGCCACGAGTCGGCCGCGCACGACGTTCGCGACGAGGCCGCTCGTGGCTACCGCAAGGTGCGCCGCGGTTACGTGACCAGCGACAAGATGGAGAAGACCATCGTCGTCGAGGTCGAGGACCGCGTGAAGCACCCGCTGTACGGCAAGGTCATCCGCCGCACCTCGAAGGTCAAGGCCCACGATGAGCTCAACAGCGCCGGCATCGGCGACCTGGTGCTCATCTCCGAGACCCGACCCCTGTCCGCTACGAAGCGCTGGCGCCTCGTCGAGATCCTCGAGAAGGCCAAGTAGGCCTGCGCCTGCTTGACCACTAGGAGTAGGAAATGCTTCAGCAGGAATCCAGAGTCAAGGTCGCCGACAACACCGGCGCCAAGGAGCTCTTGACGATCCGCGTTCTCGGTGGCTCCGGCCGTCGCTACGCGGGCCTCGGTGACATCATCGTGGCGACCGTGAAAGACGCGATCCCCGGCGGAAACGTCAAGAAGGGCGACGTCGTCAAGGCCGTCATCGTGCGCACCGTCAAGCAGACCCGTCGTCCCGACGGCTCGTACATCAAGTTCGACGAGAACGCCGCCGTCATCCTCAAGGCCGATGGCGACCCTCGCGGAACCCGAATCTTCGGACCGGTCGGTCGCGAGCTGCGCGACAAGAAGTTCATGAAGATCGTCTCGCTCGCCCCGGAGGTGCTGTAACCATGGCCAAGATCAAGAAGGGCGACCTCGTCCAGGTGATCAGCGGCGCGACTGAGGAGCGCGGCGGAGACCGTGGCAAGCAGGGTCGCGTCATCGAGGTCATCGCGGAGAAGAACCGCGTGATCGTCGAGGGCGTCAACTACGTCACGAAGCACGTGCGCGTCGGTCAGACGCAGCGCGGCACGAAGACCGGTGGCATCGAGACCCAGGAGGCCCCGATCCACATCTCCAACGTCGCGCTCGTCGACCCCAAGACCAAGAAGCCGACCCGCGTGGGTTTCCGCGAAGAGGTCGTCGACAAGAACGGCGTGAAGAAGACCGTCCGCGTGCGGTACGCCAAGAAGTCAGGTGAGAAGCTCTAATGTCCACTGAAACTGCCGCGTCCTCCGCCGGCGCCGCCGTGGCGAACAAGGTCCAGCCGCGCCTCAAGCAGAAGTACCGCTCCGAGATCACGAAGGCGCTCACGGAGCAGTTCGGGTACACCAACCCGCACCAGGTGCCCGCTCTCGTGAAGATCGTCGTGAACACCGGTGTCGGCGAGGCCGCCCGCGACTCGAAGGTCATCGACGGCGCGATCAAAGACCTCACGGCGATCACGGGCCAGAAGCCCCAGGTCACCAAGGCCCGCAAGTCGATCGCGCAGTTCAAGCTGCGTGAGGGCATGCCGATCGGCGCGCACGTCACGCTGCGCGGCGACCGTGCGTGGGAGTTCATGGACCGCCTGATCACCCTCGCGCTGCCCCGTATCCGCGACTTCCGCGGCCTCAGCGCCACGCAGTTCGACGGCAACGGCAACTACACCTTCGGTCTCCAGGAGCAGAGCGTGTTCCACGAGATCGACCAGGACAAGATCGACCGCGTCCGCGGCTTCGACATCACGGTCGTCACGACCGCGAAGACGGATGACGAGGGTCGCGCCCTGCTGCGCGAGCTCGGCTTCCCCTTCCGCTCGACCGACACCCCCCAGTAGCACCCCACCCGGTCCTCGGACCACGATCGGCCAGGTCGGCCCCCGGTGTACCGGGTGTCGAAACCGGACGAGAAACGGAACAACCGCATCATGACGATGACAGATCCGGTCGCAGACCTGCTGACCAGACTGCGGAACGCCAACTCGGCGTTCCACGACGAGGTGTCGCTGCCCAGCTCCAAGCTGAAGACGCACATCGCCGAGATCCTCAGGCGCGAGGGCTATATCGCCGACTGGGCCGTCTCCGACGCCCGCGTCGGTACGACGCTGACCCTCTCGCTCAAGTACGGCCCGAACCGCGAGCGGTCGATCGCCGGCATCAAGCGCGTCTCGAAGCCGGGCCTGCGCGTCTACGCGAAGTCGACCGAGATCCCCACCGTGCTCGGTGGCCTCGGCGTCGCGATCCTGTCGACTTCCTCCGGTCTGCTCACCGACCGCGAGGCGATGAAGAAGGGCGTGGGTGGGGAAGTCCTCGCCTACGTGTGGTAACCCGCCATGTCACGTATCGGACGCATGCCCATCGACATCCCCGGTGGTGTCGAGGTGAAGATCGACGGCCAGGCCGTCTCGGTCAAGGGCCCGAAGGGTGAGCTCTCGCTCACCGTCGCGAGCCCCATCGAGGTCGCCATCGAGGACAACCAGGTGGTCGTCACCCGCCCCGATGACGAGCGCGCCTCGCGCTCGCTGCACGGGCTCACTCGCACCCTCATCGCGAACCAGATCATCGGCGTCACCCAGGGCTACTCCAAGGGCCTCGAGGTCGTCGGCACCGGTTACCGCGTGCAGGCCAAGGGCGAGGGCGTCGAGTTCGCGCTCGGCTTCTCGCACCCCGTCACCGTGAACCCGCCCGCCGGGATCACCTTCACGGTCGAGGGCAACAACAAGCTCACCGTCAGCGGCATCGACAAGCAGGCCGTCGGTGAGGTCGCTGCGAACATCCGCAAGATCCGCAAGCCCGAGCCCTACAAGGGCAAGGGCGTCCGCTACGCGGGCGAGGTCGTGCGTCGCAAGGCCGGAAAGGCTGGGAAGTAGTCATGGGTCTCGGAACCAGAGGCAAGAGCAAGACGGCCGCCAAGAGCCGCCGTCACACCCGTCTGCGCAAGCGCATCACGGGCACGGCCGAGCGGCCGCGCCTCGTCGTGACGCGCTCGGCGCGCCACGTCTTCGTGCAGATCGTCGACGACACCAAGGGCCACACCGTGGCCAGCGCCTCGACCATGGAGGACGACCTCCGCGGCTTCGAAGGCGACAAGACGGCCAAGGCCCGCAAGGTCGGCGAGCTCGTCGCCGAGCGTGCCAAGAAGGCCGGCGTCGAGGCCGTGGTGTTCGACCGCGGCGGCAACCGCTACGCGGGCCGCGTCGCGGCGATCGCCGATGGAGCGCGAGAGGGCGGACTGGACCTGTGAGCGAGAACGAGACTGTGAACGAGAAGGAGCAGACCGTGGCCTCTGAGGCCCCCGTCGAGACCGCTGCGTCGTCGGAGACGGCGACCGAGCCCCGCGAGGCTCGTCGTGGTGGTCGCGAGCGCAACCCCAACCGCGACCGCGGTCAGCGCGAGACCGAGAAGAGCCCCTTCCTCGAGCGCGTCGTGACGATCAACCGCGTCTCGAAGGTCGTGAAGGGTGGTCGTCGCTTCAGCTTCACCGCCCTCGTGGTCGTCGGTGACGGCAACGGCATGGTCGGCGTCGGCTACGGCAAGGCCCGCGAGGTGCCCACGGCGATCTCGAAGGGTGTCGAGGAGGCCAAGAAGAACTTCTTCCGTGTGCCCCGCGTCGCCGCGACGATCCCGCACCCCGTGCAGGGCGAGGCCGCGGCCGGTGTGGTGCTGCTGCGCCCCGCCGCCGCCGGTACCGGTGTTATCGCCGGTGGCCCCGTGCGCGCCGTGCTCGAGTGCGCCGGCATCCACGACGTGCTGAGCAAGTCGCTCGGCTCGTCGAACACGATCAACATCGTCCACGCGACGGTGGCCGCGCTCAAGCAGCTCGAAGAGCCGCGCGCCGTCGCCGCCCGTCGTGGGCTCGAGTTCGAGGACGTCGCCCCGGCGCGTCTCGTGCGCGCCGAGGCCCTCGCGGCCGAGGCCGCCGCCGGAAAGGGTGGTGCGTGATGGCCGCGCAGCTGAAGGTGACCCAGATCAAGTCCGTCATCAGCGAGAAGCAGAACCAGCGCGACACGCTGCGGAGCCTGGGCCTCAAGCGCATCGGCGATGTCGTCGTGCGCGAGGACACCCCGGCCAACCGCGGCTACGTGCGCACGGTGGCTCACCTCGTGACGGTCGAGGAGATTGACTAATGGCTGAAGAGAAGAAGGACGGCGCCGCCAAGGCCCCGGCCAAGAAGACCACGACGGCGAAGCCGGCTGCCGAGAAGGCTCCGGCGAAGGCCGCTGCCGCCAAGGCTCCGGCCAAGGCTGCGGCGAAGCCTGCTGCGGAGAAGGCTCCGGCGAAGGCCGCTGCCAAGCCCGCTTCCGAGAAGGCTCCTGCCAAGGCGCCCGCGAAGAAGGCCGCCTCGGCGGACGTCGCGCGCCCGCAGGTGCTCAAGGTGCACCACCTGCGCCCCGCCGCCGGCTCGAAGAAGGACCGCACCCGCGTCGGACGCGGTGAGGGCTCGAAGGGTAAGACGGCCGGTCGCGGTACCAAGGGAACCAAGGCCCGCTACCAGGTCAAGCCCGGCTTCGAGGGCGGCAACCTGAACTCGGTGATGCGCGCGCCCAAGCTGCGCGGTTTCACGAACCCGTTCCGGGTCGAGTACCAGGTCGTCAACCTCGCCGCGCTCGCCGAGCTCTACCCGAAGGGCGGCGACGTCACCGTCGCCGATCTCGTCGCGAAGGGTGCTGTGCGCAAGAACGAGAAGGTCAAGGTTCTCGGTGACGGCGACATTGCGGTTAAGCTCAACGTGACCGTCGACAAGGTCTCGCGCTCTGCGGAGCAGAAGATCGTCGCCGCCGGCGGTTCGATCCAGTAGGTGACGGGTGGCCCTCCGGGGCCACCCCCACCTGCGGTTCCGGCCCACTCGGGCCACAGCATCCTCTCGCCGCCGGGCGGGAGGATGCTCATAGTTTTTCTACGGGAGGTCTCGTGTTCAGAGCTATCGGGCGGATCTTCCGCACGCCCGACCTGCGCCGTCGATCTTCGCGCTCGGCATCATGCCGTACATCACCGCGTCGATCATCACGCAGCTGCTGCGCGTCGTCATCCCCCACTTCGACACCCTCCACAAGGAGGGCCAGGCGGGCCAGGCCAAGCTCACGCAGTACACCCGCTACATGACGATCGCGCTCGCGGTGCTGCAGTCGACCACGCTCATCACGGTCGCGCGCGCCGGGGCCCTCTTCCCGACCACGAGCGGTGTGCCCGAGTGCAGCCAGCTCATCACCAACGACGCCTGGTACGCCATCCTGCTCATGGTCATCACCATGACCGCCGGCACGGGCCTCATCATGTGGTTCGGCGAGCTCGTCACCGAGCGCGGCATCGGCAACGGGATGTCGCTGCTCATCTTCGTCTCGATCGCCGCGACCTTCCCCTCGGCGCTGTGGGCCATCGCGGTGTCGCAGGGCTTCGAGATCTTCCTGCTCGTCCTCGCCCTCGGTCTGCTCGTCATGGCCGCGGTCGTGTTCGTCGAGCAGTCGCAGCGGCGCATCCCCGTGCAGTACGCCAAGCGCATGGTGGGTCGCCGCACGTACGGCGGCAACAACACGTACATCCCGATCAAGGCCCTCATCGCGCAGTTCAACCAGCCCGCGGCGGGCGAGACGGCGCCCGAGTGGGTCGTCTGGATCCAGAACAACCTCGTCTCTGGCGACAACCCGATCTACATGGTCGTGTACTTCCTGCTCATCGTCGGCTTCACGTACTTCTACGTCGCGATCACCTTCAACCCCGAAGAGGTCGCCGACAACATGAAGAAGTACGGCGGCTTCATCCCGGGCATCCGCGCGGGGCGCCCCACGGCCGAGTACCTCGACTACGTGCTCACGCGGGTCACGCTGCCCGGGTCGCTCTACCTCGGTCTCATCGCGCTCATCCCGCTCATCGCCTTCGCGGCGGTCGGGGCGAACCAGAACTTCCCGTTCGGCGGCGCGAGCATCCTGATCATCGTCGGCGTCGGCCTCGAGACGGTGAAGCAGATCGACGCCCAGCTGCAGCAGCGCCACTACGAAGGCCTGCTGCGATGAGCGCCCGTCTGCTGCTGATCGGCCCGCCTGGTGCGGGCAAGGGCACGCAGGCGCAGCGCCTCTCCGAGGCCCTGGGAGTGCCCGCCATCTCGACGGGCGACATCTTCCGCATGCACCTGCGCAACGAGACCGAGCTCGGCCTCAAGGCGAAGGCGTTCATGGATGCGGGTGACAACGTGCCCGACAGTCTCACGAACGACCTGGTGAGCGACCGGCTGTCGCAGCCTGACGCCGCGGCGGGGTTCCTGCTCGACGGCTACCCGCGCACGATCGACCAGGTGCGCGCGCTCGACGAGTTCCTCGCCGCGCACGGCGCGTCGATGGATGCCGTCGTCGAGCTCGTGGCCGAGCCCGATGTGGTCGTCGAGCGGCTGAAGAAGCGCGCTCTCGATCAGGGCCGGGCCGACGACGACGAGGCAGTGGTGCGCCACCGCCTCGAGGTCTACGCGCAGCAGACGGCTCCGCTCATCGGCGTCTACGCCGAGCGCGGGCTTCTCGCGAAGGTCGATGGCATCGGCGAGATCGCCGAGGTCACCGAGCGCATCGAGTCGGCGCTCGCGGCGCGCGGCATCCTGTTCACCGCGTGATCGCGAGACGGGGCATCCCCCCGCGGGCCGACTTGCCTCGGGGCGGCACTATCACCTAAGCTCGACCTTTGGTGCTTTTGGCACGCCTTCGGCGTGTCTGCTGAGATCCCGCCGTGCAGAGGGGGTCGCTCGCAGCAGCACCGCGTCATCCGCACGACCGGCAGAACCCACACTTATAGCGACGAAGAGGCAATGGCCAAAAAAGACGGTGTCATCGAGATCGAAGGCTCGGTGGTCGAAGCGCTGCCCAACGCGATGTTCCGCGTCGAGCTGACCAACGGCCACAAGGTGCTCGCCCACATCTCGGGCAAGATGCGCCAGCACTACATCCGCATCCTCCCCGAGGACAAGGTGATCGTGGAGCTGAGCCCGTACGACCTGACCCGCGGCCGCATCGTCTACCGCTACAAGTAAGAGTTTCGCCGGATAAGGAACGGCCCGGGGATCCACCCGGCGCACGAGGCCAGCGAGAGAGAGAACACACCATGAAGGTCAACCCCAGCGTCAAGCCCATCTGCGACAAGTGCAAGGTGATCCGCCGCCACGGCAACGTGATGGTCATCTGCGAGAACCCCCGGCACAAGCAGCGTCAGGGTTAAGGCAGCAGAGGCCATTTCTGGCCTCTGCAACCCTGACGCGGTCGGTCGTCTCGACCGACCGGGGGCTAAAGCCCCACGAACTCACAACTGAATACGCACTCCAGGCAGTGCCAGATCCCGCGCAAGCGGAGGACACCCCGGGCGGGAGGCCCGGGCACCGGCACTGCTCCACACCTCTCACACACCTGAAGGAGCCGTCATGGCCCGTCTTGCCGGAGTGGACATCCCGCGCGATAAGCGCGTGGAGATCGCCCTCACCTACATCTACGGAGTCGGACGCACGCGTTCGACCGAGACCCTCGCCGCCACGGGCATCGACCCGAACGTGCGCGTGAAGGATCTGACCGACGACCAGCTCGTCGCTCTGCGCGACCACATCGAGACCACCTACAAGGTCGAGGGCGACCTGCGTCGCGAGGTCGCCGCCGATATCCGCCGCAAGGTCGAGATCGGGTCCTACGAGGGCATCCGCCACCGCCGCGGCCTGCCCGTGCGCGGTCAGCGCACCAAGACCAATGCGCGTACCCGCAAGGGCCCGAAGCGCACCGTCGCCGGCAAGAAGAAGGCGCGCTAGTCCGGCCCCGCCGCGACCCGCGCAATCCACAGGTTTAGGAGAAGACCATGGCAGCACCGAAGTCGGCCGCGCGCAAGCCCCGCCGCAAAGAGAAGAAGAGCATCGCCGTCGGCCAGGCTCACATCAAGTCCACCTTCAACAACACCATCGTGTCGATCACCGACCCGAGCGGTGCTGTGATCAGCTGGGCGTCGTCGGGCCAGGTGGGCTTCAAGGGATCGCGCAAGTCGACGCCCTTCGCCGCCCAGCTCGCCGCCGAGTCGGCCGCGCGCCAGGCGCAGGAGCACGGCATGAAGAAGGTCGACGTCTTCGTCAAGGGCCCCGGCTCTGGCCGCGAGACCGCGATCCGCTCGCTGCAGGCCGCCGGCCTCGAGGTCGGCTCGATCAGCGACGTGACGCCCCAGGCGCACAACGGCTGCCGCCCGCCCAAGCGCCGCCGCGTCTAGACGCTGGAGCTCAGAGTGAGGCCCATTTCTGGGCCTCACCGCGACGCCAGTCCCGACGGCCGTCTCGGCCGTCGGTTCCGGCGAACGACCGTGCACTTCTAGTTCGAAATAACTCAACACACTCGACGAGCCAGCCACTCGTCGCGCCACAAGTGTCATATGGCGGACACTTTGCCGAAAGGAATCAACAGTGCTCATCGCACAACGTCCCACGCTGACCGAGGAGTCCGTCTCCGAGTTCCGCTCGCGGTTCATCATCGAGCCGCTGGAGCCCGGCTTCGGGTACACCCTCGGAAACTCGCTGCGCCGCACGCTGCTCTCGTCGATCCCCGGCGCTGCCGTGACGAGCATCCGCATCGATGGCGTGCTGCACGAGTTCAGCACCATCGCGGGGGTCAAGGAGGATGTCACCGAGATCATCCTCAACGTGAAGAACCTCGTCGTCTCGAGCGAGCACGACGAGCCCATCACCGCCTACCTGCGCAAGCAGGGTGCGGGCGAGGTCACCGCGGCCGACATCTCGGCTCCGGCCGGTGTCGAGATCCACAACCCCGAGCTCGTCATCGCGACGCTCAACGACAGCGCCAAGTTCGAGCTCGAGCTCACGATCGAGCGCGGTCGCGGCTACGTGAGCGCCACCCAGAACCGCAGCGAGTTCAGCGAAGCCGGCCAGATCCCGGTCGACTCGATCTACTCGCCCGTGCTCAAGGTCACCTACCGCGTCGAGGCGACGCGTGCCGGTGAGCGCACCGACTTCGACCGCCTGGTCGTCGACGTCGAGTCGAAGCCGGCCATCACGCCGCGCGACGCGATCGCCTCGGCGGGCCGCACGCTCGTCGAGCTGTTCGGTCTCGCCCGTGAGCTCAACACGCAGGCCGAGGGCATCGAGATCGGCCCCGCGCCGGTCGACGCCGTGCTCTCGACCGAGCTCTCGATGCCGATCGAAGACCTCGACCTCTCGGTGCGCAGCTACAACTGCCTCAAGCGCGAGGGCATCAACACGGTGAGCGAGCTCGTCGCGCTCTCCGAGACCCAGCTGATGAACATCCGCAACTTCGGCCAGAAGTCGGTCGACGAGGTCAAGGACAAGCTCGTCGAGATGGGCCTCTCGCTCAAGGACGCGGTTCCCGGGTTCGACGGCGCTCACTTCTACGGCGGCTTCGACGACGAGGAGAGCTAGGCGCTCCGGCACCCCGCTCCACCCCTCTCCGTCACTGATACGAAAGAACACACACCATGCCTCAGCCCACGAAGGGCCCCCGCCTCGGCGGCGGTCCGGCCCACGCTCTTCACGCACAAGCGCATCACGACGACCGAGACGAAGGCCAAGCGCCTGCGTCCGCTCGCCGAGCGCCTCATCACCTTCGCGAAGCGCGGTGACCTCCACGCCCGTCGCCGGGTGATGACGGTCATCCGCGACAAGAGCGCCGTGCACGAGCTCTTCACCGAGATCGCGCCGCTCGTCGCCGAGCGCGAGGGCGGCTACACCCGCATCACGAAGGTCGGCTACCGCAAGGGCGACAACGCCCCCATGGCCGTCATCGAGCTCGTTCTCGAGCCCGTGAACCCGAAGCCGAAGAGCGCCAAGAAGACCGCTCCTGCCGCTCCGGCCGCCGCGCCGGTCGAGGAGGCGCCCGCCGAGGAGGTCGTCGCTGACGACACCGCCGCCGACGAGGTCGTCGCGGAGGAGTCGAGCGCTGACGAGTCGAGCGCGGACGAGTCGAGCGCGGAGGCGCCCGCCGAGGACGCCGCCGAGGCCGCTGACGAGGCTCCGGCCGAGGACGAGGCCAAGTAGCCCCGCGCCATCACGATCGCGTCACGGCCCCCGCTCACCTCGAGCGGGGGCCGTACGCTTTCCTGCGTGACCGACGAGCTGCGCCCGCTGCGCGATCGTGTGGCAGTCTCCTCGCCGCCGCGCATCCCCGACGGCCCCGATGACATCCGCTGGCGGCCGCTCTCGGCCGATGACGCCGCCGTCGTCACCGAGCTCGCCGAACGCATCAGCGCCCGCGACCACCCGACCTGGAGCGAGTCGCT
>NCEJ01000223.1 GCA_002280615.1 Micrococcales bacterium 32-70-13 | reverse complement strand
GAGGCGGCCCGTCGGCGAACGCCAGTTGCTGGGCGTTCGCCGACGGTTCGCTGAGTGACTAGACGAGGCTCCGCAGCACGTACTGCAGGATGCCGCCGTTGCGGTAGTAGTCGGCCTCGCCGGGGGTGTCGATGCGCACGACGGCGTCGAACTCGACGGGCGTCCTGCCGGCCGGCGAGTGCGCGCTCGGCGTCGCCGTGACGCGGACGGTGCGCGGCGTCGTACCGGCGTTGAGCTCGGTGATGCCCGAGATCGACACCTCCTCGGTGCCATCGAGCCCGAGGCTATCGGCCGTCTCGCCCGCGGGGAACTGCAGCGGGATGACGCCCATACCGATGAGGTTCGAGCGGTGGATGCGCTCGAAGCTCTCGGCGATCACGGCCTTGACGCCCAGCAGGCTCGTGCCCTTGGCAGCCCAGTCGCGGCTCGAGCCCGAACCGTACTCCTTGCCGGCGAAGATGACGAGGGGCACCCCGGCGGCCTGGTAGCGCTCGCTCGCGTCATAGATGAACGCCTGCGGAGCATCCGGCTGCGTGAAATCGCGCGTGAAGCCGCCCTCGACGTTGTCGAGCAGCTGGTTCTTGAGGCGGATGTTCGCGAAGGTGCCGCGGATCATGACCTCGTGGTTGCCGCGGCGCGATCCGTAGGAGTTGAAGTCCTTCCGGTCGACGCCGTGCTCGGTGAGGTACTGGCCGGCGGGCGAGTCGGCCTTGATCGAACCGGCCGGGCTGATGTGGTCGGTCGTCACCGAGTCGCCGAGCTTCGCGAGCACACGCGCACCCGCAATGTCGCTCACGGGCGTCGTCTCGAGCGTCATGCCATCGAAGTACGGGGGTTTGCGCACGTAGGTCGACTCGGAGTCCCACTCGAACGTCGCGCCGTCGGGCGTCGGCAGCGAGCGCCAGCGCTCGTCGCCCTCGAACACCGAGGCGTACTGGTGGTCGAACATGCCCGTGTCGATCGACGAGTCGATCGTGGCCTGCACCTCGGCCGCGTCGGGCCAGATGTCGCGCAGGTAGACGTCGTTGCCGTCGCGGTCGGTGCCGAGGGCATCCGCCTCGAAGTCGAAGTTCATCGACCCGGCCAGGGCGTAGGCGATGACGAGCGGCGGGCTCGCGAGGTAGTTCATCTTGACGTCGGGGTTGATACGGCCCTCGAAGTTGCGGTTGCCCGAGAGCACGGCCGTCACGGCGAGGTCGTGCTCGTTGATGGCCGTCGAGATCTCGTCGGCGAGCGGGCCCGAGTTGCCGATGCAGGTCGTGCAGCCGTAGCCGACCGTGTAGAAGCCGAGGGCCTCGAGGTCGTCGGTGAGGCCGGCTTTCTCGTAGTAGTCGGTGACGACCTTCGAGCCCGGCGCGAGCGTGGTCTTGACCCACGGCTT
>NCEJ01000070.1 GCA_002280615.1 Micrococcales bacterium 32-70-13 | reverse complement strand
CTGCTGCACGTCGTGCTGCCCTGGCGACTGCGATAGCTCTCACGCTCAGCACGGTGTCCGCCCTCCTCCCGAGGGGGTACGTGACGTGACCCCACCGGAGGGATGAGCTGCCCACGCACCGCCCGTACTTTTGCTGAGCCTGCCGAGAGGGTCTCGCGGGCGAAAGGACGATGCACCGTGCTCAGACACCTCGGGAGCCACCTCTGGAGCCACGTTAGGCCCCTCACCGCACAGCAACGCTTTCTTTACGTCGCGGGTTCTGTGGTGATCGCCTCCGGCATCATCCACGGCGTCATCGCGGTGGGGGCGCTCGCCTCCGGTGACGACTGGCTGGGGCCTCTCTCGTGGCGCAAGCCCGTTGTGTTCGGACTGTCGTTCGGCATGCTCTCGCTGACCGTCGCGTGGGTTCTGCGTCTGTTGCCTCACCGGCGTTGGGGCTGGATTCCGACGGCTCTGCTCGGTGGGTTCTCGGTGGCAGAGGTAGCGGTGATCACGCTTCAGACGTGGCGAGGTGTGCCGTCGCACTTCAATACTGAGACGGACTTCGACGCGATCGTGTTCGGCATCATGGCCATCTCTGTGCTTCTCGTCGTGCTGAGCCTGGCAATCGTGCTGGTCTGGGTTCTCGTGCAATTCCGGGGCAACGGGGGTGAACGCCTCGCGGTGATCGTCGGGCTCGTGAGCCTCATCGCCGCCGGGTACATCGGAAACGACATCATCAGCGCCGGCCAGGCACAGCTCGACACCACCGGCAGCATCCCCTACGAGGTCGTGTTCGGAGCAGATGGCAGCGCAAAGCTCGCGCACTTCGTCGGCATGCACCTCATTCAGTTCTTGGCGGTGCTGGCCATCATCGCTGAGCGTCATCGACTGCTCCTCGTCGCGTTGGGTTCGCTCGGCAGCGTGGCGACGTTCGTGTCGGTGACCGTGACCGCCTACGCGGGCGAGTCTTGGCTGGCCCCCGCGCCGTCCGCCGGAGCCCTCGGCGTAGTGGGTATCGTGATCGCCGTCGTCGCGCTGGCACTCAGCGTGCGGTCGTTCGCGTCTCGCCCCACCGCGCTCGAGCCGCAAGCGCTCCTGCCAGTGGGATGATGAGGTCGTGGTGCGCAGATCGGCGGTGATCCTTGACCTCAGTGTGTCGATCACGCTGACCGCGGTCTTGGTCATCGAGCAAGCGGTGCGGGCGTCACCCGAGCCATCGGCTCTCGTCGGTTCGCTCGCTCTGGCGATCGTCATCGGTGGAAGCCTTGCCTTTCGCCGCCGGTGGCCGCTTGCAAGCTACGCCGTTGGCAGTGCAGCGCTCATCGCTCAGGCCCTCTGGGCCGACTTCAGCGCGATCGCTCCTTACGCGAACCTGGTCGGGTTGTTCTCGCTCGGCGTGTACGGCACTCGCCGTCGTGCACTCTGGGGCCCCGTCATTCTGGTTCCCGGGCTCATTGCGTACTTCACCGGCGCATCAGAACCATTCGGCGTTCTCTCGATCACTGCCTTTGCCGCGTGGTTCGCTGCCTGGGCGGTGGGATTCCAGATGGCCCGAGGCCGTGAGCAGTCGGAGCGCGCTCGAGAGGCATCGCGTCACGAGGCGATGGCCGACGAGCGGGTGCGCATTGCCCGAGAACTGCATGATGTGGTCGGGCACACGGTCAACCTGATGCTGGTGCAGGCGGGCGCGAGCCGCCTCACCATGGATCACGACCCGACCACCGCCAAGGCGATGCTGGTCGACATGGAGAACACGGCGCGTCAGGCCCTGGGCGAACTCGACACTCTTCTCGGAATCCTGCACGACGATACCGAGCCCGCGACCCCGATGGGGCTAGACGAACTGCCCACCCTGCGAGACCGACTGGCGGCAGTGGGCCTCGATGTCGAGCTCGACATCGAGCCGCGCACGTTGCCCCCTCCTGTGGATGTCGTGGTGTACCGCATTGTGCAAGAAGCGCTGACAAACTCGCTGCGGCACGGCAAGGCCTCGACAGCGACCGTGCGCGTCCGGGGAACGGAGGCTCTGACCATCGATATCTCTGACGATGGGCACAGCGCCGCCAACTACGCGCCAGGTCGCGGGCTGCGGGGCATGTCAGAACGCGTGGCGCTGTTCGATGGCTCGCTCGAGCACTGGCGCGACGCGCACGGCTTCCACATCCACGCAGAGCTGACCGTGTCATGACGATTTCGATTCTCATCGCCGATGACGACGCACTGCTCCGCCAGGGCGTCAGAGTGGTACTCACGAGCGCTGATGACCTGCGGGTGGTCGGCGAAGCCGGTGACGGGTTAGAGGCCGTCAGGCTCTGCCGCGAACTGAGGCCGGACGTCGTGCTCATGGATGTGCGGATGCCCGGCATCGACGGCATCGAGGCAACCCACCGCATCACCGCCGAGCACAACAATGCTCGCGTTCTGGTGCTCACCACGTTTCGTCATGACGACTATGTCTGGGGTGCGATGCGCGCCGGGGCCAGCGGTTTCCTCCTCAAGCGCACAGAGCCAGAACGCCTCATCGACGCCGTGCGTACCATCCACAGCGGCGACGCACTGCTTGATTCCGCCGTCACGCGCGACTTGATTGACCACTTCGTGCTCGGTGGTGGTGCAGAGCTCGACAGCAACGCCGACGACCGAGCGGCCCTCGAACTCTTGACCGGTCGAGAGCAGGAGGTTCTCAGGCTCGTCGCTTTGGGCCGCTCCAACGCCGAACTCGCATCGGAGCTGGTCATCGCCGAGTCGACGGCGAAAACCCATCTCAAGCGCATTATGGCCAAGATCGGGGCGCGTGACCGCGCTCAAGCGGTCGTCGTGGCGTACCGCTCAGGTCTGGTGACGACGAGAGATCGCGTCAGTTAGCACCCGCGGCACCCACACTCTTCTCGCCGAGTGTCACATTTGCAGCGGCTGCGTCGTCGAACAGGTATGACAACAACGACTCGACGCATGTCCCTCTGGGCACTCTCCGCACTCGGCGCCCTCGTCGGCGTGTGGGCCCTGTTCTTCCCTGCCGCCTTCTACGATCTTTTCCCCGGCATCGGGATGCTCTGGGTATCGATCGACGGACCATTCAACGAACACCTGATCCGCGATGTCGGCGCACTGTACCTCGCGCTGACCGCCGGAGGCGTGACGGCGGCGCTCTCACGCGGCGTCGCGGGAGGCCGTGCAATCGGCGTCGCGTGGGCCGTGTTCTCGGTGCCCCACCTCGTGTATCACGTCGACCACGTGCACCTCGTGAATCCGCTCGACGCCGTCGCTCAACTGACCGCGCTCTGCATCACACTTCTTCTTACGGTTCCCTTGCTGCTGCCGGCGGCTCGGCGGCTGGAGCCCGCGCCGTGACCGGTGCGCCCTCCGCCCGCACAGCCTGGCATCACCGACACGCCCTGCAGTAGCGTCACTGCATGACCAAATACCTCATCTCCTTCCCGAGCGGTGTCATGCAGGTCGCCGAGGGCGAGTGGGACCAGGTGGTCGAAGAGTCGCACCAGGTGATCCGCGACATGAAGGCGGCCGGCGTCTATGTCTTCGGCGGAGGCATCAACGAAGAGGGCGAACCGGTCTCGGTCGCCGCCGACGGCACGGTCAGCAGCCAGGGCTACTCCGCATTCACCGAACTCGACGGCGGGCACACGGTCATCGAGGTGCCGACACGCCCCGAAGCGATCGAGTGGGCCCGCCGCGTCGCCGTCGCCTGCCGGTGCCCGCAAGAACTGCGCGAGTTCATGTACGACCCCGAGTCGTAGAGGCAGGCCCGAGCCCCCGCTCAGCTCTCGTCGCAAAGCGTCGCGGCGTGAGACCAGACTTGCGACCTGAGGATGAATTAACTACGACCGCGCGCTGCTAACGTCAGGCGTGTTCCGTGCATCACGACATTTCGGGGGTACCGTGCACATCTGGAGACGATGGGTCTTGCCCATCCTCAGCATTCTCATCGCAGCCACGATCGCCGTCTCCGTCGCGAAGCTCGCGTTCTTCCCGGATGAGCAGTCGTCGGCCGAGCAGCCATGGGCCCAGATCAGCGATCCTCTCGTCCCCGTCGCACGGGGAGGCCTTGTCAACGAACTGACCCTCTCGGGGTCGATCGCGCGCGACGAGACCTACGCCCTCAAGTCTGAAGTTGCGGGAACCGTCGTCACCACGCACGTCGGCAACGGCGCGGTTGTGAGTGCCGGGCAGGCACTGTTCACCGTCAGACTCGACACGAATCGACGGCTCGTCGACATCGTTGCTCCCGAAGCGGGCTCCGTGAGCGAGATCGCCCTGGTCACGGGGCAATCCACGTCTGTGGGAGCTGAATTCGCGTCGTTGTCGCCCCAGCGGTTTCATGTGCTGAGCACGGTCGAGCCAGTGCAGCTCTACCGACTGATCGATGCGCCGACAGAAGCGACGGTCACCATCACAGGAGGGCCTGCCCCATTCGCCTGCAGTGGGCTCACGACACAGGTCGCACAAGATGGCACCACGAGCGTGCGGTGCGCCGTTCCCGGAGACCAGGTGGTGTTTCCCGGGCTGCCCGTGCAGCTCGTCGTCGATGTCGGCGCTGTTGAGAATGCGCTGCTGATCCCGACGACTGCCGTCAAGGGCGGATCGGGAAGCGGGCTGGTCTGGCTCGACGCAGGCGATGGGAGCGATCCGGAGGAGCGGGAGGTGACGCTCGGCATCAGCGACGGCACCATGGTCGAGGTGCTCGACGGGCTGAACGAGGGCGACATGATTCGCCAATTCGTCCCCGGGGCGGCCGCACCCGTCGAAGAGATCTGCTACGAGATCGCACCGGGCGAGGAGTACTGCGAGACGGGCGTCACCTGGTGACCCTCGTCTCACTGCGAGGCGTCGCAAAGCAGGTGCTTCTGCCCGACGACTCACGACTCGACATCCTTCATGCGGTCGATCTCGACGTCGACGCGGGAGACCATGTGTCGATCGTCGGTCGGAGCGGCTCAGGCAAGACGACGTTGCTCAACATTCTCGGTCTGCTCGATTCCCCGAGCGCCGGCGAGGTTCGGTTCGGCGACGAGTCGACGCTCACCATGCGGGCGGGTCGGCTCGACCGGATGCGCGGCGCGAACGTCGGATTCGTCTTCCAGCAGTTCAATCTGCTCGCTGGTCGAACCGCCCTCGAGAACGTCGCGATGCCGCTGAGCTACGCATCCGGAGCTTCGTTCTGGAAGCGGGATGCCCTCGCCGCCGCCATGCTCGACCGGGTCGGGCTTAGCCATCGGTTGTCGTCGCTCCCCGATCGATTGTCGGGCGGCGAACAGCAGCGAGTGGCCATCGCCCGCGCTCTCGTGCGCAGCCCGCGCCTGATCCTCGCCGACGAACCGACCGGGGCGCTCGATGTCGAAACGGGTGCGAGCGTGATGTCGTTGCTCGACGAGGTCGCCTCAGAGTCCGGCGCCGCGCTCGTCACCATCACGCACGATCTGCACGTGGCCGCCCGTGCCCGCCGCCACTACCGGCTCGATGCCGGCGTATTGCAACCGGTCGACCTCGACCACGCTTTCGCCGCGAGCACCCACGCCGAACGCTCCGTGGTGGTTGCCGAACCGGGAGCACCGCGATGAGCGCGCGGCTGAGCCTCGCTCCGGCCGCAAGCGCCCTCGCTGACGCCTGGTCCGAGCTGCGCGTTCACAAGTTGCGCGTGCTGCTGAGCCTCATCGGCATCGCCGTCGCGGTTGGTGCGCTCACCGCCGTCGTCGCTCTTGGCGAGCTACAGCGGCAAGTCTCGGCTGAGCAGTCTGACCGCTACGGCGGACGAATCGCGACGATCATGGTCGGCGCGAACCGCGACGACGGCGCGCCCATGAACTGGGATGCAATGGACGCCCGTTTCGAGCGCGTGGCAGAGCGATACGACTTCAGCCGTACGTCGCGCATTGTCGATGGCGCGGTGACCGTACCCGTGCAACTGCCCGAAGGGGTCACACAACTGCCGTCGCGACTCGTCGACCCCGACTACGCGGCCATGCACCGACTCACCCTGCTCGAGGGTCGATGGTTCGTCGACGAAGACACCGAGCTGCTCGCGCCGCCGGTCGTCATCAGCGAAGCGCTGTGGGACATGATCGGGCGTGTGCCGCTGGCGCAGCATCCCACGGTCACCATGACCGGCGATCTCGCTGGCACCTACCAGGTCGTGGGCGTGACGCCCCGTGATGGGCCGTGGGATACGACTCCGCGCGTCGATCTGCTCTACGACACGTACCGCGAGCGGCTCGGTGCCATACCGAGCGACGTCGCGGTCATGCGCGAGATC
>NCEJ01000069.1 GCA_002280615.1 Micrococcales bacterium 32-70-13 | reverse complement strand
GGGCGTGAGCCTGCGCCAGGCGGTGCTCGCGACCCTCATCGGTGTCGCCGTCTCGTTCCTGCCGCTCGGCCTCGGCACGCTCGCCGGCAAGTGGAGCGGCCAGCCCACGATGGTCGTCTCGCGTGCCACCTTCGGCATCGTCGGCAATCTGCTGCCGGCGCTCATCGCGGTCATCACCCGCCTCGCCTGGGCGGCGGCCCTGCTCTGGATGCTCGCCGCGGGTGTCGCCGAGGTGCTGGTCGGCTCGGGCCTCGTCGTCGGGCTCGGCCGGCTCGAGCTGACTCTCGCGGCCGCGGCTCTCGGCCTCGTGCTCGCCGCGGTGATCGCGGGCTTCGGGTTCGGCATGATCGCGCTCGTCGGTGCGATCGTGAGCGCACTCTCGGCGGTGCTCGTCGTGGGCCTCATCGTGCTCACGGCCCCCGTCGTCGACCTCGACGTCGCACTCTCGGTGCCCGACGGCGACTGGATGCACCTGCTGAGCGGCGCGGTGCTCGTGTTCAGCCTCGTGGGCCTCGCCTGGGCGAACAGCAGCGGCGACCTCGCGCGCTACCAGGCGAAGGGCACCTACGGCTCATCGGCCGTGCTCTTCACGGCCTTCGGTGCGACCATCCCCGCCTTCGCGCTGATCTGCTGGGGCGCTCTCCTGGCCGCCTCGAGCCCCGATCTCGCCGAGGGGCTGCAGTCGAACCCGATCGGCGCGATCGCGGGCCTGCTGCCGCTCTGGTACCCCGGTCCGCTGCTCGCGGCTGTCGCGCTCTCGCTGGTCTGCGCGGCCGCGGTCGCGCTGTACTCGGGCGGCTTCGCCCTGCTCGCGAGCGGCCTCCGAGCACCGCGGGCGGCGGGCGTCGCCGTCGCGGTCGTGCTCACCGGGGCCCTGGTCGCGCTGCTCATCGGGGTCGTACCCGATGCGGCGGCGCTCTTCCGCGACATCGTCACGACGCTCGCCGTGCCCGTTGCCGCCTGGGCCGGCATCTTCGGTGCGGAGACCATGATCCGCACGCGGCGCGTGCACTCGCCCTCCCTTCTGCGCTCGGGCGGGGTCTACCCTGCGGTGCGCTGGGGCAACCTGCTCATGCTGGTGATCATCACGGCGATCGGCTGGGGCCTCAGCACCGCGACGCTCGTCGGCCTGCAGTGGCAGGGCTACCTGTTCGCGCTCCTCGGGGTCGACGCGACCGCGCCGCTGGCCGCGAGCGACGCGGGGGTGCTCGTGGCGCTCGTGCTCGGCCTGCTCACGCCCCTCGTCGCGGGAATCCCGACCCTGCGCCAGCTGCAGTCGGCCGAGCGCGCCGCGGCTGACGCGGATGCGGCCGCCACCGCACCCGTCGACTCCTCGACCGCGACCGCCGCGGTGCCGACCGCATGACGACCGTCGCCGAGGCCGCCGCCGCGGTCGAACGGCTTTGGCCGCTTGCGGGCGCCGAGCCGTGGGACGCCCCCGGGCTGCTGAGCGGCGACCCGGGAGCGCCCGTGAGCCGCATCCTGCTCGCGGTCGATGCCGTCGCCGACACGGTCGACGAGGCGATCGAGATCGGAGCCCAGCTGCTGCTCGTGCACCACCCGCTCCTTATGCGCGGCGTCACCACGGTCGCCGAGTCGACCGCCAAGGGGGCGCTGCTCGCGCGGCTCATCAGGGGCGGGTGCGCGCTGATCGCGGCGCACACGAACGCTGACATCGTGGCGACCGGCACGAGCGCGCGCCTCGCCTCCCTCCTGGGGTTGCCGGATGCGCGGCCGATCGTCGAGACCGCCCCCGGGCTCGGCCTCGGCCGGGTGGGCGCGCTGCCCGAGCCGACGACGCTCGGGGCACTCGCGCGGCGGCTCGCGGGCATCCTGCCGCCGACGGCGACAGGTGTGCGGGTGGCCGGGGAGTTCGACCGGCCCGTGCAGACCGTCGCGGTGTGCGGGGGAGCGGGCGACTCGCTGCTGGGTGAGCCCGCCGTGCGCGCGGCCGACGTCTACGTGACGGCCGACCTGCGGCACCACCCGGCGAGCGAGGCCGTCGAGACGGCGCGTGTCGCGGGCGGCCCTGCTCTCATCGATGTGTCGCACTGGGCGAGCGAGTGGCTCTGGCTCGAGACCGCGGCCGAGGAGCTGCGCGCGGCGCTGCCGGGGGTCGAGGTCGTCGTGAGCGAGCTGCGCACCGACCCGTGGGACTTCGTGGTCGTACAGTAGGGGCGCACCCACCCGCGACCCCCGCCCCTGAACCGCAGCGACCTCGAGAGACCAGGTGAGCCCCGCATGGCCCTGACCGCCAGCCCCGACGCCCAGCGCGTCCTGCTCGACGTGCAGGCGCTCGACACGACGCTGCAGCAGCTCGCGCACCGCGAGCGCTCGCTGCCCGAGCGGGCCGTCGTCGCCGCTCTGAAGGCCGAGGTCGACGTCATGCGCGAGTTCGTCATCCAGCGCCGCGGCGAGCTCGAGGATGCCCGGCTGGAGCTCGGCCGCGTCGAGAGCGACGTCGCCGTCGTCGAGGCCCGCATCGCGCGCGACGGCGACCGCCTGCAGGCGAGCTCGTCGGTGAAAGACATCGCGGGGCTCGAGCACGAGCTCGAGTCGCTGCGCGGCCGGCTCGGCGATCTCGAGGAGATCGAGCTGTCGGTCATGGAGAAGGTCGAGGCGATCGAGACCGAGCTCGCGTCGGCGACGACCTCGCTCGAGGCGCACCAACAGCAGCTCGCCGAGGCCGAGGCCGCGCGCGACGCCGCCCTCGCCACGATCGCGGCCGAGGTCGCGGCAGCGCGCTCGCAGCGCGCCGCCATCGTCGCGACGGTGCCCGATGACCTCCTGGCGCTCTACGAGAAGCAGCGCGAGCGCTACGGTGTGGGCGCCTCGCACCTGCGCGCGCGCATCTCGAGCGCGAGCGGCGTCGAGCTGACCGGCAGCGACCTCGCCGCCGTCCGCGCCGCCGCCCCCGACGCCGTTCTGCTGTGCCCCGACTCGAACGCGATCCTCGTGCGCACCGACGAGAGCGGACTGTGACGCGCGAGCTGGTCGTCGAGGCGGATGGCGGGTCGCGCGGCAATCCCGGCCCCGCGGCCGGCGGCGCGGTGGTCATCGATCCGGCGTCGGGCGAGGTTCTCGCCGAGGTCGGTGTGTGGGTCGGCGTCGCGACGAACAACGTCGCCGAGTACAGCGGCATGCTTGCGGGCGTGCGCCGCGCGCTCGAGATCGAGCCGAACGCCCACCTCACGGTGCGGATGGATTCGAAGCTCGTCGTCGAGCAGATGATGGGGCGGTGGAAGATCAAGCACCCCGCGATGGCCGAGCTCGCGCACGAGGCGCGGCTGCTGCTGACGGGAACCCCCGTGCGGTTCGAGTGGGTGCCGCGGCTGCAGAACTCGCGCGCCGACAAGTGCGCGAACGACGCGATGGATGCCCGCGCCTCGTTCTCCCGCTAGCCCGACCCGTTCAGTCGAGGTCGAGGAAGTCGATCGTGCGGTCGACGACATCGAGCGAGACGGCCGTGATCGAGCGGTTCGTCGCGATCGCGTAGGCGCGCAGCCGCGCGAACGCCTCGGTGGTCGACACATCGAGCTGCGCGCTGATCATGCCCGTCGCCTGATGCACCTCACGCCGCAACCCCGGCCGGGTCTCGCGGTCGTCGGTCTCGACCTCGTTCTCGGCGAGCCGCAGCGCTTCCCGCACTGCGGGAATGGTGGCGGAGCGTGCGAGAGCGATCGCCCTGGCGAGCGACTCCGCCGAGAGCCCGCCGGGTCGTGTGCGGTAGAGCCCCGCGACGCCGACGGTTGCCGAGCCCATGATGAGCGGGAAGGCGAAGAGCGCGCGGACGCCGAGCCGTGCGAGGGGCGAGCCGAGCAGCGGCGTGATTCGGCTCGCAGCGACGTCGGGGACGAGCTGGGGGCGCGAGTCGAGCATCGCGTCGTGCAGGGGCCCGTCGCCGAGCTCGAGCTCGAGCTCGTCCCAGCGCGCGGCCACGGGGTCGGTGGCTCGCACTGTGGCGCGGTGCCCATGGCTGTCGACGATCGAGAGCAGCGCCCCGGAGACGGGCAGCTCCGCCATGAAGGGGCCGCACAACCCCCACGAGTCGGGGTTCCGCACGTGCGTGCCCTGGGGCGGGTGACGCTCTGTCATGGGGTTCCCGCCTCGGTCGGCCGGCGGGACCGCCGCCACGGAGGTGGGGGATCGTCGGGAGACCCAGTGTACGACCGATCGGATGTGTGCGGGCGTAGACTCGGGCTCACTCGAGCCGCAGGCTGGCGCCCGAGACGACCGTGCTCACTCCGCCGCCTGGCCCCCGCGGGCTGCGCATCCAGACCGAAGGACTCCCCGTGAGCGACATGTCTCGAGAGCAGCGGGTGGCTGACGCGTTCGTGCGGGTCGCCGACACCCTGACCGACAACTTCGACATGATCGACCTGCTCCACACGCTCGTCACCGAGTGCGTTGCGCTCCTCGACGTCGATGCGGGCGGGCTCCTCATCGCTGACGACCACGGCGACCTGCAGCTGGTCGCCTCGACGAGCGAGCAGGCTCAGCTCGTCGAGATCATGCAGCTCAGTGCCGGGGTTGGGCCGTGCGTCGACGCCTTCACGACCGGCTCTCCGGTCACGGTCGCCGACATCCTCCTCGATGGCGACCGATGGCCGGTCTTCCAGGAGGCCGCGGGCACCCAGGGATTCCGGGCCGTCTTCGCCACGCCGATGCGGCTGCGCGGTGAGGTGCTCGGCGCGATGAACCTCTTCAGCGTCGAGCCGGGCGAGCCCACCGAGGCCGATGCCGTCATCGCACAGGCCCTGGCCGATATCGCGACGATCGGCATCCTGCAGGAGCGCAGCATCCGTGAGACCCACATCCTCAACGAGCAGCTGCAGCGCGCGCTCGAGAGCCGCGTGCTCATCGAGCAGGCCAAGGGCGTTCTCGCCGCGACGGCGTCGCTCGACATGGACGAGGCGTTCACGACCTTGCGCGACTACGCGCGATCGCACCGCATGTCGCTGCGCGATGTCGCGCAGCAAGTGGCAGCCCGCACGCTGACGGGCATCGTCGACGGCTCTACGCCGCGAACGACAGTCGAATCGTGACCCGGCTACCCCGCTGTGAGTCCGGCTCCGCAGTAGCCTGAGAGCACGCCCCAGACCTCGGCGCACCTGTCTCGTGCTCCGAAAGGTCGTGCGCCCGTGTCGTTCCCTCTCGATACCCCCATCGACCCGATGGCCGAGCCGCCTCCGGTCGACGCCTTCGGTACCGAGCAGAGCGACTCCGCTCGCGATGACCTCGATCGCGTGGTTCGCGTCTGGCTCTCGAGCATCCGCCCGAACTACCGACGCGCCGTTCGCGGTCGATCGATCGCGGTCTCGGTGGCCGAGGAGACGCTGCGTGGACGCCATCGCGCGCGCTGACGGGCGGCCGGGCGTATCCTGGGAGGGCAAGTGGGCCGGCCAGACGGTCGCGTCGAGCGCACGCCCCGCGAGGGGAACGGCCTCGCCGAGGAACGTCCGGGCTCCGCAGAGCAGGGCGGTGGGTAACACCCACCCGGAGAAATCCGCGAGAACAGTGCAACAGAGAGCAGACCGCCTCCGGCATCACGCCGGCGGTAAGGGTGAAACGGTGGTGTAAGAGACCACCAGGGGCCCGAGTGATCGGGCTCGCTGGGTAAACCTCGCCCGGAGCAAGGTCAGACAGACACCGTTGACGCGGCTCGCCGAGGTGTCGGGTAGACCGCTAGAGGGCGGCGGCAACGTCGTCCCGAGAGAGATGGCCGTCGAAGGGAAGCGATTCCTGGAACAGAACCCGGCGTATCGGCCGACCCACTTGCCTCAGTCGATCGACGTCACCACTGAGAGGGACGGTAGTCCTTCAAGAAGACGCCGAACAGGTCGTCGCCCGCCTCGCCGCGCACGATCGGGTCGTACACCCGCGCGGCGCCGTCGACGAGATCGAGCGGGGCGTGGAAGCCCTCCTCGGCGAGCCGCAGCTTCGTGGGGTGCGGGCGCTCGTCGGTGATCCAGCCCGTGTCGACGCTCGTCATGAGGATTCCGTCGGTCTCGAACATCTCCCGCGCGCTCGTGCGCGTGAGCATGTTCATCGCGGCCTTGGCCATGTTGGTGTGCGGGTGCCCGGGGCCCTTGTAGCCGCGCCCGAAGACGCCCTCCATCGCGCTCACGTTGACGACGTAGCGGCGCGGGAAGGGTGAGGCCGCCATGGCGGGTCGCAAGCGGTCGACGAGGATGAACGGCGCGACCGAGTTCGCCAGCTGCACCTCGAGCATCTCGAGCGGCTCGACGTCGCCGACCGCTTGCGTCCAACT
>NCEJ01000222.1 GCA_002280615.1 Micrococcales bacterium 32-70-13 | reverse complement strand
GATGCCGCACATGCGGGGCGTGCTCCAGACCGTAAGGTTGACGGTGACGCAGGCCAGTCTGTCAGACCGCGGAACGGATGAACGAATGACGAATTCTTACGCCGCCGCCGGCGTCGACACGGCGGCGGGAGACCGCGCGGTCGAGCTCATGAAGGCCTCGGTCGGCGCGACGCACGGCTCCGAGGTGCTCGGCGGGGTCGGCGGCTTCGCCGGTCTCTTCGACGCGAGCGCGCTGCTCGGCTACCGCCGCCCGCTGCTCGCCACGAGCACCGACGGCGTCGGCACGAAGGTCGCGATCGCGCAGGCCCTCGACATCCACGACACGATCGGCCAAGACCTCGTCGCGATGGTCGTCGACGACATCGTCGTCGTGGGCGCCAAGCCCCTGTTCATGACCGACTACATCGCGTGCGGCAAGGTGCACCCGCAGCGCATCGCCGACATCGTGCGCGGCATCGCCGAGGCCTGCGCCGCGACGGGCACGGCGCTCGTCGGCGGCGAGACGGCCGAGCACCCCGGCCTGCTGGGCCCCGACGACTACGACGTCGCGGGCGCCGCGGTGGGCGTGGTCGAGGCCGACGACGTGCTCGGGCCCGAGCGCGTGCAGCACGGCGACGTCGTGATCGCGATGGCGAGCTCGGGCCTGCACTCCAACGGCTTCTCGCTCGTGCGGCACATCCTCGCGGCGCGCGGCATCGGCTACCACGACGAGCTGCCCGAGTTCGGCGGCGTCGTCGGCCAGACGCTGCTCACCCCGACCGCGCTCTACACGGCACCCCTGCTCGACACGCTCGCCGAGCTGCCCGGCGCCATCCACGCGCTCAGCCACGTCACGGGCGGCGGTATCGCCGCCAATCTCGCGCGCGTGCTGCCCGTCGGCAGCTGGGTCGAGGTCGACCGCGGCTCGTGGAGCCCGCCCGCCGTCTTCCGCGTGCTCGCCGACCTCGCGGGCGACAGCCTCGAATCGACTGAGGGCACCTGGAACCTCGGGCTCGGGATGCTCGCCGTCGTCGCCCACGACAGCGCGAGCTCGGTCATCCGCGCGCTCGAGAGCCGGGGCGTGCCCGCGTGGGTCGCCGGCCGCGTCTCGACGGCCGCGCACGACCTCACCGGGTTCGAGCAGGGCGCCAAGGGCGTGAACGGCGGAGCCGTGAAGCTCGTCGGTTCGTTCGCCTCGAGCTGACGCTCAGGCGGTCTGCGCCGCCGGGTTCGTCGCGTCGTCCTCGTCGGTGTCGTCGTCCTCGTCATCGACGAGGTGAGCCCACTTGTCTTCGTACTCCTCGGCGTGCGCAGCAGCAGCGAGCTCGCGCTCGAGCGCCGTCAGGTTCGTGTCGGGAGTGAAGTACTTCAACTCGCGAGCCACCTTGGTGTGCTTCGCCTTCTGTCGGCCGCGCCCC
>NCEJ01000221.1 GCA_002280615.1 Micrococcales bacterium 32-70-13 | reverse complement strand
GAGCAGGGCGCCGATGCCTCGACCCCGATGCGCGGCGTCGACCGCGATCGTCTGGATGTCGGCCTGGGCCGCGCCCGCCGGCGCGCTGAGCCCCGCGTACCCGACGATCGACTCGTCGACGAGCGCGACGAGGTAGCGGGTGTGCGCTGCGGCGAGCTCGGCGGCCATCATCTCGCGGCTCCACGCGTCGGAGGGGAAGGTCGCCGTCTCGAGCGCCATGATCGCATCGAGGTCGTCGAGGTCGGCGTCGCGCAGTCGCACCTGCTCGGCGGCCATCAGCTCACCCGCTTCGGGCTCGAGAGGGTGACGTCAGGCGCGCGCAGGTACAGCGGCTGGGGCGCGGCGAAAGGCAGCCCCGCCGCGAGCCGGGCCAGCGCGACGTGCGCGAGCGGCACGGCGGGGATCTGCGTCACCTCGTGCGCGGCAACGCCCTCCTCGGGCGTCCACTCGAGACGCGCGACGAGGTGCGCGGGCGCCACCACCACGGGCAGGGGCAGGGCGGCCGTGTAGGTCGTCACGGCGACCTCGCGGCGCCGGGCATCCGTCACCACCGAGAACCGCCCCGCGGCGATGCCGCCCTCGACGAGCGCGAGCGCGACGGCATCGTGGCTGGGCACCGGCAGCAGCGGGATGCCCCGCGCGAACGCGACCGCGCGCGCCGCCGCGATGCCGACGCGCAGGCCCGTGTACGGCCCCGGGCCGATGCCCGTGACGACGCCCGTGAGCGCGGCGGCGGAGACCCCGTCGGCGTGCAGCACGGCGTCGAGGAACGGGCCGATGACCTCGGCGTGCCGCCGGGTGTCGTCGGTCGAGCGCTCAGCGAGCACGCGCCCGTCGTCGGCGACGACGGCGACCGCGGTGCCCGCGGAGGTGTCAATCGCCAGCAGCATGCAGCCAGCCTAGGTCGGCCCACCGAGCGCCGACGCCCTCGATCGTGACGGTGCGGGGCTCGATGGGCGCGGCGTCGGGGTCGTCGTCGCGAGGCGCCTGCTCCGCGTTCGGGGGCGCTGTCGCGTCCGCGCCCGCGCCGGTCGGCCGCTCGATCGTCACCGACAGCCACTCGTCGACGAGGTGCTCCAGCAGCCCCGCGCCCCACTCGACGACGACGATCGAGCCCGCGAAGTCGAGGTCGAGGTCGTCGAGCTCGGCGGCGTCGCGCAGCCGGTACGCGTCGACGTGCACGAGCGGCGGCCCCTCGGGGCGCGGGTGCGTGCGCGCGAGCACACCGAGCTCGCCCGTCAGCAGCACCGTGTCGCCCGCGCCCAGCTGGGCTGCGAGCACGGCGCCGAACCGCGCCATGCCCTCGGGGTCGGCGATCGTCAGCGTCACCGTCATGCGCGTCACGCCCTCGTGCGGTGCACGCGGCGGCCCAGGCGCGTGACGAGCTCGTAGGCGATCGTGCCCGCGGCGTCGGCCCACTCGTCGACACCGGGCTCGCCGTCGGCGGGGTCGCCCCACAGCACCGCCCGGTCGCCAAGCGCGACGGGGGCGTCGCCCACGTCGACGACGAGCTGGTCCATCGCGATACGGCCGACGACCCGGTGCCTGCGGTCGCCGATCAGCACGGGCGCGTCGACGGCCGCACGGGGCACGCCGTCGGCGTAGCCGAGGGGCACGAGCGCGAGGGTCGTCGGCGCGCTCGTGCGGTGCAGGTACCCGTACGAGACCCCGCTGCCTGCTGGCACGCGCTTGAGGCCCACGACGCGCGCGCTCAGCTGCATGGCGGGCCGCAGCGGCAGCGTGCCCCGCAGGTGCCGTTCGGGGGCGATGCCGTAGAGCGCGAGCCCGAGGCGCACCATGTCGTAGCGGGCCGCGGGGTGGTCGAGCGCCGCGGCCGACGCGGCCAGGTGCCGGATGCCCGGCTCGAGCCCCACGCTGCGCACAGCATCCACGAACCGCTCGAAGGCGACCACCTGCGCGCGGTCGTCGTCGGGCGAGGTGTTCGACAGGTGGCTGAAGACGCCGCCGAGCACCAGGTCGCCCGCGCCGACAGCGGCGGCGAGCGCCTCGACGAGCGCCCCCCACTCGGCCTCGACGACGCCGTTGCGCGAGAGCCCGGTGTCGACCTTGATGTGCACGGTCGCGCGGTGGCCCGTCGCGGCGGCGCGCGCGAGCTGCGCGCGCGAGCTCACGCCGAGCGCGATGCCCGCCTCGGCGGCCGCGGCGAAGTCGGCCTCGGGGTCGTGCAGCCAGGCGAGCACGGGCGCGTCGATGCCCGCCGCGCGCAGCTCGAAGGCCTCGTCGAGGTCGGCCACGCCGAGGTGGTCGATGCCCGCCTCGAGAGCCGCGCGCGCGGCCGTCACCGCGCCGTGGCCGTAGCCGTCGGCCTTGACGATGGCCATGGCGTGCGGGGTCGGCACGGCGCGCCGAACTGTCTCGGCGTTCGCGCCGATCGCCACGGGCGAGATGCGGGCCTCGCGCAGCGGGCGGGTCATGACTCGGCCACCACGAAGGCGATCGCGACGCCCGCATCGTGCGACATCGAGAGGTGCAGCGACGCGATGCCGCGCGCGGCGACGATCTCGGCGGCGCGCCCGCTCACGACGATGTCGGGGTTGCCTTCCGCGTCG
>NCEJ01000068.1 GCA_002280615.1 Micrococcales bacterium 32-70-13 | reverse complement strand
CCCCGCCCACGACCCTGCCCTCTACCGCCACCGCGATGCGGTGCCCGTGCGGCGTGCGCTCATCTCGGTGAGCGACAAGACGGGGCTGCTCGAGCTCGCCGCGGCGCTCGCCGCGGGCGGTGTCGAGATGGTGTCGACAGGCTCGACGGCGGCGACGATCGCCGCGGCGGGGCATCCCGTCACCGAGGTCGCGGCCGTCACAGGATTCGCCGAGACGCTCGACGGGCGCGTCAAGACGCTGCACCCGAAGGTGCACGCGGGCATCCTCGCCGACCTGCGGCTGGCGTCGCACGAGGCGCAGCTGATCGACCTCGGCGTGACGCCGTTCGACTTCGTCGTCGTCAACCTGTACCCCTTCGTCGAGACCGTCGCCTCGGGTGCCGAGGGCGACGCCGTCATCGAGCAGATCGACATCGGCGGGCCCGCGATGGTGCGCGCCGCCGCCAAGAACCACGCCAACGTCGCGATCATCGTCGACCCGGCCGACTACGTGATGGTGACGAAGGCGCTCACGCTCGGCGGCACGACCCTCGCCCAGCGGCAGCGCTTCGCCGCCAAGGCGCGGGCTGGTTCGCCGACACGCTCGGCGTGCGAGCTTCGCACCCGGCCGGTGACGGCAGCCCTGCGACGCTGCAAGTGTCGGCCCGGCTACAGCAGGTGCTGCGCTATGGCGAGAACAGCCACCAGCACGCCGCGCTCTACCGTGCCGACGGCGGCGGTTCTGAATCAGCGCCTGGCATCGCGCAGGCGACGCAGCTGCACGGCAAAGAGATGTCGTACAACAATTTCGTGGATGCCGACGCGGCCGTGCGCGCCGCCTACGACCACGACGTCCCGGCGGTTGCCATCATCAAGCACGCGAACCCGTGCGGAATAGCCGTGGCTGCCACCATCGCGGCGGCCCACGCCGCCGCGCACGCCTGCGACCCCGTCTCGGCCTTCGGGGGAGTGATCGCCGCCAACCGCGTCATCACGCGCGAGGCCGCCGAGTCGATCGCACCCATCTTCACCGAGGTCGTCGTCGCCCCGGGCTTCGAGCCTGGGGCACTGGAGGTGCTGCGCGAGAAGAAGAACATCCGGCTCATCGAGCTGCCCGCGGGCTTCGCGCTCTGGCGCGCGTGCCGAGCCGTGAAGTCGAACGCGATTCTGCTGGCCTCGGGCGGAGCATCCGTCGGCGTGGGCATGGGGCAGGTCAACCGCGTCGACTCGTGCCACCTCGCGGTGTCGCGCGCCGGCGACCGGGCGCGCGGCTCGGTCGCCGCGAGCGACGCGTTCTTCCCCTTCGCCGACGGCCTGCAGGTGCTGCTCGACGCGGGCGTCTCGGCGGTCGTGCAGCCCGGCGGCTCGGTGCGCGACGAGGAGGTCATCGCGGCGGCCCAGGCGGCCGGCGTGACGATGTACCTCACGGGCGAGCGGCACTTCTTCCACTAGGCCGCGGTGGCCCTCAGATTCCGCGCAAACTGGCTCGACCTGAACGGTGGAGCGCCCTTCTGGCCCAGATCTGGGAGGGGTGGCGGGGCAGTAGCGTGGAGGGCATGACTCCGCTCGGCCGCCGCCTGCTCGACTCCGCCCTCGCCGCGCTCGCGGTCGCCCTCGTCACGCACGTCGTGACGGTCGTGCTGTTCGCCGCGATCAACGGGGCCACGGTCGAGGTGCTCGCGCAGGTCAACGGCGTCTTCGGCTTCTCGTCGCTCCTGCTCTTCATCTTCGTCGCCGTCATTGGCACGGCCGGGGTGCTCGACAACCGCTGGATCTCCCTCGCGGTCGCCGTGCTCGCGGCCTTCGTCTCGTCGTGGCTCGGTGCCCTGCTCGCGATCGTCTCGGCGGGCAACCCCATCAGCGGCGAGCTCATCGACTACCTGTGGATCAGCGTCTTCGGCTTCAACCTCCTGTTCCAGGTGGTCGCCGTGCTCGCGGTCGTCACGGTGGGCCGCCGGGTGTGGATGGCGCGCCAGGAAGCCGCCGCGGCATCCCGCCGCCTCGCGATCGTGCGGATGCCCAGCTCGCGCCTCGCGGAGGGCGAGCTTACCCACCAGGAGCGCGTGCCGGTCGACATGGATCTCGCCGATGCGCAGTGGGAGGCCTACGTCGAAGCGCTGCGGGCTGAGGGCTTCACGATCGTCGACGTTCCGCCCGCCGACGAGCTGCCCGACTCGGTGTTCATCGAAGACGCGC
The DNA here is from genome assembly GCA_002280615.1 of Micrococcales bacterium 32-70-13. Classification (GTDB taxonomy): domain Bacteria; phylum Actinomycetota; class Actinomycetes; order Actinomycetales; family Microbacteriaceae; genus Microcella. Next base: position 5,275 of record NCEJ01000068.1, on the reverse strand, counting down.
TCGTCATGATCGGCGGCACCGCGGTCGTCACGCGCCCGGGTGCCGACTCGCGCCGACCCGAGGTCGAGGCGGCCGAGCAGACGGCGCGCGAGCTGGGGCTGCGCATCGAGCGCATCGTCGAGCCCGGCACGCTCGACGGCGGCGACGTGCTCGCCATCGGCGACGTGCTCTACGTCGGTCGCGGGGGTCGCACGAACGCCGAGGGCATCCGGCAGCTGCGGGCCATCGCGCGCCGGCACGGGCGCGATGTCGTCGCCGTGCCCGTGACGAAGGCGCTGCACCTCAAGAGCGCCGTGACCGCGCTGCCCGACGGAACCGTGGTGGGGCATCCCTCGCTCATCGATGATGTGTCGATGTGGCGCACCTTCATGCCCATGCCCGAAGCCGAGGGCGGCCACGTCGTCGTGCTGAGCGACGACGCCGTGCTCATGGCCGCCTCGGCGCCGCAGAGCGCCGAGCTCATCCGCTCGCTCGGCTACCGCGTCGTCACGGTCGACATCACCGAGTTCGAGAAGCTCGAGGGATGCGTCACGTGCCTGAGCGTGCTCGTCCGGTAGGCCGTCAATAACGCCCGCATCACGATTCGGGCCGGGTTCGACAATCGTCATACCAAACCCATAGCCTGGAAGGCTCCGCTCGGCCACCCCGGGCGCGGCCGCTGCACCTGCCACCATCGCCATTCCGCACCCGCCACGAGCGGGCGCGCTGCCTCGAGGACCCACCGTGTCGACGACGAAACCCGATCAGCCCCGCTTGAGCACCTTCCGGGCGATCGCGCGCATCTACCCCTACGCGAAGCCCGCCATGCCGTGGATCTACGCCGGCATGGGCGCGGCGCTCGCCGCGGGCATCGTCACGCTCGTCATCCCGATCGTGCTGCAGGGCCTCGTCGACGGCCCGCTCGCGACCGGCGACCCCGCGCAGATCTGGCCGGCCGCGATCATCGTGCTCGTGCTCGGCGTGCTCGAGGCGGTCTTCATCATGCTGCGTCGCCTCTTCGTGCTGACCCCCGGCACCCACATCGAGGCGCGCATGCGCAACGGCCTCTACGCGCAGCTGCAAGACCTGCCGGTCGCCTTCCACGACCGCTGGCAGTCGGGGCAGCTGCTGAGCCGTGCCGTGAGCGACCTCAACCTCATCCGGCGCTGGCTGTCGTTCGGCTTCGTGCTGCTCATCGTCAACTCGATCACGATCGTCATCGGCTTCATCGTGCTCATCAACTGGAGCCTCTGGCTCGGGCTGCTCTTCCTCGTGATGAGCATCCCCCTCTGGATCTACGGCTACCTCTTCGAGAACAAGTACTCCGTCATCGCGCGACGTGCGCAAGACCAGCAGGGCGACCTCGCGACGGCGGTCGAGGAGAGCGTGCACGGCATCCGCGTGCTCAAGGCCTTCGGCCGCGGTAAGCACTCGCTGCTGAAGTTCGCCGACCAGGCCGAGCTGCTGCGCGGAACCGAGATCGAGAAGGCCAAGGCGATCGCGGGCATCTGGTTCTGGCTGCTGCTCGTTCCCGACGTCGCCTTCGCGCTGTGCCTGCTCGGCGGCGTCGCCCTCGCGGCGGCCGGCGAGCTGAGCGTCGGCGAGCTGTTCGCCTTCTTCGCGACGGCGACCGTGCTGCGCTTCCCGATCGAGTCGATCGGCTTCCTGCTCTCGATGACCTTCGACACCCGCACGTCGACCGACCGCTTCTTCGAGGTCATGGACCAGATCAACACGATCACCGACCCCGCCGAGCCCGCGACGATCGCCGCACCGAGCGGGCGCCTCACGTTCGAGAACGTGGTCTTCCGGTATCAGGATGCTCCCGCCGACCAGCCCGGAATCCTCGACGGCATCGACCTCACCCTCGAGCCCGGCGAGACCATGGCCCTCGTCGGCATCACGGGCAGCGGCAAGACGACCATGACGGCCCTCGCCTCGCGCCTGTACGACGTCACCTCGGGGCGCGTGCTGGTCGACGGCGTCGACATCCGCGACCTCACGCGCGACGAGCTGCGCCGCCACATCGCGATGGCCTTCGAAGACGCGACGCTCTTCTCGGCGAGCGTGCGCGACAACGTGCTGCTCGGCCGGCCCGAGCTCACCGAGAGCGATGACCCGGCCGCCGCGGCCGAGGCCGAGCGCGTGCTCGCCGAGGCGCTCGAGATCGCGCAGGCCGACTTCGTGCACAGCCTGCCCGACGGCGTCGACACGACCGTCGGCGAGGAGGGCTTGAGCCTCTCGGGCGGCCAGCGCCAGCGGCTCGCGCTCGCGCGCGCCGTCGCCGCGAACCCCGCCGTGCTCGTGCTCGACGACCCGCTGAGCGCGCTCGACGTCGATACCGAGGCCCTCGTCGAGGCGGCGCTGCGGCGCGTGCTCGCGACGACCACCGGCCTCATCGTCGCGCACCGGCCATCCACCGTGCAGATGGCCGATCGCGTCGCGCTGCTGCAGGAGGGCCGCATCACCGACGTCGGCACCCACAGCGAGCTACTGAAGCGCAACGAGCACTACCGCTACGTCATCTCGTCGCTCGAAGACGAAGAGCTCGCGGCGGCCGAGCGCGCCGACCGCGAGCTCAAGCTCGCCGAGCAGGAGGGCCGACGGCGCGATGCCATCGACCGCGAGAGCAGAGTCATCGACAACGAGGGCGAGGTGACCCGATGAGCGTCACGGGTGTCGAGGGCGAAGAGCGCGACGACTTCTCGCGCGCCGAGTCGAAGCAGATCCGGGCCCGCTCGCTGCGGCTGCTGGGCTCGCTCGTGCGCCCGCTGCGCTGGCGCATCGTCGGCACGATGGTCGTGCTGGTCATCTCGATCGCGCTGCAGGTCGCGGGCCCCGCGCTCATCGCGTTCGGCATCAACACGGGCCTGCCCGCGCTGCTCGATCAGAACGACTGGATGCCCGTCGCGCTCATCGTCGGCGCCTACGTGTTCACCGGCGTCGTGGGCGCGAGCCTCGCCGCCGCGTTCCAGGTGATCAGTGCGCGCTTGAGCCAGGCGATCCTGCTCGATCTGCGCAAGCGCGTCTTCCTGCACACGCAGCGGCTCTCGCTCGAGTTCCACGAGTCGTACACCTCGGGGCGCATCATCGCGCGCCAGACGAGCGACCTCGACTCCATTCGCGAGCTGCTCGACTCAGGGCTCACGCAGCTCGTCTCGGGCCTGCTCTACATGGGGTTCACGGCGGCGGCGCTCGTGCTGCTCGACCCGGTCTCGGGCATCGTGCTCGCGATCTCACTGATCCCGCTGCTCGCCCTCACGCGCTGGTTCCAGGTGCGCTCGCAGAAGCTCTTCCGGCAGACGCGCGTGGCCTCCGCCCGCCTCATCGTGCACTTCGTCGAGACCATGACGGGCATCCGCGCCGTCAAGGCGTTCCGGAAGGAGCCGCGCAACGAGCGGCAGTTCGCCGGCCACGTCGAGGACTACCGCGATGCGAACGCGCGCGTCATCCGCCTGTTCGGCATCTTCGACCCGGGCCTCGTGCTCATCGGCAATGTGACCGTTGCGGCCGTGCTCGTGGTCGGCGCGTTCCGCGTCGTCGACGGCGCGCTGCTCATCGGTTCGCTGCTCGCGATCGTGCTCTACACGCGCCGGTTCTTCGACCCGGCCGAAGAGATGGCGATGTTCTACAACTCGTACCAGTCGGCCGCGGCCGCGCTCGAGAAGATCTCGGGCGTGCTGGAGGAGAAGCCGAGCGTGCCCGACCCGACGACGCCGATCGACCTGTGGAAGGCGCGCGGCACCGTGCACTTCGACCGGGTGCGCTTCTCGTACACCGACGACACCGTGGTGCTGCCCGACCTCGAGCTGACCATCCCCGCCGGTCAGACGATCGCGCTCGTCGGCACGACGGGCGCCGGCAAGTCGACGCTCGCGAAGCTCATCGCGCGCTTCTACGACCCGACCGGCGGTGCGGTGACGCTCGACGGGGTCGACCTGCGCAAGCTGCACCCGAAAGACCTGAGGCGCGCGATCGTCATGGTGACGCAGGAGGCCTACCTGTTCTCGGGCACGGTCGCCGACAACATCGCGCTCGGCAACCCCGAGGCGAGCCGCGAGCAGATCGTCGCGGCGGCGAAGGCCGTCGGGGCGCACGAGTTCATCGAGTCGCTGCCGAACGGCTACGACACCGACGTCAACAAGCGCGGCGGTCGCGTCTCGGCGGGGCAGCGCCAGCTCATCTCGTTCGCGCGCGCCTTCCTCGCCGACCCGACCGTGCTCATCCTCGACGAGGCCACGGCCTCGCTCGACATCCCGAGCGAGCGGCTCGTGCAGCAGGCGCTGCAGACGCTGCTCGCCGACCGCACGGCCGTCATCATCGCTCACCGGCTCTCGACGGTCGCGATCGCCGACCGCGTGCTCGTCATGGAGCACGGTCGCGTGATCGAAGACGGCACGCCGGCCGAGCTCATCGCGGGCACGGGCAAGTTCGCCCAGCTGCACGCGGCCTGGCGCGACTCGCTCGTCTAGGTGGCGCGCCGACAGTCACCTCGCCGACCGCCCCACTCCGTCGTCGCCGCGCAACTCGCACCGTTTGCGACACCTCGCACGTAAGCATGCGTACGAGGTGTCGCAGACAGTGCGACCGCGGCCGCCGTGACCCCCCCGCTCGGGCGGTTCACCGCGGCTGGGTAGGGTTCGCGGTGTGACCGATCGACCCGTGGATGCTGCGCCCGAGCCCGACGACGCGCCCGGGTCCGACGGCGCACCCGGTGCGGCCGCTCTGCCGGCCGACATCGCCCCCGCACCGCGCGGCTCGGCGCTCGAGGTGCTCGGGCAGTTCACGGTGCTCGGCCTCACGTCGTTCGGCGGACCCGTGGCGCACCTCGGCTACTTCCGCGAGCGCCTCGTGGTGCGCCGGCGGTGGATCAGCGAGCAGGGCTACGCCGAGCTCGTCGCCCTCGCGCAGTTCCTGCCCGGGCCGGCGTCGAGCCAGGTCGGGTTCGCTCTCGGGCTGCATCGGGCTGGGTTACTCGGCGGGCTCGCCGCGTTCGCGGCCTTCACCCTGCCGAGCGCGGTGCTGCTCGTGCTCGCGGCGCTCAGCGCTCCGCTGCTCGACGGCCCCGTCGCCGAGGGGATCATCGCGGGGCTGAAGGTCGTCGCCGTCGCGGTCGTCGCGCACGCGGTGTGGGGCATGGCGCGCACGCTCACCCCCGACGTGCGCCGCGCGGGCATCGCCGTGGCCGCGGGCCTGCTCGTGCTGCTCGTCGGCACGGGCTGGGCCACGCTCGCCGCGATCGCGCTCGGCGCCCTCGCGGGCCTGCTGCTGTGCCGCGCGGGTGAGGTGACCGCCG
>NCEJ01000220.1 GCA_002280615.1 Micrococcales bacterium 32-70-13 | reverse complement strand
CGCGTCGACTCGCCCCTGCGCGATGTCGCGGGCATGCTGCGCTCGTTCGACTACGCGGTCGGCTCGCTGCGCGGCACCAGTCGCGCCGCCGCCGGAGCCATCGACACCGCCTCGCTCGACCTCGACGCCCTCGCGCTCGAGGCCGCCCGCGAGGACTGGGCGCGCGAGGCCCGCGCGGCCTTCCTCGACGGCTACATCGCCGAGTGCGGACTCGACCTGCGCGAGCACCGCGCCCTGCTCGACGCCTTCGAGCTCGACAAGGCCGTCTACGAGGCGATGTACGAGGCACGCAACCGCCCCTCGTGGTTGCCCATCCCGCTCGCCGCGGTCGCCTACCTGGTCTCCGCCGAGCGCGCCGCCAAGCGCTGAGCCGCCCTGCCCCGCGCCCGGGTCGTCCCGCAGGCTCCGCCAGACGCCGCTGTCCACCGTCCGCCGGCCTCTGATGCCTGGACGCACAGCATTCTCGCGCCTTCCAGAAATGCGGAACTCCGCGAAACGCTCTCATGACGTTCCGCATTTCTGGAAGGGACCAGAGGGCAGACCGCCGACAGCCCGCCTCGGCGAACCGCCGTCGAACGACGAAGCCTGCGGGCCGCCGCGCGAGCGGACCCCGGCAGCCGTGCGAGTACCTAGGCGGCGGCGCGCTGCTCGAGGGCGTCGGTGAGCATCGCGATGAGCGCCTGCACCTGCACGGTGCCCTCGGCGACGACCTGCTCGTCGCTGCCGTCGAGCGCGCGTGCCGCGAGGCCCGCCTTCGAGTCGATGAGGTCGGCGATGCGCGCGTCGATCGTCTGCGCGGCGAGGATGCGCCACGCGGTGACCGGCAGCTCCTGACCGATGCGGTGCACGCGGTCGATCGCCTGGGTCTGCTCGGCCGAGGTCCACGACAGCTCGGCGAGCACGACGTTCGAGGCCGCCTGCAGGTTGATGCCCACGCCCGCCGCCGAGAGCGAGCAGACGATGACGCTCACCTCGGGGTCGTTCGTGAAGCCGTCGATGGCCTCCTGGCGCGCCTTCGGGCTCTGATCGCCGCGGATGCTGACAGCCCGCAGGCCGACCGAGGCGAAGTGCGCCTCAGCGGCATCCATGACGTCGATGTGCTTCGCGAAGAAGACCACCTTGCCGACGTTACGGGCGAGCTGAGCCGTGTAGTCGGCCGCGAGAACGGCTTTCGCGGTACCGATCTTGCGCACCATCGTGAACACGTTGTCGCCGCCCGTGGCCTGCTTCGACTCCTCGAGCTCGGCCGTCGCAACGAGACGCACCAGGTCGCGGTCGATGCCAATGGGCTTGACCTCGCGCGCGGCGACCACGCGGCGGTAGCGCTCGACGAGGCGGCCGATGAGGGCCTCCTCCGAGGCGCGGATCGAGCGCGCGACATCGTCGTCGAGCTCGACGGGGATGTCGGCG
>NCEJ01000002.1 GCA_002280615.1 Micrococcales bacterium 32-70-13 | reverse complement strand
GAACACCAACCGATCGTTCTCGTCGATGAAGCCGTTCCGCGACTGACAGAGATCGACATCGCCGAGAAGCTGCATCATGTTCTCCGTGTGGCGCGGCAGCAGCAGGTCGTCATCAGCCAGGTAGACGATGACATCAGAAGACGCGGCCAGGACGCCGCTATGGCGATTGCGCTCCCCGCGGTTCGGCGCCTTCGGGAGGTCGAGAAAGACGATGCGTCGGTCAGCCTTCGCCAGCTGGGCGATGAGATTCCGATACTCGGGCGAAACCCCGTCGCCAACGATCATGATCTCGATGTCGGAGATGGTTTGACGGCGCGCACTGTCGACCGCATCGACCACGGTGTCGGCTGCGTCATGGGTGGGGATCAGGATCGTCGCGACGCTCACCAGGAGTTCTCCTTCGTCTCCAGCAGCCCGACGGCCAACCGAAACTCGAGAGATGTGCAGAGATCGGCGGTGACGAGCGCCAAGGCTTCCTCGCGAGACATCCACACCGCTTCGTCGATGGCTCTCTCGTTGTCGGAAAGAGCGAGACTCACGCCGTGCCGGAAGAAGCGACCACCTTCTGCGGAGAGCATGACCGGGCGGGAGGAGGATCCGGAACCCACGTTCTCAGCGAGCCCCCACACCATGCGCCCTTCGAGCCCGACCGCAGTCTCCCGCCGCACCGCGAGCAGGATTCGACCGTTCTCGCGCCGAACCGTTGCGACGATCGATACGTCACGGTCGAGAACCATGAGGGGCTGGGTCCACCGCTCGATCTCCCGCGTCGACGTCTGGGTTGTGAACCAGTGCACGGAACGTTCGCCTCGACTGTCGTGCACGCCCTCGTCATCGAGAACCCACCGTGTCAACGAGGTGAGGCTGACCTGCTCGAGAGCCTTCTCGCTCTCACGCTCGGGTGTGACGGTCGTGACCGAGCTGAGCCCAGCGTCGGAGCAGCGCAACGCCAGAGCGATGCATCGAAGGTCCACCGTGGTTCGTCGGTCGGATCGCAAGAGCAGGTCGAGCTCGTCGTGGTTCACCCAGAGCAGGGGAACGGGTGCTGGCGTTTCGTCGTCGATCTCGATAACCCGGAATCGCTTGGTCTTGGCGCGGTAGTAGCGACCCCAGTCGTACTGCACCGAATCGTGGATCACGCGTGCGTTGTTCGCGAGGTGAAGGATCTCGCCCAGAAAGGGCGTCGGCTTTCCGCCGTGTCGCTGCTCGTAGTTGCTCGGGCTGGATTGCACGGTGGCGCTGAACTGTGCCCCCTCGTGGAGGCCTGGCTCGGCACGGGCGTTCACCAGCACACGTCGTCGCCCTGGCGGTCCGGTCACCACCAGACCGACGAGAGCTGCTTCTGGCTGGTCGAACAGGAGGTGCTCGACGCCGTCGTGGTCCCGAGCACCGATGACACGGAAGAAGTCGGCCGATCCGTGCCGAAGTTCACCGTTGTCGAGAACCCAGCCGCTTTCGGAGAGACGACCTGATGTCACCACTTGCCGCGATGCGACGGAGCGGAGGAAGGTCTCGGCTCTGCTCACCGTGACCACCATCGCAGCGAATGGTGATCGAGACGTAAGGAACAGAGCAGCCCAGTCATTGCCCTTGCGCGCGGTAGCGGGCCTCGGTGGCGTCTTTCTGCGGTGCCCACCAGGCCTCGTTGTCGCGGTACCACTGCACGGTGTCGGCGAGGCCGGCGGCGAAGTCGCTGAAGCGCGGCGCCCAGCCGAGCTCGGTGCGCATCTTGCTCGAGTCGATCGCGTAGCGCAGGTCGTGGCCGGGGCGGTCGACGACGTGGTCGTAGGCGTCGGCGGGTTGGCCGAGCGCCGTGAGGATCATCTCAACGACCTCTTTGTTGCTCTTCTCGCCGTCGGCGCCAATGAGATAGGTCTCGCCGATGCGGCCCTTCTCGAGAATGGTGAGCACGGCGGCCGAGTGGTCGTCGGCGTGGATCCAGTCGCGCACGTTCTCGCCCGAGCCGTAGAGCTTGGGACGCTCGCCGCGCAGCACGTTGGTGATCTGGCGCGGGATGAATTTCTCGACGTGCTGGTAGGGCCCGTAGTTGTTCGAGCAGTTCGAGATCGTGGCCTGCACCCCGAACGATCGCACCCAGGCGCGCACGAGCAGGTCGCTGCCGGCCTTCGTCGACGAGTAGGGGCTCGAGGGGTTGTACGGCGTCGTCTCGGTGAAGCGAGCCGGGTCGTCGAGCTCGAGGTCGCCGTAGACCTCGTCGGTCGAGATGTGGTGTAAGCGGGTGCCGTGACGGCGCGCGGCCTCGAGCAAGGTGTAGGTACCGATGATGTTGGTGTCGACGAAGGGGCGCGGGTCGTCGAGCGAGTTGTCGTTGTGGCTCTCGGCGGCGTAGTGCACCACGGCGTCGGCCGCGGCGACGAGCTCGTCGACCAGCGCCGCGTCACAGATGTCGCCCTGCACGAAGGTGAGACGGGCATCCGGTAGCCCCTCAAGCGATGCGCGGTTGCCCGCATAGGTGAGCTTGTCGAGAACCGTCACGTGGTGGTCGGTGTGCTCGATGACATGGTGCACAAAGTTCGAGCCGATGAAGCCGGCGCCGCCGGTGACAAGCAATCGCATGCGTCAAGCCTATCGAGAGGCCGTTGATACTCTTATCTCGTGCAGATCAGAGAATTGTCGATCGCGGGGGCCTTCGAGGTCACGCCTCGGCAATTTCCGGATGATCGGGGCACGTTCTTCGAGTGGTACCGGTTCGACGCTCTTGCCGACGTGGTTGGGCACCCGCTGACGTTGCGCCAAGGAAATGGGTCGATCTCGCGTCGAGGAGTCGTGCGGGGAATCCACTTCGCCGACGTTCCGCCGAGCCAGGCGAAGTACGTCACCGTCGCGCACGGATCGGTCATCGACTTTGTCATCGACATTCGTGTCGGGTCGCCGACGTTCGGGCAGTGGGATTCTGTGGTGCTCGACACGGTCGATCGTCGCGCGCTGTACATCAGTGAGGGGCTTGGGCACTGCTTTGTTGCTCTTGAAGACGACACGGCGGTCAGCTATCTCGTGAGCGAGGTCTTTGCCCCTGACCGCGAGCACGGCATCACGCCTCTTGATCAGACCGTCGCGCTCGAGCTGCCGTTCTCGCCCGACGAACTGCTGCTGTCGCCGAAAGACCTCGCTGCGCCGACGTTGCTCGAGGCGAAGGCCAATGGTCTGTTACCCACATGGGATGCCGCGCGTGCCTTTACGGCGTCGCTGGACGAGACTTGGAGAGCCGCCAAATAGTAATCGCCGCGCGCGCGTCGAGCCCGATCGAGAGGGCTGCCCGCACGGGCCAGAGGTGCCACCCCTGGTATTTTTTGCCGAGAAAGCGTTTGGCGCTGTCGTGGTGGGCGCGCACCATTCGCGATGATTCGATCTGGGTTGAGTGGGCGCCGACGTGCTCGGCTCGAGCCGCAGGAACATACACATTGCGGTAGCCGGCCTGGCCGAGCCGGTAGCCCAGGTCGACGTCTTCGAAGTACATGAAGTAGCCCTCATCGAAGCCACCGACGCGATCGAAGGCGCTACGGCGCACAACGAGGCACGAGCCCGAGAGCCAGCCGACATCACGGGTTTCACCCGCACCCGCATGAGCGTCTCGGTAGGCCGTGGTCCAGGGGTTCTGCGACCAGATCGACGCGAACAGTGCGTGGCCAATACCCGTGCGCAGCGAGGGAATCGCGCGAGCAGAAGGGTAGATGGTGCCGTCAGCATTCTCGACCGCGGGCCCGGTGGCACCGATCGCGTCATCAGACTCAGCGGCCCGTACGAGTGCGCTGATCGCCCCCTCTCTGAAGACAACGTCGGGGTTGCTGACTACGACCCACTGCACAGCAGGCGCGAGGCGCGCGACCGCTGTATTGACCGCGGCCCCGTAACCCGGATTTGCGGGCAAAGCGATGTAATGAGCCGCGTGTTTGAGGGCCAAACGCTGGGCTGTCGATCGTTCGACAGGCGCATTGTCAGCGATCGCGAGCTCGAATGGTTCGCCAACGGCCGCGGGAAGCGAGTCGAGCAGGCCCGGCAACACCTCGTCAGAGTGAAAGACGACCGTCACGACTGCCACTCGAGCATCGACAGATTCAGCTCGACGTGTCATGGTGCCTTCATGCTAGCCGTCGATGGTCGGTAGGCTCGGGCGGGTGACGAGCACTGGCGACCCCGGCGTCGATGAGGTCGAAGTCGCCGACGTTTCTGTGGCGATGTGTACCAGAAACGGGGCTCATTTCGTCGCTGAACAGGTGCGGAGCATCTTGAATCAGTCGGTTGTTCCCCGTGAAATTGTCGTTGGTGACGACGCCTCCAGTGACAACACAATCGAGGTTATCGAGGCAACGTATGCGGCGGTTCGTGCGCAGCGTGCCGGCGTGACCACCCGATTGCATGTGCATCGCAGGCCTAAACCCCTCGGTGTGGCTGGCAACTTTGAGGCGACCATTTCTGAATGCAGGGGATCGCTCGTTGCCCTCAGCGATCAAGACGACGTGTGGCCACCGGGTCGACTGGCGCGTCTAATGCCTCTCTTCGATGACCCGGCTGTCGGCCTTGTGCACACGGATGCCGTGCTGGTCGACGCCGACGGGGTCTCCACCGGCACACTGCTTCTCGACGCGATCGAGGTGGGGGAAGCTGAGCGGCGCGCATTAGCTGCCGGTGAGGCCTTTGACATTTTGTTGCGCCGCAATCTCGTGACCGGAGCAACGGTCATCGTGCGGCGTGACATCGCTGAATCAGCCATGCCGTTTCCGGCGTCATGGCTTCACGACGAGTGGCTTGCCGCAGTGGCATCCACCACCGGATCGCTCCGGCTCGTCGACGAGCCGTGGCTGCACTATCGGCAACACGGTGCCAATGAGGTTGGAGCGAGCGTGCCCACGTGGTCGCGGCGATGGGAAAAACTGCGCGAGCCTCGCGGGCCGCGGTCGGCCCGGTTAGTGGCTCGAGCCTCATCTCTCGTTGACTACCTCAACCGGAAGACCGTTGACCCTCGCCTTCACGAGGCCGCTCGAGCGAAGCTTGTTCACGAGAAATGGCGGTCGCACTTGCCGGCCACAAGAGTTCTGCGTCTTGCCCCCGTTGTTGGCGCGCTCGTGTCTGGTCGGTATCGGCGGTTCAACCGCGGGCTTCTCGATGCCCTTCGCGACCTCGTGCAACCTGTCTGATGGGCTGGGGGGCAGTGTCGACTAGGCTTGCGCTCGCGGCTGACAGCACGCCGAACGAATTTGCGAGGTTCACGTGAGGTACCTGAAAGAACTCATTGGCTCGCGTGAGCTCTTGGTGAACCTCACCCGTCGCGAGATACGCGGAAAGTACAAGAGAACTGTCTTTGGGCAGCTGTGGTCTCTTGCCAATCCGCTGGCGACCATGCTGATTTTCACCCTTGTCTTTGGTTTCATCTTGCGCGTTGAACCCGACAAGGGTGATCCGAGTGGGCTCGATGTCTTCGCGGTGTGGCTGCTGTGCGGGTTGCTGCCATGGACATTCTTCGCGACAGTACTCAACCTTGGTGTTGGCTCGCTCGTCAGCAACGCTGGTCTTATTCAGAAGGTGCACTTCTCTCGCGTCGTTTTGCCACTGTCGATGGTCGGCGCAACGGCGTTCAACTGGATGTTCGAGATGGGCGTACTGCTCGTCGTGTTGCTCATTCTCGGGGCGTGGGTGATTCCGTGGGTCCCGTTGGCCATCGTGCTGATGGTGCTTCTTGCCATCTTTGCGGCTGGCATAGCGCTCATGCTCTCGGTGGCGAATGTTTATTTTCGAGACACGCAATACTTCGTGTCTCTGCTCTTGCAGATCTGGTTCTATCTCACTCCGGTGCTCTACCCGATCAGCCTCGTCGAGGGCCAGTCAGCAGCGGTAGGAAATCTCGGCGGCAGTGGTGTCACCGTCGAAGGCATCTACTCGTTGAACCCCATGGTGCACTTCATCGAGGTGTTTCGTCAGTTGCTGTACGACAACCGATGGCCCGATCTCGACGCATTCCTGCTGTGCTTAGCCTGGTCTCTGGGCGCTGCCATTGTGGGACTCGTCGTCTTCCGACGGGCGGAGAAAGGTTTGGCCGAGGCATTGTGACTGAGATTGCTGTGCGCGTAGAAGACCTTTCGAAGAAGTTCCGTATGTACAAGGAGCGCAACCAAACCCTGAAGTCAGCAATCATGCGCGGTCGCGCCTCTGTTCACGAAGACTTCTGGGCGCTTCGCGACATCACCTTTGACGTGCCGGTCGGTTCAACCTTTGGGTTGATCGGCAGCAACGGCTCGGGTAAGTCGACCCTCTTGAAGTGTCTCGCGAAGATCTACTACCCCACGAGCGGCACAATCACTGCGTACGGCAAACTCGCCGCTCTGCTGGAGGTTGGTTCGGGCTTTCACCACGAGTTATCGGGCCGCGAGAACATCTACCTCAACGGCTCGATTCTCGGCATGTCGCGAAAGCAAATTGATCGCAAGTTCGACGAGATCGTCGACTTCAGTGGTGTGGAACAGTTCATTGACCAGCCGGTGAAGAACTACTCGTCGGGAATGTACGTTCGCCTCGGGTTCTCTGTGGCGATCAATGTAGACCCCGACATCTTGGTGGTCGATGAGGTGCTCGCCGTTGGAGACGCGGAGTTTCAAGACAAGTGCAAGCGCAAGTTTGTGGATCTGAAGAAGGAAGGCAAGACCGTCATCCTCGTCAGCCATGACATGACGGCCGTGAAAACGATGTGTGATCAGGTTGCCTGGTTGCGGCACGGGGAGCTTGTCACGACGGGCCCGGCGAAGCCCACGATCGCGGCCTACTACGATTCGCTGAATCATGAGTAGAGATCTATGGGGTGCGGTGAGTGGAGCCGCACGCCTGCAGTGGTCGAGTGTGAGCAGTTTCGGTGAAGAAGAGGGGGCCCAATGAAGGGCATCATTCTGGCTGGCGGGTCAGGAACTCGGCTGTGGCCGATCACGAAGGGCATTTCTAAACAGCTGATGCCTATTTACGACAAGCCCATGGTCTACTACCCACTGTCGACGCTCATGATGGCTGGCATTAACGAGATTCTGGTCATCACCACTCCGGAGTATCACGATCAGTTCCAAGGCCTGCTGGGGGATGGCTCGCAGCTCGGGATTCGCCTCGAGTTCGCAATCCAACCCTCGCCTGACGGCCTCGCTCAGGCCTTCCTGATCGGTGAGGACTTCATTGGAGACGACAGTGTCGCCCTCGTACTCGGCGACAACATCTTTCACGGTGCGGGCTTGGGGTCGTCGCTTCGTCGTCATGGTTCGATCGACGGTGGGCTCATCTTCGCCTACCACGTGTCGAACCCGCAGTCTTACGGAGTCGTCGAGTTTGACAATGACATGCGTGCGATCTCGATCGAAGAGAAGCCCCAAGCACCAAAGAGCAACTACGCCGTGCCAGGCCTCTATTTCTACGACAACGATGTGATCGACATCGCAAAATCGATCCGGCCGAGCCACCGAGGCGAACTGGAGATCTCTAGCGTCAATGAGCGTTATCTCGCAGAAGGACGACTGCAGGTCGAGGTGCTCGATCGGGGCACAGCATGGCTCGACACGGGCACCTTCGAGTCGATGATGCAGGCGTCTGAATATGTGCGTGTGATCGAAGACCGCCAGGGTTTCAAGATCGGCTGCATCGAAGAAATCGCCTGGCGAGCTGGCTGGATCGATGACGAGCAGCTTGCCGAGCTCGCGACCCCCCTCGCGAAGAGCGGGTATGGCACGTATCTCCAGTCTCTCTTGAAGGCGTAAAGGGCAAGCCCGTGTCGCAGTACGCCGACCATCTCTTTGATGAGAACTCGAGCAACAACAGCTGGGCCAATATGTTGCGGTTTATCCCTCGCGGTGCGCGCGTGCTGGATGTTGGCTGCTCGACGGCCAACTTCGGCGCGGCACTGCAGAAAATGCGCGACTGTGTCGTTGTCGGTATCGACATCAGCGACGAAGACATCGCTGAGGCGCAGACGAAGATTTCGGCCGCTTACGTTCGTGACATCACTCAACCGGGCAGTCTTGAGGCTCTGGGAACTTTCGATGTCATCATTTTCGCCGACGTCCTCGAACATCTTGTAGATCCGAGAGAAGCACTTCGAGCCTGTAAGGCTCTCTTGAGCGAGGGCGGATACGTCGTCTACTCCATACCTCATATGGGGCATTTGTCGGTGCGTTTCCAGATGCTCGAAGGTCGATTTCCTTACACCGAGTTAGGGCTTCTCGACCGCACTCATCTGCACTTCTATGATCGACACGAGGTCGATGATGTGTTTGGCTCTGCGGGATTCAGCATTGTCGAGGAAGCCCCAACCGTTGTTGGATTTCCTGAACGACTCGCAGCGCGACGCCTTGGTTCGATCGGCCTCGCCGACTCGCCCCAGTTCTACGAAATGTTGGAGGCGACGGACGCGCACATTTACCAATTCATCGGCCGTGCCGTGCCAACTCGGGATGTGCCGACGCTCGTCCCGGCCCTTTCCGACGACGACGCATCACCTGATGGGCTGCTGAGACTTGCGAACGACGCACTCGAGGAAAATCAACAGCTGAGAACACGGATCCGCGAGCTCGAGACCTACCTCTCCGATATCAAGCGGAGGCCCCTCACGGTGATCGCGCGGGCGATTGGCCGGCGGCTGGGGTTGACCGGTCGCTAGGGCATGGTTGCTACACTTCAGTCACGCCCGAGCGGTCGATCGGCAATGCAGCGATGCTGTGACGCGAGATGCATCGTTCGTCAATATAGCGATCCAGCCCAAGCGGCTAGAGTGCGCCAGGAGGAGTACGCAGTGCGAGAACACGAGGAGTCAGACCCGCAACTGTCTCCCGAAGAAGTCGCGTCCGCACTGCGGCAGCTCGCTCTTGTTGACAAGGTTCTTGGCCTCGAGGCCGAGGTGGCTCGCCTGTCAACGCGGGAAACCGCCCCGGACGCCCGCCAACAGATTGAGTCACTCACACATCAGCTCGAGAGTGTGCACCTGTCGATGACCTGGAGAGTCGGCAGAACGATTCTGGCGCCCGTGCAGTTTTTTCGTCGAGCGCAATGATCCAGACCGGGGCTGCGCGCGAACCGCGGCGGGAACCACCGACCGTTTCACTCGTTGTGCTTCAGACTGATGCTGAGCAGGCGCGCCTGGCAGACGAGCCTGCCTTCGACGCTTTGCTCGGTCAAGGTTGGCAAGGTCTCATCGTTGATGCCTCCGAAAGCCTGAAACAAGGCTTAGAAACTGGTCTGGCGCGCGCGCGCGGTCAGTTCGTCATCTACGTGACTCCAGATCAGGTACCGACATCGGCCCTGGCTCAGCAGGTTCTCGACGAACTGTGCGCTCACCCAGACTGCGACGTGATGTATTTCGATGAAGCCCCTGACGCTGAGCGCCCTGGATTCGTCAAACCCGCGCACTCCCCAGAGCGGCTTCGCAGTCAGAATTACTGGGGTTCTTTTGTTGCTTACAAGGGCGACCTGCTGCAGCTCGTCGTGGACCAGTCGTTGGATTTTGACGGCGCAGAGTTCTACGCGCTCGCATTGCGAGCGAGTCGGCGAGGCTCCACCATTCGAAAGTCTTTGGTGCAGGTACCGCGCGCGCTGTGCGTGACTGATCACGCACGGCGTCACGACAACGCCGCGTACCGCCAGGGGGTGCGTCGTGCCCTCGACGAGCATTTCGCTGAGACCGGGGGCGGTTTCATTGACAGTGTCGACGACAACGGCATTCATCAAACCCGTCGCCATGTCGTCGGTAATCCTTTGGTCTCGGTGATAGTTCCGACCCGAGGGTCCTCGCGCTCTGATCGAGCAGGATCGCGGGCGATGGTGCTCGACGCGGTCGAAGGCATTGTCAAGAAGACGACGTACGACCGACTCGAGTTCGTGATTGTTGCCGACGACACGACCCCTGACGACGTCATCGCAGATTTGCGAATGACACTCGGTGACCGGCTCTCACTGGTGCCGTGGAGTCGTGAGTTCAGCTTCTCCGAGAAGATGAATCTCGGAGTCGTTGCATCTCGAGGCGAGTACCTGCTGTTTCTGAATGACGACGTCGACCTGATCTCTCCGGATTGGGTTCAAGCCATGCTGTCCCTCGCCCAGCTTCCTCGGGCTGGAACGGTCGGAGCGATGCTCTACTTTGACGACGACACCGTACAACACGCGGGACACGCATATTCCTGGTCAGACGTCACACATGTGGGTCTTCACTCCGATCGAGGGGCAGAGGGGCCCAACGGCGCCTTTCTCGTAGAACGAGAAGTTGACGGCAACACCGCGGCATGCATGATGATCAAGCGCGATCGTTTCTTCGAGGCAGGAGGATTCTCGCCGATCTTGCCAGGCAACTTCAACGACGTCGATTTGTGCATGAAGATGAACGCGCTCGGCTACGTGTCGTATTGGACTCCTCGCGCAGAGTTGTACCACTTTGAGTCAGCGACTCGAGATCCTCGCGTGTCGGCCTATGAGGTTGACCGTACGTGGGGACGGTGGGGCAACGAGTTCGGGCGTTGCGGATTCTGGCCCACCGACCCTCATGTGCGGTACCGAAAAGGGAACTAGATAGGCTTCGACACGCGCGTCTTTTGCAGGCGCCCGTCGATGTTGTGTTGTGGGAAGTGTGAGAGTGGGCATCCAGTGAAGAAGATCGTTCCGGAACTGGTTTCGGTTGTTCTCGTCAATTTCCGCGGGGCGGATGACACGATCGAGGCCGTCAAGGGGCTGCGTGAGCAGAACTGGCCAGAGCACCTTCTCGAGATTGTGATCGTTGAGAACGGTTCTGGCGACGACAGCCTCGAGAAACTCCGAACTATTCCTGGCAAGGTCACCATTGTCGAATCGTCGAAGAACCTCGGGTTCACCGGCGGCTGCAATCTCGGCGTCGAACGGGCATCGGGAGAGTACATCGCCTTCTTGAACAACGACGCTCGCCCGCATCCGGACTGGATCAAGGAGGGTATCCGCACCTTCGCCACCGGGAACGACATTGCCGCGGTCGCGAGCAAGGTGCTCGATTGGGAGGGAGAGCGGGTTGACTACATCGACTCTTCCGTGACGTGGTACGGCATGGGGTACAAGCCTCATGCAGGTGAAGTCGATCGGGGGGCGTGGGATCACGAGCGAGACGTGCTCTTCGGCACCGGAGCGGCCATGTTCATTAAGACCCGCGCTTTCGTTGAGCTCGGGGGCTTTGACGACCATTTCTTCATGTTTTACGACGATGTCGACCTTGGCTGGAGATTGAACCTGCTGGGTTACCGTTTTCGGTTTCAGCCAAAGTCATTGGTTTTTCACAAACACCACGCCTCGATGAATAAGTTTGGTGACTTCCGAGAGCAGTACCTTCTCGAGAGAAACGCGCTCTACTGCCTCTACAAGAACCTTGACGACGACTCTCTCGCACAGGTTTTTCCCGGAGCACTTCTTCTCGCCACGAGGCGAGCGGTCGCCCGGGGCCAACTTGACTCGACGGAACTCGACCTTCGGGTTGCTGGTGACGACGCGACACCAACGATGCCCGTGTCGAAGTCGACGATGGCGGGGGTCTTCGCGATCGACCAGTTCGTCGAAAATCTGCCGACAATGTCCACAGCACGGCAGCAGGTTCAAACGACACGTCGTGTGAGTGATCGCCAGCTCAAGGCCCTCATGGGAAACGTTGACGAACCCGCTTTCCCGATCGAGTCTTACCTGCGGGGCTACGAAAAAGTCGCTGCAGCGCTGGGCATTCTCAACATTCCTGATCGACGCCGCATTCTCGTGGTGACCGGGGATCCTGTCGGCCCTCGAATGGCTGGCCCGGCGATTCGCGCGTGGAATATCGCTCGGGTGCTTTCTGACCAGCATGACGTTCGGCTCGTGAGCACGAACTCCGCAACCTCCATTACCGATGCCTTTACTGTCGCACTGGTGCCCAACAGCAAACCCAAAGCGATGCGGCCGCACGAGGAATGGGCCGACGTCATTATCGTGCAGGGGCACGCCCTGCAGTACTTCCCGTCGCTAGAAACGACCTCCAAGGTGCTCGTCGTTGACATCTACGATCCTCTCCACCTCGAACAGCTCGAGCAGGGCAGAGACCTATCGCTCAAGCGATGGAACGACCAGATCGCGGCATCCAACGAGGCACTCAATCACCAGATGGCGCTGGGTGACTTCTTTCTGTGTGCGAGCGACAGGCAGCGCAGTTTCTGGCTCGGCCAACTGGCTGCCCTCGGGCGCGTGAACGCGTACACCTACTCCCGCGACTCTGAGCTCGACTCCCTGATTGCTGTTGCACCGTTTGGCATCCCCAGCGACGATCCCGTTGTCACGGGATCGGGCATTCGTGGGGTCGTACCTGGAATCAGCCACTCTGACAAGGTGATCATTTGGGGTGGCGGTATCTACAACTGGTTTGACCCTCAAACGCTCATTCGGGCCGTGGCCACACTCGCCCGCACGCGGCCCAATATTCGACTCTTCTTCCTCGGCGTCAAGCACCCCAACCCTGACGTGCCCGAGATGTCGGCTGTTGCCGAGGCTCGGATGCTCGCGATCCAGCTCGGTGTGCACAACAAGAACGTCTTCTTCAATGAGACCTGGGTTCCGTACGAGGAACGGCAGAACTACCTGCTGGAGGCGGACCTCGGGGTATCGACACACTTTGCGCACATCGAGACCAAGTTCTCCTTCCGTACTCGCATCCTGGACTACCTGTGGGCCGGGCTTCCGATCGTGTCGACGGAAGGTGACTCTTTCGGTGATCTCATCGGGGCCGAGAACCTCGGAGCGTCTGTTCCCGAACGTGACGAGCAGGCACTTGTGGAGGCGCTGGAGTCTCTGTTGTTCGATGAAGAAAAGTACGCAGCCGCCAAAGCGAACGTGATGCGTGTTCGACAGCAGTTCACCTGGGAGAGGGTGCTCAAGCCTTTGGTTGACTTCTGCTCTTCTCCGACCACTGCGGCTGATCGGTCGAAGGCCACGGGTGAAAAGTCCAAGAAGTCTGCGAGCATCAAGGGCCTTGCCGGAGGACAGAAGAGCAGCAACCATCGGGGAGTTCTTCGTGATCTCGATCGCGTGTCGTACTACCTCCGAAACGGAGGGGTGGGGGCTGTTGTTGAGCGATTCAACGCTCGGAGGGCGCGCGCGAAAGAAGCTCGAGCGACGACTTAACGGAAGACACACTGATGCGACACCCACCCACCCACCGGAGGCTCGAGGGAGCTGCATCATGATTCCCAGGATTGCAAGGCCAGAGGTGCCGCGTCGACCATTGTCGGGGCCCACGCTCATCCTCGGAGCGACGGTCATCGCCGGCGTGGCCGCATATGCCGTCACCTTGTATGTCCCCGCGGTGATCGGCCTGGCCGACTACGCGACTTTCTCGATCTTCTGGTCGTTCTTGTACCTCCTCGTCGGAGCGCTCATCGGCATTCAACAGGAGGTCACCCGGGCTACCCGATTGCGGAAGCCGGGAGGGCCTCCAGAAACGAGCCGAGCGCGCAACTTCGCTCTCGTCACGGGCTTGCTGGTTGGGGTCGCCATCGTGATGTCCGCGCCGGTATGGGTCGACTCCGCCTTCCCCGATTCCGGATGGGGGATGGTGTGGCCACTTGCCGTGGGTGCGGCATTTTTCGTGATCGTCGCCGTCGTGAGTGGCACGCTCTACGGCGTTGAGTCCTGGGGCACTATTGCTTTTCTGATTGCGGGTGACGCGCTGTTGCGGATGGGCGTTGTTCTTGCGGTGTTGATCGTCACAACCGACCCGGTTGCCTTGGCGTGGGCAGTCGCGCTGCCGTTTCCTTTGACGTTGGTCTTGGCTTGGTGGACCATCAGGAAGGCTGTTGTTGGCAAGACGCAACTTGATGTTCACTATCGGAGTTTGTCTTGGAATGTGGCACGGACGATCCTCGCTTCTGCCTGCAGTGGGATTTTGATCAGTGGTTTCCCCCTCCTGCTAGGCGTGACCTCACCCGAGGTTTCTGATGACCTTCTGGGCCTGTATATCCTCACGATCACTGTTACTCGAGCGCCGCTGATCATTGTGACCATGTCCTTCCAGAGCTACTTCGTCATCCACTTCCGTGATGCGCAAGGCGGTTTTTGGCGACTCTTTGGTGCCCTTCAGCTGGCTGTCCTGGCAGCGGGTGCTGTGATTGCCGGTCTGGCGTGGGTTTTCGGCCCCGCGGTCTTTGCCTGGCTCTATCCGGATGAACGTGTTCCTGACGGAGCCTTCCTAGCGGTGCTCGCTGTTTCATCATCACTCGTTGCGGCATTGGCGATCAGCGCTCCCGCAGTGCTGGCGCGCTCTCAGCACGTCGTCTATACCTCCGGGTGGCTCGCCGCCGCCGTCGCTACGGTCTGTGCGCTGTTACTTCCCCTTGACTTTGCGCTTCGGGTGAACCTGGCAATACTTGCGGGCCCGGTCGCTGGCCTTCTTGTGACCGTCGGGTATCTGTTGTTGGCAGACCGCCGCGCGCAACCGACGAAACGAACCAATGAGTGAGTTTCAGAGTGAGAACACTATGACGACCGTGGTCACATCCGCCGACTCACGCGCGACAACCAACCGGCGGGTTCTGGCCGTCGCAGTCGCGGTCGGGATTCTCGTGGTCGGGCTTGTCATGGACTCGCTGGGGATCGTCAACGGTCCTTTTGCTATCGTTCTCGGGCTGGCGCTACTGGCGGCGTTCCCCTCGGCCCGCCAGTTGTCGCGCCGACTCGCGATCAACGGCAGCGTCTACCTGGGGCTCACGCCCATCCTGTGGTGGGCCCCCTGGCCCGAGGAAGATGCTCCAACCCGCACCGGGCTCATCCTTTCGCTTGCGAGCGCGATTCTCGTTGCGGTGCTCGTCAACGACGCTCGACGGGTGCGCTCCGTGGTTCCCCGTGTAAGCACCAACGACATCTCTCTGGTTGGGGCCGTCGCGGTGTTGGCATGGTTGTTCCGTCCGTTCTACCTGAACCCCTTCGGTATAGAAGCTGTGTCGCTCCTGCGACAAGCGTTCGGGGGAGACAACGTAGCTCACTTCAACATGTTCAGAATGATTCGCTCGACCGGAGCCACAGGCCCTCAATGGCCCCTCCCGGAAGACGGCACGCTGTTCGCCTACGTCTTCTATCCGCAGCACTTCCACACGCTCGTTGCTCAGACAGCGGAGCTCTGGGCGGGGCCCGGTCTTTTGACGGTGGACGGCGAGGTGGGGTTGTTTTTGGTGGGATCCGCCGGTGTCGTGTCTTTGTCTGTAGTGGTGCTCGTTGCTGCGCTGTGTTCACTCGAGCCGCTGCAAAATCGACCGTGGCTGGCGCTGGTCGTGACTTCGGCAGTTCTCTCTTTTGTGGTCTTTGGATTCGGCGCCTATGCGCTCTCCTTTGGGTTCCCGCCCTACCTGCTGGCGATTGCCATGACCCTCGTCACGGCAACGTTCGCTCTTCGACCCGGGCGGCCCACGGCGAATCAGATCGTGGCGATGGTCGCAGCGACGATCGTCGTCGCTCACTCGTGGAGTCTTCTCGCGCCACTCGCTGGCTTCGCGGTTATGTGGTCGTTGGTTCGACTGCCCTGGGCGAACCAACGGATTCGCCGCCACCTGATCGCCCTGTCGGCAACTGCCATCATTCTCGTTGCGGCCGCAGGTGGCTGGGCGCTCTACCTCGTCGCCAACGCGACGTCGACCGCGGGAGGGTTCGTTGAGGCCTTGGCGACCCCGGGAGGCACCCCTCAGGTTTCGTTGTCGCTTACGGTTGCCCTCGGCATGAGCCTCGTGGGAATTGGACTTCTCTCACGTCGAGAAGGCGCCAACACTCGGTCGATTCGTTTTGCGGGCGCTCTTGCTGGGTTGGCGGGGTTGCAGGCGTTCGTCCTGCTGTTCATTCAGCTATCACGTTCCGGAGCGCTCAGCTATTTCCAGATCAAGTTCATCAATGCCCTGTTTATCGTTTTCGCGGTTCTCCTGGTCGTGGTTGTCGTCCTCCTGATCGCGACGAGAGCCTCGCGCCCGCGCGGCCCGAGGTCTCAGGCGATCGCTGGTGTGCGGGCATCCGTAGCGGCCCTGGTCATCATCGTTCTTTCGGGTCTCCCGATCCCGGTGACTGATTCCCTTGCATCAAGCACTCTGCCGGGAATCCTGTTCCGATCGAACGCACAGACACAAGCGCAAACGCCTCTCGAACTCACCGAACGCCTGATCGCGGCGGCGGGGGTTATGGCCGGTCAACCGTGCGGGCGTCCCATCTACCTCGCCGTCAGTAAGGGTGATGATCGATTCGAAGAAATGAATCAGTGGGCGATGTCCCTCTCATCCACCTGGACGGAAGCCGCGGGCCCGATCAACACTTACCTTCTGGCCCAGAACGAGGAGGACAACACTCGTGCACCCGCCACGGTGATTGCGAGGGTTCTCGCCGAGTTCCCTGAGACATGCATCATCGTGGCGCCGGGTGTGCTCGAGAGCGTTGAGAACTCCTTTGACCCCGTAGAAAGAGACCGTCTTTTCGCCTGGTGATTCTCTTCTTCGATCAATTAGTCCGAAGACTTCCTGAGTTCACGCTCGAGCTCCTCGATGCGCAGCCGGGTCAACGCCGCTTGTTCGGCGAGAATTCGGGTTTTCGATTCGAGCGCGGTGAGTTCTGCGCTGTGCTGAATGCATACGAGAAAGAGCACCGCGACGCTGACGAAGAACACAAGATTCGTCGGAACCTCGATGCCGATGAGGTTCGCGGCCCACGCAAGAACTCCGGGAAACAGTCCCACAATCAAAGCCATCGTTCCGGCGATGAGCCACCAGACGGCGTGCCGCTCGCGCAGCCGGTTTCGTCGCAGCATCTCGACTACAACTGCGAGGGTGCCGAGCGCAGCGGCGACCCCGAAAATGTATGCCGTGAGAGTCACGAGACACCCTCTTTCGAGTGCAACGGAAGCGGGGGCCTGATAAGGGCGAAAAGGAGGGCCATGATGGCTCGTCCAAGATATGCCGCAGCCTTGAAGGGGTTGTGTGATGGTTTGCCCCCCGCGCGGGGGCGCATCGAAACGGGAACTTGCGCAATGATGCACTTGGCCCGCGCGGCGATCACCAGCGACTCGATGGTGTCGCCCAAGTACTCGGCCGGGTAGTGGTCGGCGAAAAGGCGCACGGCGCGAGGCCCGCTCGCCCGAAACCCTGACGTGGTATCGGTGAGTCGTGTGCGTGCGGCCCGACTGAGGAAGATCGACAAGACGACCATGGCCCATCGCCTCGGACCCCTTACCACGTAGTTGCCTGATCCGGCGAAGCGGGCTCCGAGCACGAGGTCCGCTGATTGCAGCCTCTCTAAGAGTGCCCGTACATTCGCGGGGTCATGCTGGCCGTCTGAATCGATCTGAACGACATTGTCGAACCCGTGGTCGACGGCGTACCGAAACCCGACCCGCATCGCGCCGCCCACGCCGAGGTTAAAGGGAAGCCTGGCCACCATGGCTCCGCCGGCTCTCGCCTGCTGGGCCGTGGAGTCGGTGGAGCCGTCGTCGACCACGAGACATGCGACTCCCGGCAGTTCCGAAAGTACTTCGACGACGACGTCGCGCACCGATTCCTGCTCGTTGAACGCCGGCATTACTATCAACGTTCGATCGAGCACCGTAGACATGGCGAGTTTTCTCTTCCGTGAGCGCGCCACTACTTGGCGCGGATCGAGCTCTCGTTTGAGAGGTACCACTCGTAGGTTGCGCTGATTCCCTCGCGAAGACTCGTGCGAGCCTTCCAGCCCAGCGCGTTCAATCGCGAGACATCGAGCAGCTTGCGAGGTGTTCCATCGGGTTTCGAGGTGTCTTGTACGAGGTTGCCCTCATACCCGACGATTTCGGCGATGAGTTCGGCGAGTTCTCGAATAGAAAGGTCTTCACCGACGCCCACGTTGATCGTTTGGCCGTCGTCATAGTGTTCGAGCAGGAAGATCACTGCTTCGGCCAGATCGTCGACGTGTAAGAACTCTCTCAGGGGCGTGCCTGACCCCCAGATGACAACCTCCGGAGCGCCCTCGACCTTGGCCCGGTGGATTCTTCTCATCAGTGCGGGAAGAACGTGAGAGTTCTCGGCATGGAAGTTGTCGCCCGGGCCGTACAGGTTCGTGGGCATTGCAGAGATCCAGTGTCGGCCGTACTGCTTCCGTGAGGCCTGCACCTGCATGATTCCCGCGATCTTGGCGATGGCGTAGGCCTCGTTGGTGGGCTCGAGTTCGCCGGTGAGGAGCGACGATTCCTGAATGGGCTGCGCGGCAAATTTTGGGTAGATACACGACGAGCCTAGGAAAAGAAGTCGATCGACGTCAACGTCGTTCGCAGCGTCCATCACATTGGTCTGAATCTGAAGATTGTCGCTCAGAAAGTCAGCAGGGAAGGTGTTGTTGGCGTGAATCCCTCCAACCCGGGCCGCCGCATCAATCACCACATCGGGCTTGTGCTTTCTCATGAAGGCAAAGACCGCCGAGCGGTCACGGAGGTCAAGCTCAGACGACGTGGCCCCAAGAAGGTTGGTGAACCCTTCACCCTCCAGGTGCCGCCAGATAGCCGACCCAGCGAGCCCGCGATGTCCGGCCACGTAGATGCGTGAATTCTTGTCCAACGGGTCTCCGATGTGCGTTCTCGTTATAGTCTCGACAGCCTGCTGTTGCGCAGGCGCGGAAGGTCTTGTGATGCATTACTGAGCGACTGACACAGTCCGCACCAAATCGTAGCAATCACCGAGAGAGGATCCATGGCCGACGCTGACGTGCTCGTGGTTTTACCCACGCTGGGCGACCGACTCGAGACCCTTCGGGAGACCTTGGAGTCTGTGAGCATCCAACGGCAGGACGTCTCGATCACGCTCGTGATCGTCTCTCCGCCGACAGCGAACGCCGCGCGTGAGATGGCGACATCGATGGGTGCCGTTGTCGTCGATGATCCGAAGGTCGGTATCTCCGCCGCGATCAACGCGGGACTTGCCGCGCGAACGTCGGAGAAGTACTACGCGTGGGTTGGCGATGACGATCTCTTCCGCCCCGGCGGATTGAACACGCTCCAGAGCCTCCTCGAATCCCGGCAGGATGCCGTTCTGGCATTCGGGGGATGTGACTACATCGACGGTGACGGTCGCACGCTCGCCGTGAGCAATGCTGGTTGGCTGGCTCCGTTTCTGTTGCCCTGGGGGCCCGACCTCATTCCGCATCCGGGCACGATGGTGCGACTTGACGCGCTTGAGGCGATTGGAGGGTTCGATACCGGCCTTCGATTTGCGATGGATCTTGATGCGTTCTTGAAGCTGAAGCAACACGGTCGTTTCGTGTGGACGCGGACATCGGTCTCTGCCTTTCGCTGGCACGCAGAGTCGCTCACGGTCGCTAACCGACTACGGTCGAGCCAAGAGGCCGAGGCTGTGAAACGCCGCCATCTTCCCGCGGTGCTTCGCCCAGTCAGCGCTCTCTGGCATCGCCCCATCCGATGGGCGTCGGCCGTGGCTGCCGGCCGGATCAACGCTCGTGCGAAAGCGCTGAACACACGACCCTGACAGACCCTGCGATAGGCTCAGGGGGTCGGCTACATCATCGCGCCTCGACATAACACCCCCGCCGCCTCACGCATACATCGGAGCTACTTGCATGACTGCAACCCAGGTCAAGAAGGCCATCGTCACCGGCATCACTGGCCAAGACGGGAGCTATCTGGCAGAACTGCTGCTGAGCAAGGGCTACGAGGTTCACGGCCTCATTCGACGATCGTCGACGTTCAACACCGACCGCATCGATCACATTTACCAAGACCCGCACACGCCCAATGCGCGTCTGTTTTTGCACTATTCGGACCTCACCGATGGGTCTCGATTGGTGACCCTTCTCGATGAGATTCAGCCCGATGAAGTCTACAATCTCGGGGCACAATCGCACGTGCGGGTGAGTTTTGACGAGCCGGAGTACACCGGAGACGTGACCGGTCTCGGAACCGTGCGCCTCCTCGAGGCGATCAGAGCGCTTGGCCTCGATACACGCTTTTATCAGGCTTCCAGCTCGGAGATGTTCGGAGCTACGCCGCCGCCTCAAAACGAAGAGACGCCGTTCTATCCGCGCTCGCCGTACGGAGTCGCGAAGGTGTACTCGTATTGGATCACCCGGAACTACCGGGAGGCCTACGGCATCTTTGCGACGAACGGCATCCTGTTCAATCATGAATCGCCTCGCCGTGGTGACACGTTCGTCACCCGCAAGATCACCCGGGCCGTTGCTCGTATCGCAGCAGGTGTGCAGTCAGAGCTGTATATGGGCAACCTCGACTCGGTTCGTGACTGGGGATACGCTCCCGAATACGTCGAAGCAATGTGGCGCATGCTCCAGCACGACTCTCCGGAGGACTTCGTCGTAGCCACCAACACGGCGTACACCGTCAAAGACTTCCTTCAGCTCTCGTTCGAGCACGTGGGGCTCGACTGGGAGAAGTACGTGAAGTTCGACGAGCGTTACCTCCGCCCCACTGAGGTCGACTCGCTCATCGGCGACCCGAGTAAGGCGAAGGATTTGCTTGGCTGGGAGCCCCGAGTTCTCACTCCACGACTCGCCGCCATCATGGTCGATGCCGACATCAAGGCGCTCGAGCTCGAGGGCAGCCGATATGTCGATGTCGTCGAGTCGAGCTAGTTCTACCGCAGCCGGACACGTGAGCGTCGCGATTCCGATGCTCACGCTGGTGCCGGGGGGCATGGGTGGAAGCGAGACCTATGCTCGAGAACTCGTGCGGTCATTGGCCAACTTCGAGGGCCTGAGTGTCGAATCGTATGTTCCGTCATCCGCGGCCGGCTTCAGCGCTGGGGTTCCTGAAGTCATCATCGACTCCGTGTCACCGACGTCATCACTCACTGACCGAGTTTTCAACCTAGTCAAGATTCACTTAGCTGGCCGTGCGATTCGCGCGCGATTCGTGACCGCCGACGTCGTGCACTATCCCTTCACCGTGATGCTTCCGGGTGCGAACCGGGGTCAGGCGACCGTGCAGACCCTGCTCGACGTCCAGCATCTCGAACTCCCCGCCTTGTTCTCTCGGGCAGAGCTGGAGTACCGACGGGTCTTCTACGAGCGTGCTGCGCGGCGGGCCGACGTCATCGTCACCATCAGCGAGTTCGCCAAGAGGCGCATGGTTGAACTGTTGGGCCTTAAGGAAGACAGGGTTATCGTCGCCCACCTCGGCGTTGATGCCTCCGCCTTCACTCCCAATACCGGTGAGCGAGAGAACTTCATTCTCTATCCGGCGCGAGGGTGGCAACACAAGAATCACGCTCGGTTAATTGAGGCTGTGGAGATTCTCCGTCGAGACGATCCCGAACTTCGACTGGTGCTCACGGGCGGCGGGTTAGAGAGCCTCGGGGAGCTTCCCTCGTGGGTTGATCGACGCGGGTTGGTGAGCGAAAACGAACTGCGAGACCTCTATCGCTCGGCTGGCGTTCTTGCCTTTCCCAGTTTGTACGAGGGCTTCGGGCTCCCGCCGCTCGAGGCAATGGCCTCCGGATGCCCGGTGGCGGCCTCCGACGCGGGTTCAATTCCCGAGGTGGTAGGGGACGCAGCGGTGCTCTTCGATCCGCGCGATTCCGCGGATATCGCGCGAGGGATTTCCGATGCCTTGCACCGGGGCGCCAAACTCTCGACGCGCGGTGTTGAGCACGCACGACGCTTTACCTGGGATGCCTGCGCCGCTCGCCACGCCGAGGCGTACCGTTTGGCCCGCGATGTGCGCCAGTCGACAGTGAGGGCGGGCTGATGGCAGAGACTCACCGCAACGTCTCTTTTGTGACCGGAGCGAATGGGCAAGACGGCACCTATCTCGTCGAGAGGCTCGCCAAAGACGGCCATGTCGTGCACGCTCTGTGCCGCTCCGTTGCTGGCGGTCATGCTCTTGAGTCAATCGTTCCCAGCGTCATTGTTCACGTAGGTGATATCGCTGATGGCGAGACGGTGCATCGAGTGGTCGGCGATATTGAACCAACACACATCTACAACCTTGCGGGAAACACCTCAGTCGCACGTTCGTGGGAGTTTCCTGCGGAGACGGCGGAAGTTCTCGGCGTTGGTGCAGTTCGCCTGCTTGAGGCTGCGTGGCGACTCCAGGAGACCACCGGTGTTCCAGTGCGCTTCCTCCAGGCATCGAGCGCGGAGATCTTCGGTGAGAACGAGGAGGGCCGACAGTCAGAGCAGACCTTGTTGGCCCCGGTGACCCCGTACGGAGCGGCCAAGGCGTTCGCGCACCAAATGGTTGGCGTCTATCGGTCTCGCGGCATGCACGCCAGTGCGGCAATTCTGTACAACCACGAGTCACCGAGGCGGCCGCGCAGCTTCGTTGCACGGAAGATTGCATCCGAAGTGGCAAGTATTTCGCTGGGGCGATCCACGACCCTTGTTCTCGGCAACATTGACGTTTATCGCGATTGGGGTTTCGCGCCTGACTACGTCGACGCAATGATTCGGATAACCGCTCAGCCCACGGCGAGCGACTTCGTGGTGGCGACGGGGGAAGCGCACTCGGTTCGGGAGTTTGTCATCGAAGCCTTTGCCCATGTGGGGATCGGCGATTGGGAGCGTCACGTCACCATCGACCCGGATCTCTATCGTCCGGCTGATCCGAGGAGGCTGGTCGGGGATCCGCAACGGCTCCACTCCATTGGATGGCGGCCAACTGTTGACTTCCCATCGCTCGTTCGCCTCATGGTCGATTCGGACCTCGCAGCGCTGCGTCGCCCCGCTACAGCTGAGTGAGACCTCAGGGAGCGACCACCCGGTAGATCACGAGTGGTTCTCCCTGTGCCGGGTATGAAGACACCTCGTCGAGGCAGGTCTGATCCACTGCACGGTTTGTCAAAACAAGGTCGACATTCTCCTGGGCAAAGTCTGCGCAGGCATCGAACGTGACACGAATCGTGTCAGGTGCCGGGTTCGACACAATCGGTTCACCCGCTTCCGACTCCCAGAAGATCGTCCCGATCCTGTTCCACTGCGCCTCGAACTGCCCACTCGGATCGATGTCTGACCACATCTCGCGTGACGGGGCCCCCTGTGTGCCGTTGTAGGCCTCGACGCCAGACTCCAGAAGCAGTGCTGTCACGATTGGATCACCAATCCCCACCCAGGTTGAGTCCTCGTCGACCTCTTGAACCGCCTGAGACACGGCGGTCTCACGCAAGTCAAACACCCCGACATAGACGGGATGGACAAATGCCGAACTCGCGGTAAGCACGCTGAGGAACGCGAGTGCTCCGGCAATCACCCTGTGCCGTGCGAAGAAATACACCGCCGCGGCAGAGACCAGCGCAAATATCCACCAACCCGGAGCGGCTCCCCAGAGCTTATCCTCGCCACCGACGACGAGCACGGCGGCAGCCAAAGCGATCTGAGACGCCAGATACAGGCCCGCGAGCGAGCCAGCGAACAGGGCACTGACCCGTATCGTTGAATCGTCGAGATACCGGATGATCGCGATCAGCAGAGTGAATGACGCGATTCCGACACCGATGCGGGCTCGATCGGGGGTTGACCGGTCGAGAAGAAGAAGTTGGGCAAGGCCATCCCAACCGGGAACGACCATGAATGCCAAGAAAACGAACAACACGGCAATCAAGGTGATGAGTGTCCAGGGCAAGACGCGGCGCGCTCGCGCTTCGTGCCATATCGCCAACGCTGCGACAGGGATGAGGAAGGCGCCGATCAAGAAGAACGTCGACGCTTCTGACGAGTTGATGCCGAGAAACCCACCACCGTTATCGAGCGCTTCGGAGAACGAGAACCCAATGGTTCGGGCGACAGAAATGGGCCCGCCGATACCGGTTGGGATCAGCCTTTCTCCCGGATACACCGTGCTGAGGAGGCCTTCAACGGTCGGGGCCTTTACGAGCAACCACACGGCGGTCGTGACTGTCGAGATGACGGCGGCCGCAACCGTTGGCACAAGGCGTACGAACAACTCTCGAAGACGCATGCCACGTCGTAGCTTGTCGATAACGAGCCCGAGGCCGAAGAACGCCACCACCAGAACGGTGGGGATTATGAATGGGGCGTATATGCCCATCGCCATGACTGTGGTCAGGTAGGTGATGACGGCGGCCCATACCCATCGCGACCGTTGTCGAGACGAGTTCAGGGCCCATACGAGGGATGCCATAGTCGCGAATGCCCATACCGCAGGCCAGAGCGTCGACGACTGATACCACCATTGGAAGAAGGGGTTGAAAAAGAATCCCGTCGCGAGCATGGCACTCACGAGCGGTCTACGGGGCAAGAGCGTGACAGCGAACGCGTACACGGCGGCGATGAGAGCGAAACCCGGTACCCACCACCGCCAGGCTGTTCCCTGGTCGGCGCCCAGCACCAGATAGCCGACTAGATGAGGCCGAAAGGCAACCCACCCCTCAGCCAACGGAAGGTCATAGGGAAGTGCGGCATCCATACCCCCCGGCACTGATTCGTTGCGCACGGGGAAGCCTTGTTCAATCTGTGCGATCGTCCATACAGTCCCGACGTTCCATTCGTCGGATCGGATGGGTTGGGGTTCTCCGAGGATGAGCGCGGGGTCTTTCCCGCCGAAAAGAGTGCCGTAAAGAGCACCGGACGATGAGCCGTTCAGCGAAAGACTCACCAAGATGACGCCAACCGCCAGCAAGATTGCGGGAAATGCGAGAATAACTTGGGGGCGAGGAAGGCCATCTGCCGAGGGAGTGACCCACCGTTGATAAGACTCTCGAGTTGCTCGTAATTGCGTTGTCACTCGGTCTCTGAAGGAAGCAATGGTTGGTGGGGAGGAAACCGGCTCGCCATTCACGATGCCCTAGCGTAGCCGGTTGCTGTAGCCCTGGCGTTGCAGGGGCTCACCTCGGCGAGCGCGCCGTTGCGCTTGTCGCTCAGGTGAAGCGCCCACGCCACGACCGGTCTCGCGCAGCCGCGAACGCGGAGGTGACGAAGAGCAGCAGGCCGCCCTCGTAGAGCAGGTAGCTCTCGGTCATGCTCACTGTCGCCAGCAGCACGAGCGTGAGCGCGGGCCAGACGTAGACGGTGCTGCGGCGGTCGGTCGCCACGAGCCAGGCGCGCACGAACGCGAGCCCGAGCGCGGCGATGAGCACGACGATGCCGACGAGCCCCAGCTGCAGCCAGATGTCGGCGTACGCGTTGAGGGCCGATTCCGCCGGGGCGCCGCCCTCGCGCACGCTCGAGAACGGGTACACCGCGGTGGGCCACATGCCCACCCAGCCCCAGCCGAGCACGGGCTGCTGTGCGACGAGGTCACCGACCTGCGACCAGACGCTCGTGCGGGCGCGCACATCGGCAGCGGCATCCACGAACCCGATGAGCGGGCCGCGGAAGACCCAGGCGAGCACGGCGAACACGACCGCCGAGATGAGCAGCACCGACTGCGTGGCCCGTCGCGCGAGCGCCTCCTGCCGGCGGATGAGGACGAGCGCGAGCCCGACGACGAGCACCGCCGCAAGCACGAGGTAGGCGACAGGGGAGCGCGCGAAGAGGATCGTCGCGCCGGCGAGCACGAGCGAGTAGGCGGTCAGCCCGCGCGAGACCGAGCGCGTGCGGTATTCGATCCAGAAGCTCAGCACGGCGAGCGCGCCGAGGAAGGCGAAGGCGTTGCGCGTGCCCGCGAGACCCTGCACGGGGCCGCCCGTCGCGAGGTCGCCCGTGATGCCGATCCACGCGAAGGGGGTGTCGAGCAGCACGCCGCTCAGCACTTCGAGCACGAACGAGGCGGTGAGGATGACGCGCAGGGCGTTGCCGACAGCGCGCACGAGTTGGATGAGGTCGCGCACGAGCGCGATGTACACGCCGAGGAAGGCGAAGGCCGCGGCGTAGGCGATGCCGCCGATCGTGGCCCAGCTGTACTGGCTCCAGATGATGCTCACGGTGATGAGCGAGAACAGGGCGATGAGCGAGAGCGGCAGCACCCCCCGCCACTCGACGCGCTCGGGCTGCCCGGCCAGGCTCAGGGCCGCGAGCAGCACGAGCGCCGAGAGCACCGCGATGCTGCCGGGCCAGCCGATGAGCGCCCGCACGGCGAAGGTCGCGAGCGCGACACCGACGATCGCCTCGGTGAGGGCCTGCGACATGCGCGGCGACGCGAGCAGGGTGAGAGTCGGCCTCATCATGCGCCCGCCGTGCCCGGGGCGACCGGGATGCGCGTCGGGGGCACCGTGATGCCTCGCACGCGGCTCGCGACCGCGAGGTAGACGAGCAGCACGAGCCCTGCCTCGATCAGCAGGCGCGACTCGGCGAGGCTGTGCACGAGCAGCACCGTGAGCAGTAGGGCCGGCAGAAGGCGCAGCGCGGCGGTGGGGGCGGGGTCGCCGAGGGGGGCATCCACCGACCACGACAGTACGCGCGCGCCCGTCGTGACGATGAGGATCGTGAAGACGACGAGCCCGACCCAGCCGAGCTGCATCAGCACGTCGAGCCAGGCGTTGTGGGCCTGCAGGTAGGTGACGCCGTTGATGACCACGAGGTCGTCGAAGGGCTCGACCCACGGCGCCCAGTAGCTCACCCAGCCCCAGCCGAGCACGGGCCGCTGCTCGGCGAGGCCGATGACCGCGGCCCAGATATCGAGCCGGCCGGTGAGGTCGTCGCTGCGGCCGACGAGGTCGAGCAGCGTCTCGCGGAAGGCGAGCGCGAGCACGACGGCGCCCGCGGCCGCCGCCGCCGTGAGGCCGTAGAGCGTGAGCCGGCCGCGCATCGTGAGCCGGCGGGCGAGCAGCAGCACGCCGAAGGCGACGAGGGCGGCGAGGCCCGCGACGAGCACCGTCGAGGAGCGGGTCAGGGCGAGCGTCAGCAGGGCCGCAGCCAGCCAGCCCCAGCCCGCGGCGGCGCCCACGCGGCGCTCGGCCAGCTGGATGGCGAAGACGATGACGCCGAGGAGCGCGGCGAAGGCGAGCAGGTTGGCGTTGCCGGGGATGCCCTGGATGCGTCCGCCCTCGAACAGCAGGGCGCGCGACCAGTAGAAGGCCTTCGGGAAGGGCTCCTCCCACGACACCCAGAGCGGCAGTACCGGGCGCTGGATGATCGCGGCCACGACGAGCTCGAAGGCGAGCGAGAGCCCGATGATCCAGCGCAGGGCGACGCCGAGCGCCCGCAGCAGCTGCTCGAGCGACACCGTGTGGGCCATGATCGCGCCCACCGCGACGGTCGCGAGAGTCGTCAGCAGCCCGACCGCGGTGGCGCCCGGGTAGAACGACCACACGAGCGACGCCACCATGAGGCCGAGCAGCGTGCCAAGGGCGATCGGGATGCGCCGCAGGTCGACCCGCAGGCGAACCGCGACGAGCACCCACAGTACGATGATGGCGAGGGCGACGAGCCCCCAGCCGTACCAGCTGATGGAGTT
Organism: Micrococcales bacterium 32-70-13; assembly: GCA_002280615.1. GTDB lineage: Bacteria > Actinomycetota > Actinomycetes > Actinomycetales > Microbacteriaceae > Microcella. The sequence goes on along the minus strand of NCEJ01000002.1, from coordinate 3,684 downwards.
GCGCCACGCGTCGCCCGCCAGCAGAGTGAAGAACGTGAGTGCGGCGAGGGTCACGCGCCGTTCGCGGAGCCACGTCATGCCATGAGCCTACCGGCGCGCCGCTGTTCATCTCGGGCGCAGCCTCCGCAGCGGCGCCGTGAGTCGCCACGAGCGCGACCCTTCGAACTCGGCGCGGAGCGCCTCGAGCGCCGTGACCGCGGCGGCCCGCTCCTCAGCGCGCGCGGTCTCGATCGCGGCGTTCCACACCGAGACATCGAACGTCCACGCATCCACGACGATTTGCCGGTCGGCGGACGGCAGGGCGTCGATCAAGCGCTGGCGGATGCTCGTGGACCGCGCGCTCCACGCCGGCCACTGCGCGTGGGCGCTGGCAGAGTGCCATCGCTTCTCGTAGACCGCTTCGGTGCGACCGACAGGGCCCGCCTCGAGCAGGCTGAGCCCCCACAGCACGTCGCTGAACTCGTCGCCCTCGACACCCGGGGGCAGCGGCGGCATCGCCGCCGTGCGTACGACCGAGCGGTAGAGCACGCCGAGGTCGGCGGGCCGGTCGACAAGCAGCGAGCGCAGAGCCGCTCCGACGCGCTCTCGCGGGTCGGCGAGCTCGACGAACGACGGAACCTCGACGAGATGGTCGGGGGAGTCGTGCTCATCACGCAGCGCGCGGATGGGCCCGCAGACGGCGACGAGCTCCGATCGCTCGTCGAGCAGGGCCTCGGCCTGTGCGACCCAGTCGGGGCCGATGCGGTCGTCGTGCGAGAGCCACATGACGTAGGGCGTCGAGACGCCGGCGAGCAGGTCGTTCGCGTGCGCCCGCCAGCCGGGGGCGAGCGGCCGACGCGCGCGCCACTCGAGGGCCGGATCATCGCCGAGCTCGCGGCGCAGCACCGCGAGCGTGTCGTCGTGCTCCGTCGCATCCGAGACGACGAGTGCGACATGACCGCTCAGCGCTCGCACCTGGTCGAGCAGGGAATCGAGCCAGGGTCGCGAGCGGTGCAGCGGCAGCAGGATGGTGGTCGTCATCGGCCGCGCACGATCTCGTGGGCGGCGGCGGCAGCGGCCGAAGCGGTCGAGGGCGCACTCGTGAATTTGAGCGACTGGGGCAGCAGGATGCGGTCGTGCCGGCGCACACCTGATCCCGCCCGGTCGTGCAGGGGCGACCGGGGGTCGTCGATGTCGCTCTGCCCGTCGCCCACGATGAAGCCGCCCACACCCTCGATGACCTCGAGGTCGTCGGGCACCCAGCCGTGCTCGCCCAGGGCGCTCAGCTGCGCCCTCACCACCGCGTCAGACGTGACCGACCGCAGTGCCTCGGTCGCCGCGCCGCTCGGCTCGGCGCTGAACTCGCGGTGCACCCGCGCCGCCGGATACCACGACAGGTAGGCGTAGTCGCGATGCTGCACGACGTCGCCGAAGGGGCCCGCGACGAGCGTCGCGGTGATCACGGGGGTGTGCGTGCGAGCGCGGACGGCGGCCTTAACCCGCAAGTTGCGGGCTCGGGTTCGCAGGCCCGCGATCCCCGCGCCCTGCGACTCCCATCGGCAGTCGACGACCACCGCTGACCGCAGGATGCTCGTACCGAGCGGCCCGTGCACGACCGTGGTCGCGCACGCGGGGCTCGAGTCGACCGCCGCCGCAGCCGTGCCGGTCAGCATCGAGACACCAGGGGTGCGCTCGATCGCCTCGACCACGAGTGCGCGCAGAGCGATCGGGTCGACGGCACGCTCGGCCGTGCGGAACGACGGCAGCCCCGAGGCCTCGTCGGTCGCCGGGTGCGGGTCGACAACGCTCTCGAGCCGCTCGCCGAGATACGCCGGGCGACCGAGGCTCGCGTAGTCGTCATCGACCTCGCGATAGACCTGAGCCAGTGCGGCGGGGGCGAGGGCCGAGTCGGGCATGACGATGTACGAGAACGCCGGTGAGGTGATGCTCGGCCAGTCGACGCTCTCGCCGAGAGCTTCCTCAACGCCTGGTGCGAAACCGAGCGCGTCGCGCAGCATCGAGCGCCGGGTCGCGGCTGCGCCGGCGGCGTAGACGAGACCGAGGTGGATCTTGCCCTCGTTCGCGAGGCTCGCGCGTGACCACAGAACGGGCTCCCGTTCGACGAGCACGACGTCGAGACCGCGGCGAGCGCACTGCAGCGCCGTGAGGCAGCCGAGGATGCCGCCGTCCATGATCACGACATCGGGGTCTCGCGAGGTCACCCGCTCACACTAGGGCTTCCGCCCCGCGCACGATCAGACGAAGGCGCCGACGCCCGTGATGGCGCGGCCGACGATGAGGCTGTTCATCTCGCGCGTGCCCTCGTAGCTGTAGAGCGCCTCGGCGTCGGCGTGGAACCGCGCCACCCCGTAGTCGAGCACGATGCCGTTGCCACCGAGCGCCTCACGGCACAGCGCGACCGTCTCGCGCATGGCGGTCGTCGCGAAGGCCTTGGCGAGCGAGGCGTGCTCGTCGAGCTGCACGCCGTCGTCGAGCATCTGCGAGACGCGCGTGCACAGCGCGATGCTCGCCGTGATGTTGCCGAGGCTGCGGCTCAGCAGGTCTTGCACGAGCTGGTGATTGGCGATCGGCTTGCCGAACTGCTCGCGGCTCGAGGCGTAGGCGACCGCGGCCTCGTAGGCCCCGATCGCGGTGCCGACGGCCGCCCAGGCGACCTCGGCGCGCGTCAGCCGTAGCACCGAGGCGGTGTCGCGGAACGAGGTGCCCTTCTGCAGCCGCAGCGCCTCGGGCACGCGCACGTTCTCGAGCATGATGTCGGCGTTCTGCACGATGCGCAGCGCTTGCTTGCGCTCGATCTTCGTGGCCGTGTAGCCGGGCGTGCTCGTCGGCACGATGAAGCCCTTGACCTGGCCGTCCTCCGTGCTCTTCGCCCAGATGATCGTGATGTCGCTGAAGGTCGCATTGCCGATCCAGCGCTTGCTGCCGTTGAGCACCCACTCGTCGCCGTCGCGCGTCGCCGTCGTGCGCAGGCCGCGCGCCGAGTCGCTGCCCGAGAGCGGTTCGGTGAGCCCGAACGCGCCGATGATCTCACCCGAGCTGAGCCGGGGCAGCCACTCGGCCCGCTGCTCGTCCGATCCGGCGATGCCGATCGAGCCCATGGCGAGGCCGTTCTGCACGCCCACGTAGGTGGCGATGCTCGCGTCGACGCGCGCCATCTCGAGCGCGGTCCAGCCGCCGTAGACGGCCGAGTAGTCGCCCGCCTTCGTCTCGGCCCACAGGTTGCCGAAGACCTGCTGCTGGTGCAGGCCGGGCAGGATCTGGCGGGGGAACTCCGCGCGCTCCCAGTAGTCGTCGACGACCGGCTTGACCTCGGTCTCCATGAAGGTGCGCAGCCGCATGAGCGCGTCTTTCTCGTGGTCGGCGAGTTGCGCCTCGAAGCCGTAGAAGTCGCTGGCGAGCGTCGTGAAGGTCATGGCGCGAGGCTATCGGCGGCACCCCGCCGCGGCCAGGCCATTGTGGTGCCTCGGTATGCCGTAGGGCTTTGCACCAATGCGGCTTGTGGGTTGACCACGAATGTGGGGCACTTGTTTCAATCCAGCTCTGGTCGGTGGCTGGCTGTCCAATGGCTCGACGCGGACCTATTGATCGCCTTCGGGGAACCATCCGGAGACATCGACGATGACGTGGGTGGATCCGGAGTTGTTGTAGACGCTGATGGAGCCATCAGCTCCGACCTGGGCGATG
>NCEJ01000219.1 GCA_002280615.1 Micrococcales bacterium 32-70-13 | reverse complement strand
GCGAGCGGCTTCCTGCTGAAGGATGCCGAGCCCGAGTTCCTGCTCGCCGCCATCCGCGCGGTGCACGGCGGCCACGCGGTCGTCGCGCCCGGCGCGATCACCGACCTCCTCGCCCATGTCGGCGGTGCGATGGATGCTCGCCGCGCCCGCACACCCGCCGACCTCTCCGCGGCGCGCGACGCGGCGCTGCCCACCCTCAGCACGCGCGAGCGCGAGATCTTCGCCGCCGTCGCCGAGGGCCTCAGCAATGCCGAGATCGCCGCGCGCGAGTTCGTGACCGAGGCGACCGTGAAGTCGCACGTCGGCCGCATCCTCGCCAAGCTGGGCCTGCGCGACCGCGTACAGGTGGTGCTCTACGCCCACGACCACGGGCTGCTGCCTCGGCGCTGACCAGCGCCGAGAGACCCGCCTAGAACCCGAGCTTGCCGAGCTGCTTGGGGTCGCGCTGCCACTCTTTGGCGACCTTGACGTGCAGCTTGAGGAAGACACGCCGGCCCATGAGCTGCTCGATCTCGAGGCGAGCACGTGTGCCCACCTCGGTCAGGCGCGAGCCGCGGTGCCCGATGATGATGCCCTTCTGGCTGTCGCGCTCGACCCAGACGTTGGCGAAGATGTCGAGCACGCCGCCGGGCGAGCGCTCGGTCATCTCGTCGACGGTGACGGCGAGCGAGTGCGGCAGCTCGTCGCTGACGCCCTCGAGCGCCGCCTCGCGGATGAGCTCGGCCACCCGGTCGTCGGTCGACTCGTCGGTCACGGCGTCGTCGTCGTAGAGCGCGGGCGACTCGGGCATGAGGGCGATGAGCTGCTCGGCGAGCAGGTCGACCTGGTCGCCCGTGACCGCCGAGAGCGGGATGATGAGGTCCCACTCCCGCAGCTGCGAGACGGCGAGCAGCTGCTCAGCGACGCGCGTGCCGCCCGCGGCGTCGGTCTTCGTGACGATCGCGACCTTGCGCGTGCGAGCGAAGCTGTCGAGCTGCTCGTTGATGAACCGGTCACCCGGGCCGATCGGCTCGTTGGCGGGCACGCAGAAGCCGATGACGTCGACGTCGCCGAGGGTGTCCTGCACGACCGCGTTGAGGCGCTCGCCGAGCAGCGTGCGCGGGCGGTGCATGCCCGGCGTATCCACGACGATCAATTGACCGGATGCCCGGTGCACGATCCCCCGGATCGCCCGCCGCGTGGTCTGCGGCTTCGAGCTCGTGATGGCGACCTTCTCGCCGACGAGCGCGTTCGTGAGGGTCGACTTGCCGACGTTCGGGCGGCCCACGAAGGTGACGAATCCGGCCCGGAACGTCGGCTCGGGCGACTCGGCCGCACCCCCGCGGGGCTTGCGGCCGCTCACTCGGACTCCTCGCGGTCGGAGCGGTCGCGGTCTCCGGCGAACGCGATGCGAGCATCCAGCAGCGCCTGATCGGCCT
>NCEJ01000067.1 GCA_002280615.1 Micrococcales bacterium 32-70-13 | reverse complement strand
CCCGAGGAGGGCGACACCTGGCCGCGCCGCGTGTTCGCGATCGTGCAGGCCCCTGCGACGGTCGACGACGCGGGCACCGAGGTGCAGACCCCGCCGCTCGCGCTCGTGCTCGTGCAAGACGATCCGCGCAGCCAGTACCGCGTGCACTACGCCATCACGGTGACCCTGCCGGAGGAGGCTGAGCGGCCCGAGGTGGCTCCCGCCGCCCTCGGCGCCCCGCTGCTGCCGAGCACGACGCCGCTGCTCGCCGTGACCCCGCAAGACGTCGCGGTCGGCTACGCCGACCTGCTGCTGCGCGGCGATCAGAGCGACTCGTTCGAGCTCTTCCAGGCCGAGGGCGACACCCTCGTCGAGCAGATCGGTGCGGCCGCGAAGGCGGCGCGCGCGGCCGCCCTGCCCACGACGGCGTCGATCGCGTTCTCGAACGCCGTCGGCGAGGCCGATATCTTCTCGTTCGTCACGAACGACGGCGGAGCGCTCGTCATGCTCTACCTCACCGAGTCGGAGCGCGTCACGCCGACCGAGGCCGGCGCCGCGGTCAACGCGCCCGCCGCGGTCGCGGCGCTCGCCGGCAAGGCGCAGAGCACGACGGGCATCGTCGCCACCTACGGCATCCAGATCCTGTTCTCGGTTCCGCCCGTCGGCAGCGACGCGCAGGTCGTGCTGCTCGGCTACACCCAGGGCCTCATCTCGGCAGGGGAGACCTCATGAGCGATCCGATGATCTCGAGCGCCGCGCTGCGCGGCGCCGTCGACCTCTCGGGCCTCGTGCGCGCCGCGCAGGCGCCCGCGGCTCCCGCGGGCGCGCCTGCCGGAGCCGCGGTCTCGCGTGTCGTGCGCGACGCCGATGAGAGCACCTTCGGCGAGGTCGTCGAGCTCTCGCGCACGGTCCCCGTCATCGTCGAGTTCTACGCCGACGGCGTCGCGCCCGTGCTCGGTGGTCTCGTCGCCGCGTACGGCGGGCGCCTCGCGCTCGCCACGGTCGACGGCAACCGCAGCCCGCAGATCGCGCAGGCCTTCCAGATCCAGCAGGTGCCGGCCGTCGTCGCGCTCGTGGGTGGGCGCCCGCTGCCGCTCTTCGTCGGGATTCCGAGCGAGCCCGAGGTGCGCCAGGTGCTCGACCAGGTGCTCGAGCTCGCCGCGCAGAACGGCGTGACGGGCAGCATCCCCCTCGACGGCGACGCGGTCGCCGAGGAGGCGGCCGAGCCGCCGCTGCCGCCGCTGCACCAGGCCGCCTACGACGCGATCAGCGCGGGCGACTACGCCGCGGCCGCCACCGCCTACCGTGCCGCCATCGCGCAGAGCCCGCGCGACCAGCTCGCCGTCGCGGGCCTCGCCCAGGTCTCGCTGCTGCAGCGGCTCGACGGCCTCGTGGCCGCCGACGTGCGCGCGGCCGCCGCCGCCGCCCCCGATGACGCGGATGCCCAGCTCGCCGTCGCCGACCTCGACCTCAGCGGGGGCCACGTCGACGACGCGTTCGCGCGCCTGCTGCGCGTCTTCCCCGGCCAGGACGCCGAGGGCAAGGCGGCCATCCGCACGCGGCTGCTCGACTACTTCGAGATCGTCGGGGTCGACGACCCGCGCACGATCGCCGCGCGCCGCGCGCTCACGACGCTGCTCTACTAGCCCCGACGGCGCTACTCGCGCTGCAGGTAGAGCCCCGCGAGCGGCGGCAGGGTGAGCTCGACCGAGGCCGGGCGCCCGCCCCACGGGGTGTCGCTCGCCTGCACGCTGCCGTAGTTGCCGACCCCTGAGCCGCCGAACTCCTCCGCATCGGTGTTGATGACCTCGCGCCACGTGCCCGCGGAGGGCAGCGGCAGGCGGTACGGCCCCACGGGGTTGCCGCTGAAGTTGAACACGCCGACGAGCGGGGCGCCGTGCGCGTCGCGCCGCTCGAAGGCGATGACGTTGTTGCCGGCGTCGCCGCCCTCGAGCCACGAGAAGCCCTCGGGCGAGTTGTCGAGCTCCCACAGCGCGGGCGTCTCGCGGTAGACGCGGTTGAGCTGCCCGACGAGGTGGTGCAGACCGCGGTGCACGGGCTGGTCGAGGATCCACCAGTCGAGCCCGCGCTCCTCGCTCCACTCGCTCGGCTGGCCGAACTCCTGGCCCATGAACAGCAGCTGCTTGCCGGGGTGCGCCCACATGAACGACAGGTAGGCGCGCACGTTGGCGAGCTTCTGCCACTGGTCGCCGGGCATCTTGGCGAGCAGCGAGCCCTTGCCGTGCACGACCTCGTCGTGGCTGATGGGCAGCATGAAGTTCTCGCTGAACGCGTAGAGGAAGCTGAAGGTGATCTCGTTGTGGTGGTGCGAGCGCCACATCGGGTTGCGGGCGAAGTAGCTGAGGGTGTCGTGCATCCACCCCATGTTCCACTTCATGCCGAAGCCGAGGCCGCCCTCGCTCGTGGCCTTCGTGACACCCGGCCACGAGGTCGACTCCTCGGCGATCATGACGATGCCGGGCACGCGCTTGTACGCCGTCGCCGTCGCCTCCTGCAGGAAGGCGATGGCTTCGAGGTTCTCGCGGCCGCCGAGCACGTTGGGCAGCCACTGGCCGTCAGAGCGCGAGTAGTCGAGGTAGAGCATGCTCGCGACGGCGTCGACCCGCAGGCCGTCGATGTGGAACTCCTCGAGCCAGTACAGGGCGTTCGCGACGAGGAAGTTGCGCACCTGGCTGCGGCCGAGGTCGAAGATGTAGGTGCCCCAGTCGGGGTGCTCACCCCGTCGGGGGTCGGGATGCTCGTACAGGGCCGCACCGTCGAACCGGCCGAGCGCCCACTCGTCCTTCGGGAAGTGCGCGGGCACCCAATCCATGATCACGCCGATGCCGGCCTGGTGGAGGCGGTCGATGAGGTACCGGAGGTCATCCGGGTGCCCGAACCGCGACGTCGGCGCGAAGTAGCCCGTCACCTGGTAGCCCCACGAGGGGCCGTAGGGGTGCTCGGCGAGCGGCATGAACTCGATGTGCGTGAAGCCGAGCTGCGTGACGTACTCGATGAGCGGGTCGGCGATCTCGCGGTAGCCCAGGCCGGGCCGCCACGAGCCGAGGTGCATCTCGTAGACGCTCATGGGGGCGTCGTGCGGGTTGCTCGCCGCACGGCGAGCCATCCAGTCGTCGTCGCCCCAGGCGTAGTGCGAGTCGCCGACGACGGATGCCGTGGCCGGGGGGGTCTCGGTGTAGCGCGCCATGGGGTCGGCGCGCGTGACCCACGCGCCCTCGGCGGTGAGCAGTTCGAACTTGTACGTCGAGCCCGCGCCGAGGCCAGGCACGAAGAGCTCCCACACGCCGTTGTCGTCGAGGCGGCGCATGGCGTGGCCGAGGCCGCTCCAGCTGTTGAAGTCTCCGACGACGCGCACGGCCTGCGCGTGCGGCGCCCAGACGCTGAAGCTCGTGCCGTCGACGCCCTCGTGCGGCCGGTGGTGGGCGCCGAGCACCTGCCAGAGCTGCTCGTGGCGGCCCTCGGCCCACAGGTACAGGTCGACCTCGCCGACGCTCGGCACGAAGCGGTAGGGGTCGTCGGTCAGCCAGTCGGGGCCGCCGTCGTAGGCGGTGCGCACGGTGTAGGCCTGGCCCTCGTCGAGCCCGCCGGGCAGGAGGCCGTGCCACAGCCCGTCGGCGTCGTGGGCGAGCGCGTGCTCGGTGCCGTCGGCGCGCACGATCGTGACGCTCGCGGCGAGCGGGCGCACGACGCGCACGAGCCAGCCGCCCTCGACGTGCCGCTGGCCGAGCGCCTCGTGCGGCTGCGGGTGCCGGCCCTCGACGAGGGCGCGGCGGTGGTCGGGGTGCAGCGCCGGCGGGCCGGCCGGGTCGGCGGCGGTATCGACCGTGGCGTCACCGCTCGGTCCGGCCGTCGTCGTGCGGGGGGTGCGCTTCTTCTCGGTCGCCATCACGTGCCCTTCGGGTAGTCGATGCGCAGAATGTGCACGGGCTCGACGAAGGCGTCGAGCCGCACGTAGTTGTCGGCGCCCCAGCGGAACTTCTCGCCCGTGACGAGGTCTTTCACGTCGAAGGTCGAGCCCGGCTCGAGCCCGAGCGCGGCGAGGTCGAGGTGCACGGTCGTCGCGCGCGCCGAGTGCGGGTCGACGTTGGCGACGACGATGATGCCGTCGCTGCGGCCACTGCGCACGAAGCGCCCCGGCAGCACCTTCGAGTAGACGAGGATCGCGTCGTCGTCGCTCGCGTGCACCGTGAGGTTGCGCAGCTGGCGCAGCGCGGGGTGCTCGGCGCGGATGCGGTTGAGCTGCGAGAGGTACGGGGCGATCGACTTGCCGGCCTTCTCGGCGGCGGCCCAGTCGCGCGGCTTGTACTCGTACTTCTCGTTGTCGATGTTCTCTTCGCTGCCCGGCCGCGCGACGTTCTCGATGAGCTCGTAGCCGCTGTAGACGCCCCAGCTCGGGCTCGCCGTCGCCGCGATCGCCGCGCGCACCTTGTAGGCGGGCACGCCCCCGAACTGCAGGTACTCGGTGAGGATGTCGGGCGTGTTGACGAAGAGGTTCGGGCGCAGGAAGGCGCTCGTCTCGTGGCTGAGCTCGGTGAGGTACTCCTCGAGCTCCTGCTTGGTGTTGCGCCACGTGAAGTAGGTGTACGACTGCTGGTACCCGGCGCCCGCGAGCGCCTGCATCATGGGCGGGCGCGTGAAGGCCTCGGCGAGGAAGACGACGTCGGGGTGCTCGGTCGCGACGACGTGCAGCAGCCACTCCCAGAAGTGCAGGGGCTTGGTGTGCGGGTTGTCGACGCGGAAGATGCGCACGCCGCGCTCGATCCACAGCCGCACGATGCGCAGCACTTCGGCGCTGAGACCCTCGGGGTCGTTGTCGAAGTTGAGCGGGTAGATGTCTTGATACTTCTTCGGCGGGTTCTCGGCGTAGCGGATCGTGCCGTCGGGCAGCGTCGTGAACCATTCGGGATGCTCGGTCACCCACGGGTGGTCGGGCGCGCACTGCAGGGCGAGGTCGATGGCGATCTCGATGCCGTTCTTCGCCGCGGCGGCGACGAAGGCCTCGAAGTCGGCGACGGTGCCGAGGTCGGGATGCACGGCGTCGTGCCCGCCTTCGCTCGAGCCGATCGCCCACGGGCTGCCGGGGTCGTGCGGGCCGGGGGTGAGCGTGTTGTTGGGGCCCTTCCGGTTGAGGCGCCCGATGGGGTGGATCGGCGGCAGGTAGACGACGTCGAAGCCCATGCTCGCGATCGCCGGCAGCCGCTTGGTGGCGGTCGCGAAGGTTCCGCTCTGCCACGAGCCGTCTTTGCGCTGCTTGGCGCCCTCGCTGCGGGGGAAGAACTCGTACCAGCTGCCGACGGCGGCGCGCGTGCGCTCGACCCGCAGCTCGAGCTGCTCGCTGCGCGTTAGCAGGCTACGCAGCGGGTGGGCCGCGAGCGCTGCGACGACGCGGGCATCGGTCGCGACGGCGAGGCGGGCCGCCGGGGTCAGGGTGGTCTTCTGCATGGCCGTGCGCGCATCCGTCAGCACGGCGGCGGCGGGCTCGCCCGCGGCGAGGCCCGCGGCGCGCTCGAGCAGCAGGGCGCCCTCGAGAAGCATGAGCTCGACGTCGACGCCCGCCGCGATCTTGACGGTCGCATTGTGCAGCCACGTTCCCCAGTCGTCGGCGTAGGCCTCGACATGCCAGCGGTGGGTTCCTTGTCGCTCGAGCTGCACCTCGGTGTGCCAGCGGTCGGTGCCGTGCACCCGCTCGACGAGCGGGTGGCGGCCGATCGAGCCGTCGGGCATCGTGAGCACGACCTCGGCGCCGAGGGCGTCGTGGCCCTCGCGGAACACGGTCGCAGCGAAGGGCACGACCTCGCCGACGACGGCCGTGCTCGGCCAGCGGTTCTCGGGTTGCTGCGGGCTCAGCTGTCGGATCGGGATGCGCCCGATGCGGTGGGTGAAGGCCGGGGTCTGCGTCGTTGCCACACGACGACCCTACGCCGGGCCCGGGGCCGATGGGCGGCGGATGCGCGGCCCGCGCGCGCCCCGGCGCAGGCCGCGCATCCCGGCCCCGGAGCCGTGTCCGCGCAAGGGGGGACAGAATGTACCCCGGCCGGGGTACGCGAATCTTCGTCAAGACCTGGTCGGGGTGGTGCCTCCGTCGTAGCATGGTGTTCGGAAAACGAACCACCTGCACACCCGAAGCAGGCAGTACGTTCCCCGACATGCACGGAGCGACCCGAACTGCCCCGTGGCACAGGACCGAGACTCGATTCCCCCCAATCACGAGTCCGGTCCTGTTCGTCGTTAAGGCGACCTCCTGCGGCGGTGCGGCGGCCCGTGGCCGCGCCCGGGGCTGGAACCGGTTCCCGACCGCTCTCCCGCTCGCCTAGAGTGAAAGGCGGGGTGCCCCCACCACGCCCCCTGCCGAGGAGTGATGAGCGTGAAGGCGATCCGCCGCTTCACCGTCCGTACCGTTCTGCCCGCGTCGCTCGACGCCGTGTCGGCGCTCGCCGCCAACCTGCGCTGGTC
>NCEJ01000218.1 GCA_002280615.1 Micrococcales bacterium 32-70-13 | reverse complement strand
GGGAACGCGCAGGGTTTGACCGGGACCGACAGCGCCAACGCCTTGCGTGATCCCATCGATGGTGGCGTTACCGGGACGGGTGTCAGCAAGACGCGCCGGAGAGGACGCGTTGAGCCCAGCATGCGCAGCGGGCGGCACGGTGACCGCGGATGTAGGCGCACTCGTCTGCACAAGCGTCTGGTAGCCCGACCTTGTGCTGGTGACCGTCACGGCAAGTTGCTGGCCGATGTCTTCTGCGGAGACCGTGTAAATGCAGTTGTCTCCGCCGACGATGGGTGTTCCTGCGCGCTGCCAGGCGCAGGTGATCGACTGGGGAGCGGGAGAGATTGCGCCGGCATACCCGTTGAGGAGCTGCCCCACCTGGGGAACTCCAAGCACAGTAGGGCCACCGGATTGGTTCACCAGGGGGGGAACTTGAGTACTCCCGAACCAGTCTGTGTAGAACTGAAAGAAGTTGCGGTTGCCGTAACTTGAACACGCATCTCCGGTGCCGTAACCGGCGTCCAAAGCGGCTCTGTTTGGCGTGTAGGGGGTGTAGATATACAGACTGTGGGTCGCCTGATTCTCGATGAAGACAGGTATCGTTCCGCAGTCTGGATTCGGGTGCAGTCGCAGTTCACTCACCTGCCCGACAGGTCGCCAGAGGTCGTACCGTGTTGGCCATGCGGTACCCGCACCTGTGCCTGGCGGCTGGGTGTACCTCTTGAGAAGGTATGAGCCGTAGTGCACCTGCTGAAAGAACCCGTAGTAGTTGGTGTCACAAGCGGCAGTATCGGGGCAGCCGGCTCCCATTGCCGATCGATATCGGGTCGAGCTCGGCGCAGTGCTGGTGACGAGGCTCTGTTCCTTCTGGAGCACGACGAGGATGACCTTGGGGCTGATCCCACATGCCTGCGCGACCTTGTAGATGATCGTCGCGGCGGTCTCGTTCGCGGCGCCAGTGTAGGTGCTGCACATCGGAGTCGCCCCGATGGTGAAGGTAGTCTGGGTGTAGTCCTTCAGGCAGGTGTAGCCGGCCTGGCAGTTGGAAACCTTGGAGTTCAAAAAGCCCTGAATCTCCGCCACCGACATGTCGTTGGGGTTGAAGAACAGCTGGTCGGCGATGATGTTGCCGGGCCGAAACTGTGAGAGATCAGCGGCCACCGCCGGCGCGTGCGTTTCGGCGAGCAGTTCAAGGCCGGTCATCGTTGTCGCTGCGATCGCGCCGACGAGCAACAAGCGCACGCATCGATCGACGTGAGCTTTGATGGCACCCCCGGGCCTCTTCACGGTATCTATGTTACCCGAGCCGGGCTCGACCCAGGATTTCTCAGCCCAACCATGTTCCTTAGATCACGTCTTGGGGGAACCATCCGGAGACATCGACGATGACGTGGGTGGATCCGGAGTTGTTGTAGACGCTGATGGAGCCATCAGCTCCGACCTGGGCGATGACACTGTT
>NCEJ01000066.1 GCA_002280615.1 Micrococcales bacterium 32-70-13 | reverse complement strand
CTCCTCCATCTCGACGGCGTCGAGGATCATCTGGCGGATCTCGGCGGCGAACTCCGGCGTCTGCAGGTCGGGGTTCTCCTCCAGCACCGTGAGGATGAGGTTGATGCCGAACTTGAGGTGCAGGCTCTCGTCGCGCACGATCCAGTCGACGAGCGAACCGAAGTTGCGCAGCAGGTTGCGCTGACGGAACGACAGCGCGACCATGAAGCCCGAGTAGAACCAGATGCCCTCGAGGATGACGTTGTAGGCGACGAGGTTGCGGATGAAGTCCTGCTTGCCCTCGGTCGTCGTGATGTCGAGCGTGTCCTCCGTCATGCGGCGGATGAACGTGACCTCGAACTCCTCTTTGCGTGCCATCGACGGCACGTCGATGTGGCTGTCGTAGGCCGCGGCACGGTCGATCGGGAAGGTCTCGAGCACGTACTCGAAGCTCATGCAGTGGTTCGCCTCCTCCCACATCTGCTTCGCGAGGTAGAGGTGCGCCTCGGGAGCCTTGACGTAGGGGTAGACGCCGAACGCGAGCGCCTTGTTGACGAGCAGCTCGTTCGGGTTGAAGTACGACATGAGGAACGTGATGGCGTGACGCTCTTCGTCGCTCATCTTCTTGAAGTCGGCGATGTCTTCACCGAGCTGGATCTCGTTGGGGAACCAGGTGTTGGCAACCGCCTGGTCGTAGAGGTCCATGGCCCACTTGTAGGTGACCGGCTTGAGCAGCAGGCCCTCCTGGATTCCGGTTCCGAGGATTCCCATGATGATTTCGCGCTTTCTGTTCCGTGATGCGGGATATGAGGTGTGTGGGGTGGATGGCGAGCGCCGCCTACTGGCAGCTCTCGCAGTGCAGCTCGTCCATCGGGTCGATCGGAACCTCGTAGGTGAACGATGTGGTGCTCATGGTGGTGGTGCTGGTCTGGGTGGCAGTGGAGATCATGGCGCTCACTCCCCCGCCTTCGCGGCGCCGCCGAAGCCGAAGCCCTTACGCGGAGCTGCGCTCGCAGTCTCGGCCGGGGCCGCGGCGACGGCCGAGCCGAAGCCCTTCTTCGGGGCGCTGCTCGCGTCGGCATTGATCGCCTCAGCCTTGTTGACCTTGACGGTCGACTGCTCGGCGGTGTGGCGCGGCTTCATGTGCAGGTAGTAGGTCGTCTTGACGCCCTTCTTCCACGCAGCGCTGTAGATGTCGATCATCTCGTCGACGTCGCGCGTCTCGAGGTACATGTTGCGGCTGATGGCCTGGTCGATCCACTTCTGGGCGCGCGCCGCGACCTCGAGGAAGGCGTAGGGCGAGAGCTGGAAGCTCGTCTTGTAGGCCGCCTTGATGTCGTCGGGGATCGCCGAGATGCCCTGGATGTCGCCCTGGCTGCGCAGGATGTCCTCCCGCACGCGCTCCCACAGCCCGTGCGCCTGCAGCGCGTTCACGAGGTTGCGGTTGACCTCGAGGAACTTGCCCGAGCTCGTCGAGCGGCTGAAGATCTGCGAGAACTGCGGGTCGAGGCCCGGCGTGGTGCCGGCGACGAGACCGATGGATGCCGTGGGCGCGATGGCCATGAGCGTCGCGTTGCGCATGCCGCCCTTGACCTTGGTGCGCAGGGCGTCCCAGTCGAGGCGCGTGGTGCGGTTGACCTGCACCTCGACACCGCGGTCGGCCTCGGTGAGGTCGATCGTGTCGAGCGGCACGAGGCCCTGCGACCAGCGGCTGCCGGCGAAGTTCGCGTACGCGCCGCGCTCCTGCGCCAGGTCGGCCGACTCGTCGATGGCCGCGTACGAGACGTGCTCCATGATCTCGTCGATGAGGTCGAAGGCCTCCTCCGAGTCGTACGAGAAGCCGAGGCGCTCGACGATGTCGGTGAAGCCCATGACGCCCAGGCCGATGGCCCGGTTGTTCTGGTTGGCGTGGTCGGCCTCGTCGACGCTCGACACCGTGATGTCGATGAGGTTGTCGAGCTGGCGCACGGCGAGGCGCGCGCTCTCGTCGATCTTCGCCCAGTCGAGCGCGCCGCGCCCGCCGCCCCCGTCGAGCACTCCGTGCTCGCTGTCAGCACTGACGAAGTGCTGCGAGAGATTGATCGACGCGAGGTTGCAGACCGAGATGTTGTCGCGGTCTTGCGGCAGGCAGATCTCGGTGCAGAGGTTCGAGAGGTGGATCGTGCCCGTGTTGTTGTTGATGGCGCGGTTGTTGACCGTGTCTTTCCACGTCAGCCACGGGTGGCTCGTCGACTGCAGCGAGATGAGGATCTGCTTGAACTGCTCGCGCGCGCCGATCTTCTTGAACATGTTGAGCTCGCCGCGCTCGGCCATGGCGATGTACTCGGCGTAGCGCTTCGAGAACTCCTTGCCGTAGAGCTCGTTGAGGTCGGCGACCTCGAGCGGGTCGAAGAGGTACCAGTCGTCGTCGTTCTGCACGCGCTTCATGAACTCGTCGCTGATCCACACGGCCGTGTTGGCGGTGCGGGTGCGGCGGTAGGGGTCGCCCGAGTTCTGACGCAGGTCGAGGAACTCGGGGAAGTCCATGTGCCAGTTCTCCATGTAGAAGCACAGGGCACCGAACTTCTTGCCGCCGCGGCTGACCGCGCGCAGCACCGAGTCGATCGTGTGCATGAAGGGGATCGGCCCGGTCGAGGTCGTGTTGTTCGAGCGGATGGGCGAACCCTGGGCGCGCAGCTTGGTGACCGCGAGGCCGATGCCGCCCGTGCCCTTCGTGAGCCACATGACGTCGCGCACGCTCTTGGCGATGTGCTCGATGTCGTCTTGCATCTCCATGACGAAGCAGTTCGAGAGCTGGGGGTAGCTCGTGCCGGCGTTGACGAGCGTCGACCCCGCGGCGAGGTACTCGAGCTTCGACATCTTGCTGTAGAACGCGATGGCGTGCTTCGTGGGCTCGGCCTCGTTGAGCGAGAGGCCCATCGCGACGCGCATCCAGAAGTACTGCGGGGTCTCGAGGGGCTCGCCGTTGCGCGCCTTGATGCCGTAGCGGTTGTTGAGCGTGACGACACCGATGTACTTGAGCAGCTCGTCGTTGGCCGGCTCGAGCACGTCGGCGAGGGCGTCGAGGTCGAAGAGGTCGGGGAAGCGCGGGTCGAGCAGCGCCTCGTCGACGCCGCGGTGGATGTAGCCCGCGAAGTGGGCGCGGTGCAGCTCGCGCAGCTCGGCCTCGTTCTCGTAGTCGCCGAGCACGCGCTTGTAGATGGTCTTGAGCAGCAGGCGGGCCGCCACGACGTCGAACGCCGGGTCGTCTTTCACGTTCTGCAGGGCGACCTGGATGACCGCCTCGTCGAGCTGCTGGGTCGAGATGCCGTCGAAGAGCGTGAGCTCGAGCTCGCTCGCGATCTGGGTCACCCAGGCGATCGAGTCGGGCAGGCCCTCGGCCGCGCGCTCGATCGCCAGGTTGATCTTGTTGGCGTCGTACGGCTCCCGGGCCCCATCGCGCTTGACAACGGTGATGCTCACGTGGCCACTCTCCCTCTTGCGCCTCCAGCGGCGCCCTGCTCGATACGGCGCTCGCGCGACCGTGTGCGGTGTGTACTGCGGGTCAAAAAAGCCCGGATATCCGGGCCGTTCGCGCTGTTCCCCTCGCGCGGTTCCATCACTATATATGCGGGGTCTGACAAAGTTCACACCCAAGATGTAGTGGGCGTGTCGTCCACAACTGGGGATAAGTCGCGCGACTTATACACAGCCTGTGGGCAAGCACCGACACGCCGTGACGTGCCGCGAGAACGCCGAGAATCGGGCGGTCGGGCATCCCGAACAGGCCCCTCAGCGGCACCCTCGGCGGGCCGTAGGCTGAAGGTCTTGTGAGCGGATACACCGACCTTCTGACGACGCCCGGCGTGGCGCGCATCATCGCCGCGCAGCTGACCGCGCGGCTGCCCTCGGGCATGATCTCGCTCGCCTTCCTCATCCACATCGAGGGCATCTTCGACTCGTACGGCGCCGCAGGGCTCGTGCTCGCGGCGACGAGCGTGGGCCAGGCCATCGCGGGCCCGCTCACGAGCCGCTGGATGGGCCGCCTCGGCATGCGCCCCGTGCTCATCGTCACGCTCGTGGTGTGCAGCACCGGCATCGGCCTCATCGCCTTCGCGCTCATGCCGCTGTGGCTGTTCATGGTCGTGGGCTTCGTCGTCGGCATCTCGACCCCGCCCATCCAGCCTGCCGTGCGCACGATCTACCCGAAGATGGTCACGGGCAAGCAGCTCACCCCGTTGTTCTCGCTCGACGCCTCGGCGCAGGAGATCATCTGGGTCACCGGCCCGGTCATCACCGTGCTGCTCGCCACGCAGGTGTCGAGCGTCGCGGCCATCGCCGTCGCCGGGCTCTTCCTCGTCGGCGGCGGCGTGTGGTTCATCGCGAGCCCCGAGGTCGGCAAGGTGCGCATCCCCCGCAGCCGGCGCCGGCTCGGCGTCGTGCTCAAGAACCGCGCGGTTCTGCTGTCGACCGTGTGCGGGTTCCTGCTCATCGGCTCGGCCGCCTCGATCGAGGTCGGCGTCGTCGCGGTGTTCGGCGAGGGCGGCACCGAGGCGGGCATCCTGTTCGGGATCTGGGCCATCGCCTCGCTCGTCGGCGGCCTCTCGATGGGGCACCTGCCGATCGGGCCGTGGGCGCTCGCCCGCCGCTTCGGCATCGTCGTCGTCGGCATGGCCGCCGCGCCGTTCTCGCTCGAGTTCTGGTGGCTCGCGCTCGCGCTCGTCATCGCCGGCATCGGCATCGCGCCCGTGCTCGCCGTCATGTTCGCGATCGTCTCGGCGAGCGTCAAGTTCAGCGAGACGGCCGAGGCCTACGGCTGGCTCGGCACCGGCCAGCTCATCGGCGCGGCGCTCGGCTCGGCCATCGCCGGCTTCCTCATCGACGGCATCGGCCCGATCGGCGGCTTCCTCGCCGCCCTCGCCTTCGCGGCGGTCGGGATGCTCGTGGCCGTGCTGTTCCGCAGCTGGCACCCCGACCTGCGCGGGCGCGACGCGAGCCCGCTGCCCGACACCGAACCGGTGCAGACGGTCAGCTGACCCGCGCTGCCGCCTGAGGCTCGCGGCTACGAGCGCAGCGGGCGCAGCGCCTCCGCGTAGCGGCCGAGCTGGTCGATCATGCGGGCGAGCGTCGCATCCTGCTTCTCGGTCGCCACGAAGGCGCCGTCGACGAGGTGCGCCGCGGGGCCGCTGATCGCCATGTCGACAGGAACGCGCACGAGCCCGAGCGTCGTGAGCACCTGGTCGAGGGCGGCGGCGCCGCGCAGGCCCGCGGATGCCCCGCCGTAGCTCACGACGCCCACGGGCTTCGCGGCCCACTCGTGCTGCAGGTAGTCGAGCGCGTTCTTGAGCGCGGGGCTGTAGCTGTGGTTGTACTCGGGGCTCACGAGCAGCACGGCATCGGCCTGCTCGACGCGGGCGCTCCACGCGATCGTGTGCGGCTTCGTGTAGGCGCGCTTGCCGGGCATCTCGGGCTCGTCCATGAACGGCAGGTTCAGCTCGGCGAGGTCGACGAGGTCGACCTCGTGGCCGGCGGCGGCGGCGCGCTCGCGCACCCAGTGGGCGATGGGCAGGCCGATGCGGCCGGGGCGGACGGAGCCGACGATGATCATGATGCGGGTCATGCTGAGCCGTAACCGGGGCACCCGGCGATCGATTCCCGCACTCAGCCGATTCCCGGTGCGGCCCGGCTCGGCGGGCCGGTGACGGCGCGACTAGGCTCCTGCGCATGAGCACGGTCACGCTTCCTCGCTGGCACTGGGGCGACCCCGCGAGCCCCCGCCGCGCACTGCTCGTGCACGGTCTCGGCTCGTCGGCGCAGACCACGTGGCGCCTGAGCGAGGGCCTCGCCGATGCCGGGTGGTCGGCGACGGCCGTCGATCTTCGGGGGCACGGCGACGCGCCGCGGGCATCCCGCTACCGCATCGAGGACTTCGCGGGCGACCTGCTCGGCACGCGGCCGACGGGCGGAGGGGCCTGGCAGCTCGTCGTGGGGCACTCGATCGGTGCGGCCGCGGCGGCGCAGGCGGCGGGCACCGACGACAGCTGGGCCGAGCACCTCGTGCTGCTCGACCCCGCGCTCGCGCTCGACGCCTCGGCGCGGCAGGCCGTGCTCGACGGCCAGCTCGCGAACTTCGACGCGGCGACCGTGGCGAGCATCGCCGAGCAGTTTCCGCACTGGCACCCGCTCGACATCGAGTTCCGGGTGCGGGCCGTGAAGTCGGCCTCGCGATTCGCCCTCGAGCGGGCCGTGCTCGACAACGACGACTGGGACGCTACGGCGTTCGTGCCGCACATCGCCGCGCCGACGCTCGTGATCGCGGCCGACCCCGACCACGGCTCGATGTTCGCTGGCGAGCACGCGGCCACCGTGCTCGCCACCAACCCCCTGCTCGAGTTGGCCGTCGTGCCCGGTGCGGGTCACAGCGTGCACCGCGATGCACCCGAGGCGACGCTGCGGCACCTGCTCGACTGGCTGCGCGCGAGCGAGACGCCCTAGCCGGAGCCGCGACTCTGCCAGTCGCCCGGGGCGGCGTGCGAGGCGGTGCCGGTGGCGGCGCGCGGCGACCTTTGTGTTCCCGGCC
>NCEJ01000065.1 GCA_002280615.1 Micrococcales bacterium 32-70-13 | reverse complement strand
ACCGAGCCCGTGCCCGCCTACCTGCTCGCCGAGCTCGGCTTCGACGACGAGACGCCCGAGGAGTTCAGCGAGGCGATCGAGGAGGGCGCCGACGTGCCTCCACTCGCCCTGCAGGAGGTGCTCGACCTCATCGCCTCGGGCGAGGTGCGCCTGCTGGCCTACAACGAGCAGACCGCGAGCCCCGAGACCGAGCGCGTGCGCGCGGCGGCCGAAGCGGCGGGGATCCCGGTGGTCTCATTCGTCGAAACCCTGCCCGACGGGGAAGACTACGTCTCGTGGATGCGCGCGAACATCGAAGCGGTCGCGGCGGCGCTCGCCGCGTGACGACCGATCCGGCAGCGGGAGGCCCCGCCGCGACGCCGAGCCCCGTGCTCAGCATCCGCGGCGGGGCCCTCCGCGTGCGCGACCGCGAGCTCTGGAGCGGCCTCGACCTCGACGTGCGCCCCGGCGAGTTCATCGCCGTGCTCGGCGGGAACGGCACCGGCAAGACGAGCCTCCTGCGCGCGATGCTCGGCGAGCGCCGTCTCGACGAGGGCACCGTGCTCGTGGGCGGTCACGCCGCGCACCGCGGGCACCGCCGCATCGGCTACATCCCGCAGCAGAAGATCGCCGCGCCCGGAACCCCGCTGCGCGGCCGCGACCTCGTCGCGCTCGGCGTCAACGGCACCCGCTGGGGGCCGCCGATCTCGACGCGCGCTGATCGCGAGAAGGTGGATGCCCTGCTTGCCTCGGTCGGCGCCGCCGACTACGCCGACCGGCCGCTCGGCAGCCTCTCGGGCGGTGAGCAGCAGCGGCTGCGGGTCGCGCAGGCCCTCGCCGACGACCCGACCCTGCTGCTGTGCGACGAACCCCTCATGAGCCTCGACCTTCAGCACCAGCGCGCCGTCAGCGAGCTCATCGACGCCCGGCGGCGAGAGCACGGCACGGCGGTCGTCTTCGTGACGCACGACATCAACCCCGTGCTGGGCATGGTCGACCGCGTGCTGTACCTCGCGCAGGGCCGGTTCACGGTGGGCACGCCCGACGAGGTGCTGCGCAGCGACGTGCTCACCCGGCTGTACGGCACACCGGTCGAGGTGTTCCGCTCGCACGGGCGCGTCGTCGTCGTCGGGGTTCCCGAGCTCGAGCATCACCACGAGGTGACGGCATGATCACCGTCGACCCCGGCACCTACGTGCAGCTGCTCGCGCTCGTGCAGAACTCGATCATCGCCGCCGCCGTCCTGGGCATCGTCGGCGGGCTCATCGGCGTCTTCGTCATGCAGCGCGACATGGCCTTCGCGGTGCACGGCATCAGCGAGCTCTCGTTCGCGGGGGCCGCGGCGGCCCTGCTGCTCGGCCTCAACGTCGTGGGCGGCTCGATCGTCGGCTCGCTCATCGCCGCGGGCCTCATCGGCGTGCTCGGCGCGAAGGCGCGCGACCGCAACTCGATCATCGGCGTGCTCATGCCCTTCGGCCTTGGCCTGGGCATCCTCTTCCTCGCCCTGTACCCGGGCCGCAGCGGCAACAAGTTCGGCCTGCTCACAGGTCAGATCATCAGCGTCGACCTGCCGCAGCTCGGGCTGCTCATCGGCATCAGCATCGTCGTGCTCGTCGCCCTGCTCATCGTCTGGCGCCCCCTCACCTTCGACAGCCTCGACGCCGAGGTGGCGAGCGCTCGGGGCGTGCCGAGCCGCGCGCTGAGCATCCTGTTCATGACGCTCCTGGGGCTCACGGTCGCCGTGTCGGTGCAGGTCATCGGCGCCCTGCTCGTCATGGCGCTGCTGGTCACGCCGGCGGCTGCGGCGCTGCGCGTCTCGAGCTCGCCCGTCATGGTGCCCGTGCTGAGCATGGTGTTCGGGCTCGTCTCGGCCGTCGGCGGCATCCTGCTCGCCATCGGCGGCTCGCTGCCGATCAGCCCGTACATCACGACCATCTCGTTCGCGATCTACGTAGTGTGCCGCATCATCGGCTCGAGAGCGCGGGTGGCCCGATGAAGCGCAACACGTGGCAGCGCGAGGCCGTGCGCACGGCGCTCGGCGAGCACGAGGGCTTCGTGAGCGCCCAGGCCCTGCACGGGGCCCTGAAGGAAGCGGGCTCGAGCATCGCGCTCGCCACCGTCTATCGCGCCCTCGCCGATCTGGCCGAGGAGGGCGAGGCCGACTCGCTGCAGCAGGAGGGCGAGGCGCTCTACCGCGCGTGCACGCCCGGCAGCCACCACCATCACCTCATCTGCCGCACCTGCGGGCTCACGGTCGAGATCGAGGCTCGAGCCGTCGAGGAGTGGGCCCGGCAGGTGGCCGCCGAGCACGGCTTCACCCGCGCCGAGCACGTCGTCGACGTCTTCGGCCTGTGCGAGGCGTGCGCGAGATTGCAGGCCGAGGCCCTTTCGTCGTAGGCTAGGGGTTTGTGTCGGGCGGCCATCCGCCCGTCTTGTACGCGCTCCCGTCTCGCCAGCACCATCCGGCGAGAACGCTCCGTCCCGGAGCACCGGGTGTCTGCGTGCCGACAAGTGACCTTGGGTACGGCGCTCGCCGTACGGTAGCCGCATATTGGAGGAACCATGGCAGCCGTCTGCCAGGTGACCGGAGCCGTTCCCGGCTTTGGCCACAACATCTCGCACTCGCACCGGCGCACCAAGCGCCGGTTCGATCCGAACATCCAGAAGAAGACGTACTTCGTGCCGTCGCTTCGCCGCAACGTCACGCTGACGCTCTCGGCGAAGGGCATCAAGACCATCGACGCCCGGGGCATCGAGTCGGTCGTGAAGGACCTCCTCGCCCGTGGGGAGAAGATCTAGTGGCCAAGCAGCAGGACGTCCGTCCGATCATCAAGCTCAAGTCGACCGCCGGTACCGGGTACACCTACGTGACCCGCAAGAACCGTCGCAACGACCCCGACCGCCTCGTGCTCAAGAAGTACGACCCGGTCATCCGCAAGCACGTCGAATTCCGCGAGGAGCGCTAAGTCATGGCGAAGAAGAGCAAGATCGCGCGCAATGAGCAGCGCAAGGTCGTCGTCGAGCGGTACGCCGCGAAGCGACTCGAGCTGAAGAAGGCGCTCGTCGACCCGAACGGCACCGACGAGTCGCGCGAGGCCGCGCGCAAGGGCCTGCAGAAGCTGCCCCGCAACGCCTCGCCCGTGCGCGTGCGGTCGCGCGACGCGGTCGACGGCCGCCCCCGCGGTGTGCTGACCAAGTTCGGCATCTCGCGTGTGCGCTTCCGCGACATGGCGCACCGCGGCGAGCTGCCCGGCATCACCAAGTCGAGCTGGTAGCACCCGCTCGCACCACGCACCGCCTCGAGGAGGGGGCGCCCCGCACGGGGCGCCCCCTCCTCCCTTTTCGCACCGCCGATCACCGGTTGCGCCGCACCGCGTCGAAATGCCCGGAAACACGCGGATGTGCTGGTACCGTCGAGGCGGTTCACGGTCAGATCACGACCGCGGGCCGTCTCCACCAACATTGAGGTCCGAGGAGGACACCATGAACCGTTCCGAGCTTGTCGCGGCCATCGCCGCTGAGTCGGGCCTGAGCCAGGCTGATGTGAACCGCGCGATCGACGGCCTCTTCTCGGTCGTCTCCGGCGCCGTCAAGAGCGGCACGAAGGTCGCCATCCCCGGCTGGATCGCCTTCGAGCGCACCCACCGCGACGCCCGCACGGGTCGCAACCCCCAGACCGGCGAGGCCATCCAGATCAAGGCGTCGTACGGCGTCAAGGTCAGCGCCGGCAGCAAGCTGAAGGCCGCTGCCAAGTAGTCAGCAGCTCCACGAACGCCCGCGTCCGCGCGAGGTGAGGGCGGTCCCCCGATGACGGGGGGCCGCCCTCCGTGCGTCCGCGGGGTTCGGGGTGGTCGGGCTGAGCCGCCGCTCAGCGCCGTCGCCTAGCCTGGAGGGGTGACGACCGCAGCCCCCGAGACGCAGAGCGCACCGCGCACCGCGCCGCGCATCGCGCCCCTGCCGTGGGGCGCGATCGGTGTCGCGGCGCTCGGCGGCTCGGCGCTCGTCGCCGTGCTCGTCGGGCTCGTGCTCGGCGGCGGGGCCGAGGCGCCCCTGCTGAGCGATCCGGGTGCCGTCGTGCGGTACGGCCTCCCGATCGCCAAGCTCGCCGCCACGCTCGGCGCAGCCGGCGCGATCGGCGGCCTGCTGCTCGCCCTGCTGGCACTCTCACCCGAGCGGCCCGAGCACGGCCGTGCGCTCGACATCGCCGCCGCCTCGGCCGCCGTGTGGACCGTCGCGAGCGCCGCCTCCGCCTTCTTCACCTTCCTCGCGGCCTACGTCGAGCCCGTCGCGCTCGACGACCGCTTCGGCAGGCTCATCGCCGCCTTCCTCAGCACGACCGAGCTCGGCCAGGCGTGGCTCGCGACCACGCTCATGGCCGCCGCCGTGACGGTGCTGTGCTTCGCAGTGCGCAGCCCTGCCGTGCTCGCGGGCGTCGCCCTCGTCGCGGTCGCGGCGCTGTGGCCCGTCGCGCAGACCGGCCACACGGGCGGCACCGCCGACCACGACGCGGCCGTGACCGCGGTCTACCTGCACAGCGTCTTCGCCGCGGTGTGGGTCGGCGGGCTGCTGACGATCGTGCTCGCGCGCCGAGCCCTCGCCGATCGCCTGCCGGTCGTGCTCGCGCGCTACTCGACCATCGCGCTCGTCGCCTTCATCGTCGTCGCGACCTCCGGGCTCGTGAGCGCGCAGCTGCGCATGGGCGGACTCGAGGCCCTCGCGACCCCCTACGGCGCGATCGTCGCGGCCAAGGTCGTCGCCCTCATCGGGCTCGGCGCGTTCGGCGCCGCCTACCGGCGCTCGCTCATCCGGCGCCTCGAGCGCGAGCAGCGGCCGCGCACGACGTTCTGGATCATCGTCACGGCCGAGCTCGCGCTCATGGGCATCGCCTCGGGGCTCGCGGCCGCGCTCGCCCGCACTCCCACCCCCGTGGCACAGGTGCCCGTCGACCAGGTGGCCGACCCGAGCCCCGCCGAGATCCTCACCGGCGCCCCCCTGCCCCCCGCGTTCGAAGCGTGGCGGCTCGCGACCGAGTGGGACCTCAACCTCTTGTGGGCCCTGCTCGCGGGCTTCGGCGCCTTCTTCTACCTCGCGGGGGTTGTGCGGCTGCACCGTCGCGGCGACGCGTGGCCGTTGCACCGCACCATCCTCTGGACGCTCGGCATGATCACGCTCGTCGTCGTGACGAGCGGCGGCCTCGCGGTGTACGAGCGCTACCTGTTCAGCGTCCACATGCTCGGCCACATGGTGCTCAGCATGGGCATTCCCGTGATGCTCGTGCTCGGCGCGCCCGTGACGCTCGCGGCACGGGCCATCCACGCCCGCAAAGACGGCTCGCGCGGCCCGCGCGAGTGGATCCTCGCGATCGTGCACTCGCGCTTCGCGAGCATCGTCGGCCACCCGCTCGTGGCCTCGGTCGTCTTCGCCGTGTCGCTGCTCGTCTTCTACTACTCGCCGCTGTTCTCGTGGGCCGTGAGCGACCACCTGGGCCACCAGTGGATGATCGTGCACTTCCTGCTCAGCGGCTACCTCTTCGTCAACGCCCTGATCGGCGTCGACCCCGCGCCGTACCGGCCGCCGTACCCGATCCGGCTCATCATCCTGCTCGCGACGATGGCCTTCCATGCCTTCTTCGGGCTCTCGCTCATCACGGGAACGGGGCTGCTGCTGCCCGAATGGTTCGGCGCCATGGGCCGCGAGTGGGGCCAGGCCCCGCTCGCCGACCAGCAGACGGGCGGCGGCATCGCCTGGAGCGTCGGCGAGATCCCGACCCTCGTGCTCGCGATGCTCGTGGTCTGGAGCTGGAGCCGCGCCGACGGTCGCGAGACCAAGCGCCTCGACCGGCGCGCCGATCGCGACGGCGATGCCGACCTCGAGGCCTGGAACGCCATGCTCGCCGAGCGCGCGGCGGCGAGCGAGCGCGCGGGCAGCCGGGGCGCGGGGCGCCGGGCGCCTGATCAGCCCTCGGGCGGGTAGACCGTCAGCACCGGACCCTCGGGCCCGAGCACGACATCGCCGCGCACGACGAAGCCGAGCGGCTCGTCGCGATCGACGAGCACGCCGTCGAACAGCCGCTGCACGGTGACCGTGAACTGCACGCTCCCCTCGCCGCGTACGCGCCACACGCCGGGCCGGTCGCCCGGCTCGATGATGAGGTCGAGGGTGTCGTCGAGGCTCCAGACCGGCGGCTCGACCACGCGGTCGACGATCTCGATGCCGAAGGGGCACCCCGCGGGCAGCAGCACCCGCTGCTCGCTGCACGCGAGCAGCACCTCCTCGAGCTCGCGCCGCACGGTGCGCTCGAGCCGCTCGCTCGGGCGCACCGCGAGCTCGATCCGGCTGCCGCCCGCCTCGACCCGCGTCGTCACCGACTCGGCGCGCAGCAGCGGTTCGGCGATCGAGACCGTGACGCGCGCCGGCACGAAGGCGCTGACCTGCACGGCCTCACCGGCGCCGGGCGTGCTCAGGGCGCGGTCGTTCACGACGAGCTGGTCGTGCTCGTCGGCGGCGACCTCGAGCTCGGCGACGGGGGGCTGCTCGAAGGCCCAGGCGGGCACGAGGCCGAGGGTCGGCGGTGCGGG
>NCEJ01000217.1 GCA_002280615.1 Micrococcales bacterium 32-70-13 | reverse complement strand
GGCCGCCTCCTTGCGCGCGTCGATCGCGCCGGGAGCGGCGCGCTCGAGCAGGGTCGCCGTGATGGTGCCCTCGATCATGTCGCCCGAGACGACCGTGAAACCGATGCCCTTCGCCTCGAGCTCGGGGATGAGCGCGCGCAGGGCGTCCTCGCCCGCGCGCTTCGACGAGGCGACCGCCTCGTACTCGGGCATCGTCGGCACGGTGCGGATGAAGTGCGCCTGGTGGCTCGTGACGAACACGACGCGGCCACCCGGGCCCATGAGCTCGGTGCCGCGGGTCAGCACGTTCACCTGCGCATCGCGGTTGAGCTTCAGGGCGTAGTCCTCGCCCATGCCCGACTCCATGCCCCCGGAGGCGTTGAGCACGAGGATGTCGAGGCCGCCGAAGCGCTCGTGCACCGCATCCATCATCGCCGTGACGGACGCGGGGTCGGTGAGGTCGGCGCCGATGGCGATCGCCTGGCCGCCCGCGGCCTCGATCTCGGCGACGAGCTTCTCGGCGCGCGGCGCCTTGGCGCGGTAGTTGATGACGACGTTGGCGCCGGCCGCGGCGAAGTACTTCACCGTGTCGGCGCCGATGCCGCGCGAGGAGCCGGTGACGAGGGCGGTCTTGCCGGCGAGCGAGCCGGGCTGCAGGGGGCTGTTCACGGTTCACGACCCTACCGTCTGAGCGGCCCAGCATGCCGCCGGAGGCCGGTGATAGCGTGAGCGGAACGCGGTTTTCTGATGAAGGGGCGACGTGGTCGATCTGACGCAGTACCTCTGGATCGTGTGGCTGGTCTTTGTGATCGTCTGCGTGATCATCGAGGTGCTGACCCTCGAGTTCACCTTCCTCATGATCGCGGCGGGCTCGCTCATCGGCGGGCTCGGCGCGAACCTCCTCGGTGCGGAGTGGTGGGTGCAGATCCTCGCCGCGGCCATCATCTCGGGGCTGCTGCTCTTCACGATCCGCCCCCTGCTGCTGAAGACGCTCGATCGCGGGCGCGAGCCCGCCCGCACCAACGTCGACGCTCTCGTCGGCATGGCCGCGCGCGTCTCGACCGCCTTCGTCGACGGTGCGGGCTACGTGAAGCTCGCGAACGGCGAGACCTGGACCGCGCGCCTCGAGACCGAGGATTCCGCACCGAACCCGGCGGAGGGCGACCGCCTGACCGTCGTCCGCATCGAGGGGGCGACCGCCGTCGTGGCGCCCCGAGAGAGGAGCGAGACCGCATGATCTCCGCCACCGAGTTCGTGGGGCAGCTGTTCGTGACAGCCCTGCTCATCGTCGTCGGCATCTTCGTGATCGTCGTCATCTTGCGATCGATCCGCATCGTGCCGCAGGCCTACGCGGGCGTCGTCGAGCGGCTCGGCCGCTACCAGCGCACGCTGCAGCCGGGCCTCAATATCCTCATCCCGTTCATCGACCGGCTCCGGCCGCTCGTCGACATGCGCGAGCAGGTCGTCTCCTTCCCGCCG
>NCEJ01000064.1 GCA_002280615.1 Micrococcales bacterium 32-70-13 | reverse complement strand
CTGCGCGCGGTCATCGAGCCCGATCGCTGGGCCGACGGCAGCTACACCCTCGTCGTCGACGGCACGCCGCAGTCGCACGTCGACCTCGACGACCCGAGCCGGCTGTTCTTCGAGTACGTGCAGCGCATCGGCCACGTCATCGACGAGTGGGGCGACCCCGGTCAGCCCATGACCGCCCTGCACCTCGGGGCCGGCGCCCTGACGCTGCCGCGCTACATCCACGCGACGCGGCCCGGGTCGCGCCAGCAGGTCATCGAGCTCGACGAGGCGCTCGTCGGCTTCGTGCGCGAGCACCTTCCGCTGCCCCGGCAGTCGGGCATCAGGGTGCGATACGGGGATGCCCGCGCGATGCTCGCCCGCCTGCCCGCCGCACTGCACGGCGCGGTCGACCTCGTCGTGGTCGACGTGTTCAGCGGCGCGCGCATCCCCGCCCACGTCACGAGCGCCGAGTTCTACCGCGAGGCCGCGGCCTTCCTCGCCCCGGGCGGCATCATCGCCGTCAACGTCGCCGACGGGCCGGGGCTCGCCTTCGCGCGCGGGCAGGCGGCCACGCTGCGGCTCGTGCTCGACGAC
Source organism: Micrococcales bacterium 32-70-13 (assembly GCA_002280615.1). Taxonomy (GTDB): domain Bacteria; phylum Actinomycetota; class Actinomycetes; order Actinomycetales; family Microbacteriaceae; genus Microcella. Next base: position 6,126 of record NCEJ01000064.1, on the reverse strand, counting down.
GTGGCGGCGCTCGCGGAGACGAGCGTGCTCAAGGGCCGACGCTTCGGCAACGTCGTGCTCATCGCCTCGGCCTCGGAACTGCCCCTCGATTGGATGCCGCGCCTCATGGCGCGCGGGCCGCACCCCGCGGCGGTCATCGCCGGTCGCGAGCTCGTCAACTGGATCGCCGGCGCCCCTGTCGTGAGCGATCAGACGGCGGTGCCCTCGCCGGCCCCGGCGACGAGCTTGTTCACGCGCGGCGGCCCGGCGTCACGATGACGGGCCGGAGGCGCTCGAGCAGCTCATGCACCTCGGCGGCGGCAGCGGGCGGCGCCCCCGTGTCGGCGAGGCTCTCGGCCGCGACCACGAGGAAGCGGTCGAGATGCGCGTCGGTGAGCCCGAGCGGCCGATGCGCCTCGCGCAGCCCGCGCCCGCTGTAGTTCTCGGGGCCGCCGAGGATGGCGGCGAGGTAGTGCTCGCGGTGCGCGCGCAGGGTCGAGCCCTCGACGCCCTCGAAGAGCGGGCCGAGCTCGGGGTCGTCGTCGAGCCGCCGCGAGAGCTCGTCGACGAATCGCCGAACGCCCTCGGCACCCCCCACCAGCTCGAACAGCGACATCGCCGACCTTTCCTCACGTGCACGGCCGACAGTACACCCTGCCCCGGTCGACGCTCACCGGGCACCCAGCGGACGGGGGGATGCTGGAGGAGGAGGCCCGGAGGGGAGGAGTGCCGATGCGTCGCTCGCGCCTGTCGACCACGGCAATCGCCGCCGCCCTCGTTGCGGCGCTCGCACTCGCCGGCTGCGCGGCTGCCGAGCGCATGCCCGTCGCGGTCGGCACGCCCGAGCCGGCCCCGATCCCGACGTCGAGCGCGAGTGCCGAGCCCGTCGTGCCCCTCGCCCCCACGGGCGAGCTCGACCCGCTCGTCACGGGGCTGAGCGCCCCCTGGTCGATCGCCCCGCTGCCGACGGGCTCCGTCCTCCTGAGCGAGCGCGACACCGCACGGGTTCTCGAGCTCACCCCGGAGGGCGCGCTGCGCGTCGTCGGCACGGTCGCGGGCGTCGTTCCGGGCGGCGAGGGCGGGCTGCTCGGCATCGCCGCGCGCGACACGGGCACGCCGTACCTCTACGTCGCGCACACGGCGGCCTCCGACAACCGCATCGTGCGGTACGAGCTGACCGGCGCACCCGGGTCGTACGGGCTCGGCGCCGGCGAGGTCGTGCTCGCGGGCATCCCGAAAGCGGGCACCCACAACGGCGGGCGCCTCGCCTTCGGGCCCGACGGGATGCTCTACGCGACCACGGGCGACGCCCAGCAGACCGGCCTCGCGCAAGACCCCGGCTCGCTCGCCGGCAAGATCCTGCGGCTCACGCCTGACGGGACAGTGCCCGCCGACAACCCCACGCCGGGCTCGTACGTCTACTCGCTCGGGCACCGCAACCCCCAGGGCATCGCCTTCGACCGCTCGGGGCAGCTGTGGGCCGCCGAGTTCGGGCAGAACACGTGGGACGAGCTCAACCGCATCGAGCCCGGGGCGAACTACGGCTGGCCCGTCGTCGAGGGCATCGGCGGCCGGGCCGGCTACACCGACCCCGTGCAGCAGTGGCCGACGAGCGAGGCGAGCCCGAGCGGGCTCGGCATCGTCGACGACACGCTCTTCGTCACCGGGCTGCGCGGCCAGCGGCTGCGCGCGATCGACATCGGCACCCCGGGCGAGAGCACGAGCCACTTCGTGCAGCAGCTCGGGCGCATCCGCGACGCCGTCGCCGCCCCCGACGGGCGGCTGCTCATCATCACGAACAACACCGACGGGCGCGGCGACCCGCGCGCGGGCGACGACCACCTCTACGCCGTGACCCTCGGGCCGCGCGGCTGACGTCGGTGGTCGCGCCTACCATCGTGCTGTGAGCGATCTCGAGCGGGTGCGGCACTGGGCGAACGCCCTGCTCGCCCTGCACCTCGACCACACCTGGACCTTCGACTTCGACCGGGCCACGCGCCGGGCGGGCCTGTGCGACTTCCGGCGCAAGCGCATCACGGTGTCGCGGCACCTGGCCGAGCGCTTCGACGACGACGCCATCCACCAGACGCTGCTGCACGAGGTGGCGCACGCGCTCGCCGGCCCGGGCACGGGCCACGGGGCCGAGTGGCGGCGCATCGCGCGCGACCTCGGCTACGTCGGTGGGGTGACGCACGACGGGCCCATCGCCGACGACCGTGCGCGCTGGCGCGGGTCGTGCCCGCGGGGCCACGAGTTCGTGCGGTTCCGCCGCCCCGGCCGCGAGGTCTCATGCGGCCGATGCTCGCGCTCGTTCAGCCGTGCCGCGCTCATCACGTGGCACGAACGGCAGGCCGCGGCCGGCTGAGCCGACCGCGCGCCCGTCGCCCCGTGCGGCCTACTCCGAGACGCTGACCTCTTTCCAGAAGGCCACGTAGTTGCTGAAGTCTTTGCCGACGCGCTCGATGCCGCTCGGGAACGGGGTCGGGTAGCTCCACGCGCGGTCGGGCAGCGCCTGGCCGTCGACCGTCACGGTGAAGTACTGGCACTCGCCCTTCCAGGGGCAGGTGTAGGGGGTCGGGCTCTGCGAGAGGAAGCCGTCGACGATGCTCGACGGCGGGAAGTACCAGTTGCCCTCGATCTTGATGAGCTCGCTCTCGGGAGCCTCGGCGATGACGGTGCCGTTGACGTGAGCCTTCATGGGTCCTCCTGCGGTCGAGTGGTGCCGGTTCTTCGGCACAACCTCAGGCTGGCAGGTCGAATTCCCGCAGCACCACGAGTTCGGGCGATTCCCAGCGCGCCCGCGCCGCGGCTACTGCCTCGGGGCCGTCGCTCGCGGCGAGCATCCTGCCCCCGACCGAGGCGCTGAGCATGTGCGCGACGGCGCCGCGCAGCCCCTGGTAGCCCGCCGCGGCGACGGCCGCCTCGGGGCTCGTCGCGTCGATGCCGACGGCGCCGAGGGCGTCGATCACGGCGCCCGCGAGCAGCAGGTCTTCGACCGGGATGCCCTCCGGCGCCTGCACGGGCGCCCCCGCCGCGACCACCGCGACCATCGTGCGCTCGCCGCGTGCGGCCTGCAGCGCGAGCAGCCGCTGCGCGATCGCGGATGCCGCACCGCAGCGGGCGTCGATGACCTCGAGGTGCGGGGGCAGGGCATCCACAGGCACGGGCTCGGTCGCGAGGCCGTCGCACCAGACGAGCAGGTGGGCCGAGCCGCCGATGCGGCGAGCGCCGTCGAGCCCGACGTCGAACCGCACCTGGTAGCGCTGCTGCTCGTCGGGGGCGGAGGAGTCGAGAGGGCCGGTCACAGGTCGATCGTATCGACGTGCCCCAGACTGGGCGCATGCGCGTGCGACTCGATCTGCTGCTCGACTGCCCGGCCGATGCGGCGTGGGAGGCCCTGCACTCCCCCACGGTGTTCCGCGCGGTCTCGGGGCCGATCACGACGGCCGAGTCGCTCGAGCCCGGCGGGTTTCCCGATCGATGGGTCGACACCGAGCATCGCGTGCGCTTGCGAATGCTCGACGTGCTGCCGATGGGCTCACAGCTGATCCGCCTGCGCGACGAGACGCTGCCCGACGGCACGCGCATCGTGCACGACGAAGGCGGCCCGCTGACGGGTGCCATGCGCATCGTCTCGAGCTGGCACCACCAGATGGCGATCAGCGCCGACGACATCTCGTCAGAGGCCCGCACGCGGTTTCGCGACACCCTCGAGATCGGCGCCGGCGTGCTGACCCCCGTCGCGTGGCTGGGCTTCTGGGTGTTCTGGCAACTGAGGGCACGGAAGATTCGCCAGCTCGCGCCCGGCTGGGGTGCCCAGTTTGGCGGTCGGTCGTGAGCACGACATCCGCGACGCCTGATCGCGCCGTCACGGCCCTCGCCGTCGCCGACTGGCGGCGCCGCATCGCCGCGCTCTACGCCGAGCTGCGCGCCGCGACCGACCTGGCCGCCGCGCACGACCACTGGCGCCGCACGCGCGACGAGCTCTTCGCGCACCACCCCGCCTCGCCCCTGCTGCCCGCCGACCGCGAGGCGTTCACGGGACTGCGCGTGAAGCCGTACGACCCGGCATGGCGGTTCGAGTGCGTGATTCAGGATGCGGAACCGCGGCGCATCGAGGTCGAGACCGGCACCGACGGGGTCGTGCCCTTCGAGCGGCTCGGGCTCGTCGAGGTGCCCGGCGTCGGCTCGCTCGACGTGTGGCGGCTCGCCTCGTACGGAGGCGGACTCTTCGTGCCCGTGCGCGACGCCCTCTCGCGCGTGCCCGGCGGCACCTACGGCGGCGGGCGCTACCTGCTCGACACCGTCAAGGGCGCCGACTTCGGCGGAGGTCGCGCGCCGTGGTCGCTCGTTCTGGACTTCAATTTCGCCTACAACCCCTCGTGCGCCTACGACGAGGCGTGGGCGTGCCCGCTGGCCCCGCCCGGCAACGTCGTCGAGGTCGAGATCCCGGTCGGCGAGCGCTACGGCGACGGGCGCCTGACGCTCTGAGGCCGGTCGTCGGGGCGACCTGCTACGGTTGTCGCATAGGCAGAACTGTTCTCAGCTCTCCTGCGTCGTAGAACGCTTCCTCATCCCGCCCCCCGCGCACCGACTCGCGCAGCCCGGCGGTTCGATACTTTCTCACGGCGAACGATGTCGGCCACTGCCGCCGTCGCCACTTCGATCCCTGCACGCGCGCGCTCGTCGTGCGCACCGCATCCTGACCATTCGGTCGCGGATGCCGGGGATCGCGCACGCGCGAAAGGCACCACCATGACCACGCAGAACCCATCAACCCAGAACTCCACCTTCAGCGCCCTCGGCGTTCCGTATCCGCTCGTCGAGGTGCTGACCGCGCAGGGCAAGACCGAGGCCTTCCCCATCCAGGTCGACACTCTCCCCGACACCCTCGCCGGGCGCGACGTGCTCGGCCGCGGCAAGACCGGCTCGGGCAAGACCCTGGCCTTCTCCATTCCGATGATCGCGCGCCTCGGCACCCGCCTCGCCGGCGGATCGCGCCGCAAGGGCGCCCCGCTCGGCATGGTGCTCGCCCCGACGCGCGAGCTCGCCACGCAGATCAACGCCGTGCTCGAGCCGCTCGCGAAGGCCTACGGCCTCACGACGACCACCATCTTCGGCGGCGTCTCGCAGCACCGCCAGGTGCAAGCCCTCAACGCGGGCGTCGACATCATCGTCGCGTGCCCCGGCCGCCTCGAAGACCTCATGCAGCAGCGCTTCGTGACCCTCGACGCCGTCGAGATCACCGTGCTCGACGAGGCCGACCACATGGCCGACCTCGGATTCCTGCCCGGCGTGACCCGCATCATGAAAGCCACGCCGAACGACGGCCAGCGCCTGCTGTTCAGCGCGACCCTCGACAACGGGGTCGACAAGCTCGTCAAGCAGTTCCTCCACAACCCCGTCATGCACTCCGTCGACGAAGCCAACTCGCCCGTCGCCGACATGACGCACCACGTGTTCGAGCTCTCGGGCGCCGATGAGAAGAAGCGCATGATCACCGCACTCGCCTCAGGAAGCGGCCGCCGCATCCTGTTCATGCGCACGAAGCACACGGCCAAGAAGCTTGCCAAGGCGCTCACCGAGCAGGGCATTCCCGCGGTCGACCTGCACGGCAACCTCTCGCAGCCCGCGCGCGACCGCAACCTCGCCGCGTTCGGCGACGGCAGCGTGCGCGTGCTCGTGGCGACGGATGTCGCGGCGCGCGGTGTGCACGTCGATGACATCGAGCTCGTCATCCACGTCGACCCGCCCATGGAGCACAAGGCGTACCTGCACCGCTCGGGCCGCACGGCTCGTGCCGGCGCCGCGGGCGACGTCGTGACCCTCGTGCTGCCCGAGCAACGCCGTGACACGGCCGACCTGCTGCGCAAGGCGAGCATCCGCGTGCAGCCCCAGCAGGTCACGACCGAGTCGGCGGCCGTCACGCGCCTGATCGGCGAGGTCGCGCCCCGCGTGGCCGCCCACGAGCTGCCCGCTGTGCTTCAGCGCCAGCCGGAGGGCGGCGGACGCTCGCAGGGCGCCAACGCGCAGCGCAAGCGCGCCAACCGCGACGGGGATGCTGCGCCTTCGCGCGGCGGCCGCGGCCAGGGTCGCGGCCAGGGCGGCCAGCGCCGCTCGGGCGCCTCGACCGGCACCACCGCCGCC
>NCEJ01000063.1 GCA_002280615.1 Micrococcales bacterium 32-70-13 | reverse complement strand
CTACGAGCACAGCTACCCGCACTGCTGGCGCTGCCGCAACCCGCTCATCTACAAGGCGGTGTCGAGCTGGTTCGTGCGCGTCACCGAGATCCGCGACCGGATGCTCGAGCTCAACGAGCAGATCACGTGGGTGCCCGACAACGTCAAGCACGGTCAGTTCGGCAAGTGGCTCGAGGGCGCGCGCGATTGGTCGATCAGCCGCAACCGCTACTGGGGCAGCCCCATCCCGGTGTGGAAGAGCGACGACCCCAACCACCCGCGCGTCGACGTCTACGGCTCGCTCGCCGAGCTCGAGGCCGACTTCGGCACGCTGCCGCGCAACGCCGAGGGCGAGGTCGACCTTCACCGCCCGTTCATCGACGAGCTGACGCGCCCGAATCCCGACGACCCGACGGGGCGCTCGATGATGCGCCGCATCGAGGATGTCTTTGACGTGTGGTTCGACTCGGGCTCGATGCCCTTCGCACAGGTGCACTACCCCTTCGAGAACGCCGACTGGTTCGATTCGCACAACCCGGCCGACTTCATCGTCGAGTACATCGGGCAGACCCGCGGCTGGTTCTACACGATGCACATTCTGGCGACGGCACTCTTCGATCGCCCGGCGTTCAAGAACGTCATCAGCCACGGCATCGTGCTGGGCAATGACGGGCAGAAGGCCTCGAAGAGTCTGCGCAATTACCCCGACGTGTTCGAGACGTTCGACCGCGATGGTTCCGATGCAATTCGCTGGTTCGAGATGTCGAGTTCGGTGATTCGCGGTGGCAACCTCATCGTCACTGAAGAGGGCATTCGCGCTAGTGTGCGCGAATTCTTGCTACCGCTGTGGAGCACGTACTACTTCTTCACGCTCTACGCCAACGCGGGCACGCTCGGCGAGGCTCGCCGCCGCACCGACTCGGCGAACGTGCTCGACCGCTACCTGCTCGCGAAGACGCGCGACCTCGTCGTCGTGGTGACGGCGCAGCTCGAGGCGCTCGATGCCCCGCTCGCCGCCGCCGCGCTGCGCGACTTCGCCGACGTGCTCACCAACTGGTACGTGCGGCGCAGTCGTGAACGCTTCTGGGCGGGCGATGATCGGGATGCTCTCGACACGCTCTTCACCGCACTCGAGACCCTCGCCCGCCTGTCGGCCCCGCTCGCCCCCCTCGTCGCCGAGGAGGTCTGGCGCGGCCTCACGGGCGGCGAGAGCGTGCACCTCACCGATTGGCCGCACGCCGAGGAGTTCCCGGCCGACGAGGCCCTCGTCGCCGCCATGGACCGCGTGCGGGCCAGCGCGAGCTCGGGCCTCGCGCTGCGCAAGGCCCAGGGCCTGCGCGTGCGCCTGCCGCTGCAGAGCCTCACGGTCGTGACCCCGGGCGCCGCGGCGCTCGAGGCGTTCAGCGACATCGTGCGCGACGAGCTCAACGTCAAGACCGTGACGCTCGTCGAGTTCGACGAGAGCCTCGTCGACGACTACGGCATCGCGCGCCGGCTGGCCGTCAACGCGCGCGCCGCCGGCCCGCGCATCGGCAAGCAGGTGCAGCAGGTCATCGCCGCGGCGAAAGCCGGCGACTGGTCGGTCGACGGCGACCTCGTCACGGCGGGCGGCATCGCGCTCGAAGCGGGGGAGTACACGCTCGAGCTCGAGCTCGAGCTCGACGACCCCGCGGCGGCCGTCGTGTTCCTGCCCGGCAGCGGCTTCGTGCTGCTCGACACGCGCGTCACCCCCGAGCTGGCCGCCGAGGGCCTCGCGCGCGATGTCATCCGCGCGGTGCAGCAGGCGCGCAAAGACGCGGGGCTCGACGTGAGCGACCGCATCGTGCTGACGCTCGGGTCTGACGACGAAGCGACCCGTGCCGCGATCGAGGCGCACCGGCAGCTCATCGGCGCCGAGACGCTTGCCACGACTCTCGAGGTCGGCCAGGCTGGCGACGGCACCGCGACCGCGGTGGGCGAGGGAGCATCCGTGACCGTCTCGGTGGTGCGCGCGTGAGCGGCGACGAGCGGCAGGCCGCCGCCGACCGCGCGGCCGCCGAGGCCGTGCACGCCGAGCTGCTCGCCCGCGGCAGCGAGGGCAGCCCCCAGCCGCGCCTCGACGCGGCGCGCCGGGCCGTCGAGCTGCTCGGCGACCCGCAGCGCAGCTTCGCGATCGTGCACCTCACGGGCACGAACGGCAAGACCTCGACGGCCCGCATGATCGAGAGCATCTTGCGCGCCTACGGCCTGCGCACCGGGCTGCTGACGAGCCCGCACCTGCTGCGCATCAACGAGCGCATCGTCATCGACGGCGAGCCCATCACCGACCGCGCGCTCGCCGACAACTGGGCCGATGTCGCGCCCTACCTGCTCATGGTCGACGCCGAGCTCGCGGCGAGCGGCGAGCCCGCGCTCAGCAACTTCGAGGCGCTCACGGCCCTCGCCTACGCGAGCTTCGCCGACGCGCCCGTCGATGTCGCGGTGATCGAGGTCGGCATGGGCGGCGAGTGGGACTCGACCAACGTCGCCGACGGAGACGTCGCCGTGTTCACCCCCATCGCCCTCGACCACACGCGCTTCCTCGGCGAGACGGTCGCCGAGATCGCGCGCACGAAGGCCGGCATCGTCAAGCCCGCCGCCACGGTCGTCACGGCCCTGCAGGCCGCCGAGGCCATGGACGAGCTCATGAGCGCGGCCGAGCACAACGAGGCCGATCTCGTCGCCGAGGGGGTGGGCTTCGCCCTGCTGGATGCCCGTCTCGCGGTCGGCGGCCAGCTCATCGACGTGCGGGGCCGGGCCGGCGAGTACCGCGAGCTCTTCCTGCCCCTCTTCGGCGAGCACCAGGCGCACAACGCCGCGGTCGCCATCGCGGCCGTCGAGTCGTTCCTCGGCGACGGCACGCAGCCGCTCGCCGACGACGTGCTCACCGAGGGCCTCGCGACCGTGACGAGCCCCGGCCGGCTGCAGCTCATCGGCATCGAGCCGAGCGTGCTCGTCGATGCGGCGCACAACCCGCACGGCGCCGAGGCGCTCGGGCGGGCCCTCATGGACTCCTTCGCCTTCGACTCGATCACCGCGATCGTGGGCGTGCTCGCCGACAAGGACGACCGCGGCATCATCGAGGCGCTCGACCCGATCGTCGACCGCTTCATCGTCACGCGCTCCGACTCGGCGCGGGCCGTCGCGGCCGACGACCTCGCCGAGACGGTCACGGCCGTCGCGGGCCCCGATCGCGTGCGCATCGAACCCGAGCTGGCCGTGGCCCTCGCCGAGGCGCGCGACGAGGCCGGGCCGAACGACGCCATCCTCGTGACGGGCTCGATCACGCTCGTCGGTCAGGCGATGCTCATCGCGCGCGAGCAGAATTGGATGCTGTGACCGACACCGCCGCCACCCCCGATCCCGACGACACCGCGATGCCTGTCCGCCGTCCGAAGCGCGAGCGCGGCGCCCTCGAGTCGCTGCTCACCGTGACCCTCGGCATGGAGGTGCTCGCGGTCGTCTTCGGCACCCTCGCCATCAACGGCCTCGACGTGCTGCCCGCAGGACTCGTCTTCGGCGGCGGCGCGGTGCTCGTGCTGCTGCTGCTCGTCGCGACGCGCGTCGTGCGGTACCGCTGGGGCGTGTGGTTCGGCCACGCCCTGCAGGTGCTGCTGCTGGCCACCGGGTTCATCGAGGTGCTCGCCGCCGTCACGGCCGCGATCTTCGTGGGATTCTGGATCTACTGCTTCGTCAAGGGCACCCAGCTCGATGCCGCGAAGCGCGCCGTCGCCTGACCTCCGCCCGAGCATCCACCCCCTTCTGTAAGGAGCCCCCATGACCACGACCGTCGAAGAGACCCTTGTGCTGATCAAGCCCGACGGCGTCGCCCGCAACCTCACGGGCGAGATCCTGCGCCGCATCGAGGCGAAGGGCTACCAGCTCGTCGACCTCCGGCTCGTGCAGCCCGACCGCTCGCGCCTCGCCGCGCACTACGCCGAGCACGAGGGCAAGCCGTTCTACGAACCCCTGCTCGAGTTCATGGAGTCGGGCCCCGTCGTCGCCGCGCGCGTCGCGGGCAACCGCGTCATCGAGGGCTTCCGCTCGCTCGCGGGCACGACCGACCCCACGACGGCCGCTCCCGGCACCATCCGCGGCGACCTCGGCCGCGACTGGGGCCTGAAGGTACAGCAGAACCTCGTGCACGGCTCCGACTCGCCCGAGAGCGCCGCGCGCGAGCTCGCCCTCTGGTTCGACTGAGCCCGCCCGCGGGCGGCTAGCCGAGCAGCAGGCCCAGCAGCGTCGGGAACTGCACGAGGATCGCCACGGCGATCGCCACAAGGTTGGCGAGCACGATCACCCAGGTGAAGGGCCAGACCGCGCCGGCGAGCCGCTGCACCGCGGCATTGCTCGTGAGCACGTCGCCCTTGAGCGCCCAGATCAGCAGCACCCAGAACATCGGGATGACCATGAGCCACACGAGCATGCACCAGGGGCACAGCGCGCCGATCTGGTAGACCGCCTGCTCGAAGAGCCAGTGCACGAACACGAAGGCGCCCGTCACCCCCGTGAGGAACGTCCACCAGAACCAGCGGTCGAAGCGCGCGCCCGCGAGCAGCGCCACGCCGACCGCGATCGGGGCGACGAGGCCCGCGACGCCGAGCAGAGGGTTCGGGAAGCCGAGCAGCGAGGCCTGCCACGACGCCATGACGTTGCCGCACGAGATGAGCGGGTTGATGTCGCAGTTGAGGGTGTACTCGGGGTCGAGCAGCAGCTTCACGCGCTCGGTGATGAGCGCCATCGCGCCGAGCCAGCCGACCGCGCCCGTGACGATGAGCACGATCGCGAGCCCCACCGGTCGGCGCGGGGTGGCGGGGGCGGTCGTCTCGGCGGTCTCGGTGTCAGTCACCCCTCGATTATCCCGCGGCGCGCGGGCGGCTCGAGGGGGCCGAACGTCCCGAGTTCGCGAGTCCGTGCGATAATGAGCACCAGTCGTCGCCAGCCGCGCTCGCGACGACCGACAGAAGAGCTTCTTGGGCGACAAACCAGACCAGTATTGCGGCACCGATTGCCGCGACCGCGGGGAATAGCCAGTTTCCCCAGCCCCACCGCCGTGACAGGGCGCGCGGGGCGGCAGTGCCACGATCGTGACAGGGTCGGCACCGCCAGCGCCGGCCGGCGCAGCACTCGATACCGGGGGCGCGGCCGACGACAACAGAAGAGTTCGGCGGGGGCAGCGTCCCCCTCCCAAGATTTCCCGTCCGGGCGCGGCCCGTGCGGTCGAGGAGTGCACCAGCGATGGTGAGTGACGACAACGAGAAGACGACCAAGAAGCGCACGCGGCTGTTCGCATCCCGTGCCCCCAAGAAGGCCAGCGAGCACGCCGCGCAGAGCGAGCCCGGCTTCGACGGCGGCCCGCTCGCCGCGCCGGTCACCGAGCCCGGCCCCGCCCCGGTCGACGAGGCGCCCGTCGCCGACGAGACCCCCGCCGCTGCCGAGACCCCCGCCGCTCCCGAGACCCCCGTCGAGCCCGAGGCTCCCGCCGCCCCCGTCTTCCCCGAGCTCAAGCCCGAGTCGACGACCTCGCTCCTGTTCTTCGCGCCTCCCGTCGAGGTGCTCGCCCCGCGCGGCGCGCCCGCCGGCGCGAGCCGCTCGAGCCGCGCCCCGATCGACCTCGACGACGACGAGGAGGGCACGGTCACGAGCCGTCGCCGCTCGCGCTCGCGCCGCACGCGCGGCGGGGCCGAGGGTGACGCCGGTCGCACCGAGAGCACGCGCGACGACGAGCCGACCACCCGCTCGCGCCAGCGCCGCCCCGCTGAGCTCATCACCGAGCCCCAGCGCATCAAGGGCTCGACGCGCCTCGAGGCCAAGAAGCAGCGCCGCCGCGACGGCCGCGATGCCGGGCGCCGCCGCCCGGTCGTGACCGAGGCCGAGTTCCTCGCCCGCCGCGAGAGCGTCGACCGCCAGATGATCGTGCGCTCGAAAGACGGGCGCATCCAGATCGGCGTGCTGGAAGACGGCGTGCTCGTCGAGCACTACGTCGCCCGCTCGCAGGAGTCGAGCCTTATCGGCAACGTCTACCTCGGCAAGGTGCAGAACGTGCTGCCGAGCATGGAGGCGGCGTTCGTCGACATCGGGCGCGGCCGCAACGCCGTGCTCTACTCGGGCGAGGTCGACTGGGATTCCGCCGCGCTCGACAGCGACGGCAAGACCCAGCCGCGCCGCATCGAGCTCGCGCTCAAGCCCGGCGACAAGGTGCTCGTGCAGGTCACGAAAGACCCCATCGGCCACAAGGGCGCCCGCCTGACGAGCCAGGTGAGCCTGCCGGGCCGCTACCTCGTCTACGTGCCCAACGGCTCGATGAGCGGTATCAGCCGCAAGCTGCCCGACACCGAGCGCGCGCGCCTCAAGAAGATCCTCAAAGAGGTGCTGCCCGAGAACGTGGGCGTCATCGTGCGCACCGCGGCCGAAGGCGCCACGGAGGAGCAGCTGACGCTCGACGTGCAGCGGCTCACGAGCCAGTGGGCCGAGATCAGCAAGCAGCTGGAGAAGACCCCGGCGCCGGCGATGCTGCACAGCGAGCCCGACCTGCTCATCAAGATCATCCGCGACGTCTTCAACGAAGACTTCCGCTCACTCGTGATCAGCGGGGCCGATGCTCAGCAGACCATCGAGGCCTACTTGCGCGGCGTGGCCCCCGACCTGCTCGACCGCGTGCAGAAGCACGAGGGCGACCACGACCCCTTCGACGAGTACCGCATCAGCGAGCAGATCGAGAAGGCGCTCGAC